>NZ_CP032229.1:3320618-3622493 GCF_004328625.1 Streptomyces seoulensis
CCGGGTTCGCCACCGGTCCCGACCGCTCGGCCGGCTCCTCCCGTACCCCGCACGACTGGGGCTTCCTCCTGGCCGCTCCCGGCGCCAGGGCCCCGCGCCCCCACCTGGACCTCCACCCCCGCACCCTGACGGACTCGGACCTCCGAGTGGACGTGGCGGCGGCCCGCCTCGCCCGCGTACCGGGCCTGTCCCCGTCGACGCTGGCACGTCCGCAGTACTGAGGGCGGGTGCATTCCGGGGACTACTGGGTAGGCTCGGCAGACATGGAGCTCCAGGTCTTCGTTCCGGTTCCGGCCGACCGGCTCAGGGACGCCCTCGCGGACGCCGTGAGGGTGGCCCGCGCGGTGCCGGGACTTCAGCAGGACGCCGGCGCGGCTCCCGTCGCCGGCCGCCTGAAACTGCGCGTCGGCGGCCACTCGGTCACCTACCGGGGCACGCTGTCGGTGAGCGCGCGGGCGGACGGCACGTACGCGGTACGCGGTGACGGTACGGAGGCGCGGGGCGCGGGGGTGGTCGTGCTCTCCCTGACCCTGGCCCTGCTGCCCACGGAGGACGGCACGACAGTCACCGTGACCGGCACCGCCAAGGCCGACGGCCGCCTGTCGGAACTCCCCGAGGACGCGGTGACGACGGCGGCGAACCGGTTGCTGACCCGGACGCTGGAGACTCTGGCGGGGGGCACGGGGCCCGCACGGGCGGTGTCCGAGAACTCCACGTCGGAAGAGGCGGCCGGGCCGGGCCGGCAGGAACAGGGCGATCCGGCCGAGCCGGGACAGCGGACGGAAGGCCAGGCGGCGGCCGAGCCGGAGCAGGCAGAGCCCGACCCCCGTGCGGAGAACCCCTCCGTCTTCGACACCGAGGTCCCCCCGCCCTCCCTCGACCCCGAGACGGACGCGGTCATCCCCGACACCGTCCCCGACGGCCTGGAGGTCCGCGCCGAGCCCCCCGCCGAGGCCGCCCACGCCCGCCGGACGATGATCGGCCGCAGCGCGGAGGAGGTCGACCACGCCCCGCCCCGCGGCCGCTACGCCCCCGTACCCGCCCCCCAGACGGTCACCGCCAGCCCGGTCCTCCGCTGGGCCGCCCCGGCGGCAGCGGTCGCGTTCGCCTCGGCGATCGTGGTCGCCCGAGCCCTCCGCAAACGCCACTGACCACTCCGCGACATCGGCCGAGGGCCCCCGAAGCCCCCCGCCCCCAGCAGCGGCCACGTCCACCCCGCCCCGCGTACGGCAACAGCCGCCGGCCGCAGCCCGAGCCCCCCGTACACGGAGCGAGCGGCACCTCGGTACCCACGGCCTCCGCGCCGTCCCCGGTGCCCCCGTCCGCCGCGCACCCTGCAGCTCCCCAACCACCCCCGCCGCCCCACCCCCGATAGCGGCCACGTCCACCCCGGCCCGCGTACGGCAACAGCCGCCGGCCGCAGGCCGAGCCCTCCGTGCGCGGAGCGAGCGGCGCCCCGGTTCGCACCCCGTCCCCCGCGCACCTCCCAGCCCCCCGACCACACCCCCCGCCCCACCCCCGGAGGGACCAGTAGGGTCGGGGGCGTGAGTAACGGAGAGATCACGTTGGCCGCGGGTGACGCGGAGGTACGGGTGCTGCCCGGTAAGGGCGGGCGCATCGGGGGGCTGCTCGTCGGGGGCACCGAGCTGCTGCGGCAAGGGGAGCGGTTCGGGTGCTTCCCGATGGTCCCCTGGTGCGGGCGGATCAGGGACGGGCAGTTCCTGGACGGCGGAGTCGTACGGCAGATGCCGCTGAACTCCCCGCCGCACGCCATCCACGGCACCGCCCGCGACGGAGTCTGGCGCACCGCGCGCAAGTCGGCCGACGAGGCGGTGCTGACGTTCGAACTGACCGACCCCTGGCCGCACTCCGGCAGGATCACGCAGATCGTGCGCCTCGGTGAGGACAGCCTGACGCTGAGCATGTCCGTGGAGACGTACGAGGATTCGTTCCCGGCGCAGATCGGCTGGCACCCCTGGTTCAACCGGAACCTGGGCGGCGAGGACGTGCGCGTCGACTTCCACCCGGCGTGGCAGGAGGAGCGCGGCGAGGACCACCTGCCGACGGGCAACCGTATCGAGCCGAAGCCCGGCCCCTGGGACGACTGCTTCGGCATGCCCGAGGGAGTCGACGTCACCCTGACCTGGCCCGGTCAGCTGGAACTGAAGGTGGCCAGCCGCGAACAGTGGGCCGTCGTCTACGACGAGCAGGACGCCGCCGTGTGCGTCGAGCCGCAGACCGGTCCGCCGAACGGCCTGAACACCGCCCAGCGCCTGGTCACCCCGTTGGAGCCGCTGGAGGCGTCCACGACCTGGACCTGGCGCCGCCTCTAAGCTGGGCGGTATGACGGATGTACGTGGCGAACTGCTCCAGCAGATCAAGGACAAGGCCGTGGTGCACGGCAAGGTGACCCTCTCCTCGGGTCTGGAGGCCGACTACTACGTCGACCTGCGCCGCATCACCCTGGACGGCGAGGCCGCCCCGCTGGTCGGCCAGGTCCTGCTGGACCTCACCGCCGACCTGGACTTCGACGCGGTCGGCGGCCTGACCATGGGCGCCGACCCGGTGGCCGCCGCCATGCTGCACGCGGCCGCCGCGCGCGGGCAGCGGCTCGACGCGTTCGTGGTCCGCAAGGCCGCGAAGGCGCACGGCCTCCAGCGCCGGGTCGAGGGTCCGGACATCGCGGGCCGCCGTGTGCTGGTCGTCGAGGACACCTCCACCACCGGCGGCTCCCCGCTGACCGCCGTGGAGGCGGTGCGGGAGGCCGGCGCGGAGGTCGTCGGCGTCGCCACGATCGTGGACCGCGCGACCGGCGCCGCGGAGAAGATCGAGGCCGGGGCGGGCGTTCCGTACCGGTTCGCCTTCTCGAAGGATGAACTGGGGCTGGACTGACGGTCCGCTTGGGGCTGGACTTCTCCCCGGCCGTCAGACCGTCCGGCAGGGCAGGTCTGGAAAGATGGGGCCGACGCCGACGTCGCCCCCCAGGGTCCAGGTCAGGGCCGTATCGCAGAACGCCAACCCGCAACACGAGGAGCGGACAGATGCCCATCGCAACTCCCGAGGTCTACAACGAGATGCTCGACCGGGCGAAGGCAGGCAAGTTCGCCTACCCGGCCATCAACGTCACCTCCAGCCAGACCCTGAACGCGGCCCTGCGCGGCTTCGCGGAGGCGGAGAGCGACGGCATCGTCCAGATCTCGACCGGCGGCGCGGAGTTCCTCGGCGGCCAGTACAGCAAGGACATGGTGACCGGCGCGGTCGCGCTGGCGGAGTACGCGCACATTCTCGCCGAGAAGTACCCGGTGAACATCGCGCTGCACACCGACCACTGCCCCAAGGACAAGCTGGACGGTTACGTACGCCCGCTGCTGACGCTCTCCGAGGAGCGCGTGAAGGCCGGCCGCAACCCGCTGTTCCAGTCGCACATGTGGGACGGCTCCGCCGAGACGCTGGCGGACAACCTGGAGATCGCCCAGGAGCTGCTGGAGCAGGCCCGCCGCGCGAACATCGTCCTCGAGGTCGAGATCACCCCGACCGGTGGTGAGGAGGACGGCGTCACGCACGAGATCAACGACTCCCTCTACACCACGGTCGACGACGCGATCCGTACCGTCGAGGCGCTGGGCCTGGGCGAGAAGGGCCGTTACCTGCTGGCCGCGTCCTTCGGCAACGTGCACGGCGTGTACAAGCCGGGCAACGTGGTGCTCCGCCCGGAGCTGCTGAAGGAGCTGAACGACGGGGTCGCCGCGAAGTTCGGCAAGCAGTCGCCGTTCGACTTCGTCTTCCACGGCGGTTCCGGTTCCTCCGAGGAGGAGATCCGCACCGCGCTGGAGAACGGCGTCGTGAAGATGAACATCGACACGGACACCCAGTACGCCTTCACCCGTCCGGTCGCCGACCACATGTTCCGTCACTACGACGGTGTGCTGAAGGTCGACGGCGAGGTCGGTGACAAGAAGCAGTACGACCCGCGCACCTGGGGCAAGCTGGCCGAGGCGGGCATGGCGGCGCGTGTCGTCGTCGCCGCGAACAACCTGCGGTCGGCGGGCAACAAGATGAAGTGACCCTCGGTGGTCTCCTGAGGGGGCCCGGCATCCTGTTTTCCACAGGGCCGGGCCCCCTCTGGCTATCCGGGGTATACCTGGGGACATGCCCGATGTCCGGCTGGCGTCCCCCAAGGGCCGGTGGATTCTGCTGACCACCGTGCTCGGTTCCAGCATGGCCCTGCTGGACTCGACCGTCGTCAATGTGGCCCTGCCCCGCATCGGCCGCGACCTCGACGCGAGCCTCGCGGCGCTCCAGTGGACGGTCAACGCGTACATGGTGACGCTGGCCGGGCTGATCCTGCTGGGCGGTTCGCTGGGGGACCGGTACGGGCGGCGCAAGGTCTTCGTGATCGGCGTGATCTGGTTCGCGGCGGCCTCCCTGATGTGCGGCCTGGCTCCCGACCCGAACGTGCTGATCATCGCCCGCGCGCTCCAGGGGGTGGGCGGGGCGCTGCTCACGCCGGGGTCGCTCGCGCTGATCCAGGCGTCCTTCCACCCCGACGACCGCAGCCGCGCGGTGGGGCTGTGGTCCGGGTTCGGCGGGGTCGGCGCCGCGATCGGGCCGTTCCTGGGCGGCTGGCTGGTGGAAGGCCCCGGCTGGCGCTGGGTGTTCCTGCTGAACGTGCCGCTGGCTCTGATCTGCGTACCGGTGGCGCTGCGGCACGTACCCGAGTCGGACGCGGGGCCCGCGCGCGGGCGGTTCGACGTGCTCGGGGCGGTGCTGGGCGCGGCGGCGCTGGCGCTGCTGACGTACGCGCTGATCGAGGCCCGTTCCGCGTCCGTCGCGGTGTGGGTGACGGCGGTGGCGGGCGTGGCGGCGGCGGTGGCCTTCGTCTACGTCGAGCACCACCGGCCGAACCCGATGCTCCCGCCGGACATCTTCGCCTCACGGCAGTTCACCGCGGTCAACCTGGTCACGCTGTGCGTGTACGCGGCCTTCGGCGGCTTCTTCTTCCTGACGGCGCTGCAACTCCAGGTCGTCGCGGGCTACTCCCCGCTGGCGGCGGGTACGGCCCTGCTCCCGCCGACGATCCTGATGCTCCTGTTCTCCTCCCGCTCGGGCGCCCTCGCCGACCGCACGGGCCCCCGTCTCCCCCTGACCGTCGGCCCGCTGCTCTGCGCGGCGGCGATGCTCCTGATGCTGCGGGTCGGCCCGGACGCGAACTACCTGACGGACGTCCTGCCCGCGCTCCTCGTCATGGGCACCGGCATGGTCACCCTGGTGGCCCCCCTGACGGCCACGGTCCTGGCCTCGGTCGACACGTCCCGGGCGGGCCTGGCGAGCGGCATCAACAACGCGGCGGCGCGGGCGGCGGGCCTGGTGGCGGTAGCCGCGCTCCCGTTGCTGACCGGCATGGGCCCGGAGGCGTACCGCCTCCCGGCAGCCTTCAACTCGTCCTTCGACAAGGCGATGCCGATCTGCGCGGGAGTCCTCGTCCTCGCCTCCGTCCTCGCCGCCACCCTGATCCGCCACCGCCCCACCCCGGACTGCCCTCACCCGGAATGCAGAACCCACGGCAGCATCACGACTCCGCCACTGGAGACGGGGGAGGTGGAGCCGGCTTCTGGGGGGTGAGCGAACCCGGCCCCCTCGCCGGCCCGGCAGGACCTACCGCCGCAGCTCCGCGTAAGCCTCCTCGCTGCTGTCCTGGAGGAACTGCCAGCAGCGGTCGGCCTCTTCCTTCTCGTTGATGGCGTCGGCCGCCCGCGCGAGGGCGGCGAGGCAGCGGAGGAAGCCTCGGTTGGCCTGGTGGGACCAGGGGATGGGGCCGTGGCCCTTCCAGCCGGCGCGGCGCAGCGCGTCGAGGCCGCGGTGGTAGCCGGTGCGGGCGTAGGCGTACGACTCGACCACCCGGCCGCCCTCGAAGGCGTCGTCCGCGAGCATCGCCCAGGCCAGCGAGAACGTGGGGAACTTCGCCACGACCTCCGCCGGACTCTGCGAGCCCTCACCCAGCAGGCGGTACGCCTCTTCGTTCTCGGACAGGAACGTCGGGTCCGGGCCGCCGAGCAGGTTCTTGTGCGTAGTCATGGCTGAAGTCTGCCACTAGGGCCTGTCCGGCGGATCAGGGCGCGGACGCGGGGTCTGGCACGCCCATCTGCCGCGTTGTCGTCACTCGCCGACGCTCCGCGTCGACTCCCTCCTCCGCCTTGCACCTGGACGCACCAGACCCCGCTCACCGGGATCGATCGGCACCGCTGCTTCCCGCACCCTGATCCGCCGGACACGACCTAGGCGCCGCGCCCCGGACGGGGGCCGGGAGGCGCTCGTACACCGTCACCCTGCGGCCCCGTACGGTCTCGTCCGCGACGGCCCTGAAGTACCTCCGGAGCGTGGCCCTCTTCGCCTTGTCCCGGCGGGCCGAGTCCCGCTTTGCCACCCCCGGTGCGTCGGTGACCAGCAGGATTCGGTCGGAGCGGCGTATGGCCGTGCGGATGCGGGACGGTTCCGCCTCCACGCCCTTGAGGGTGCCCGAGGCCAGGGGGGTCTCCGCGAGGGCTATGTCCCGTAGGCCCACGAAGGCGTCGGGGGAGACCAGGGCCGTGTCCCGGCGGGCGGCGGGGATGAAGAGGACCGCGTCTCCGGGGTGCTTCAGGTGGTGGACGCGGTCGGCGGCCGAGAGGACGTCGTCGACGCGGCTCTCGGGGGCGCGTTTGGCCAGGGAGTAGGGGAGGAGGGCGCCGAGGGCCGACAGGAGTGCCAGGGGGAGGATCAGTCGGGCGGTCCTCGGGAAGCGCGGGGCCGTCGCGGCGATCGCCCGGCCCAGTGCCGTGCCGATCAGCAGGGTGAGGCCGAGTTGGCCGAAGAGGACGTAGCGGTCCAGGAACAGGGGCTTGATCAGGGAGATCCCTGTCAGGGCGAGGAGGGGGACCGCCAGCAGGGGGAGGGCCACCGAGGCGAGCGAGGGCCTGCCGGGGAGGGGGCGGTCCAGTACGGCGCCCAGAGTGCCGATCGCCAGCAGGATCGCCGGGCCGATCAGCATGTGCCAGGTCAGGGGCGGTATCCAGGAGATCTGCTCGGACTGGTGCCGGCTGAAGAGGATCAGCGGTGCCGTCCCCGCGACGGCCGCGCCGGAAGCCGACGCCCAGCGGACCCACGTCCCCCGCCCGGCCCGCGTCCAGCACAGGGTCACCGCGTGCGCGACCAGCACCAGCAGCGCGAGCCAGTTCAGCAGTCCGCAGAGCAGGACCGTCACGCCGTACGCGGCCCACCACCAGGAGGCGGGACGCTCCAGCAGCACCACCAGGAGCAGCGTCGAGACCGCCGTGCCCGCCATGACCAGGGCGTACGGCCGGCCCTCTTGGAGGTGGAACTGCACGGCCGGGAGCAGTCCGAGGGCCAGGCCCGCGCCCATCCCGGCCGGGTTTCCGGCGAGGCGGGCGCCGATGACCGTCACGCAGCCCGCCGCGACGGCGACGGCCAGGACGGAGGGCAGGCGGAGGGTCGTGGTGCCGGGGCCGAAGCAGCTGAAGAGGGCGTGCATCAGCAGGTAGTACAGGCCGTGCACGGCGTCGACCTGGTCGAGCAGGTGCCAGATGTCGGCGGTGGAGCGCCGGGCCACCTGCCAGGTCGCCGCCTCGTCCCGCCACACGCTGTGGTCCCGCGACAGCCCCCACAGTCCGAGCCCGACGGTCCACACCACCGGCACCACCCACAGCGGTCCACCCCTGCGGACCCGTACGGGAACCCCCGCTCGCACCTCCACCGAGGTCACGACCCCGCCCCCGAAAACGCGCACAGCACAGCCCGCACCCCTCCCCCGTTACGCGCGAGCCCCCGTGCCCCCATGACATCAACGGTCACTCACGCCCAGCTTGCGACCCTAGGTGATCTCATTCCGGAAGAGAACGGTCTTATGCGGTCAGCAGGCCATTCCGGCACGGTCAGCGAGCCGTCCGGCCAGGCCCGGCGCAGCGTCCCGCCTTGCTCTATCCCATGGGATTGCGGAGGATTCAGCGTGGGGACCGGGGCCCCCGTGCCGGCATCGGCAGGGGCGGACCGCTACCCGGAGTTCAACAGGAGACAGCGATGTCCCACCAGGCTCACCCCCCTTCCCAGGCCGCCGAAGAGGCCGCTGAGCCCGAGACCCCGCATCTCGACTTCGCCGGTACGACGCCGTACGAGGACTACGTCCGGGCCGACGTGCTCACCCACCTCCAGCACACCCTCTCCGACGACCCCGGAGAGATGGTCTTCCTGGTCACGACCCAGGTCATGGAGCTTTGGTTCACGGTGATCACGCACGAGTGGGAGACCGCCGCGAAGGCGCTCCGCTCGGACGACGTGCCCACCGCGATCGCCGCGCTGAAGCGTTCCGTGCGCGAGCTGGACGCCCTGAACGCCTCCTGGCGCCCGCTGGCCCAGCTCACCCCGGCCCAGTTCAACTCGTACCGCTCCGCCCTGGGCGAGGGCTCGGGGTTCCAGTCGGCGATGTACCGCCGCATGGAGTTCCTGCTCGGCGACAAGTCCGCGTCGATGCTCGTGCCGCACCGGGGCACCCCCCGTACGCACGCCGAGCTGGAGAAGGCGCTGTGCGAGCCGAGTCTTTACGACGAGGCGGTACGCCTGCTCGCCCGGCGCGGCCACGCGATCCCCGACGAGGTGCTGCGCCGGGACGTGTCCCAGCGGTACGAGCCCGTGGAGGCGGTCGAGGCCGCGTGGACGGCGGTGTACTCCGGTGACCCGGACAGCGACCTCGCCCGTCTCGGGGAGGCCCTGACGAACGTCGCCGAGCTGGTGTGGCGATGGCGCAACGACCACCTCGTGGCGACCCGCCGCGCGATGGGCTCCAAGGCCGGCACCGGCGGCTCGGCCGGAGTGGCGTGGCTGGAGAAGCGGGCCCGCAAGAACGTGTTCCCCGAGCTGTGGACGGCGAGGTCCCATGTCTGACCGTACGGAACTGGCGCTGCGGGCGAAGGAGTTGGACGCGGCCGACGCGCTCGCCGGACTGCGTGACCGCTTCGTCCTCGACGACGGCGTCTACCTGGACGGCAACTCCCTCGGCGCACTCCCCGCGCACGTACCCGACCGGATGCGGGACGTACTGACCCGCCAGTGGGGCGAGTTGCGCATCCGCTCCTGGGACGAGTCGGGCTGGTGGACCGCGCCGGAGCGGATCGGCGACCGCATCGCCCCGCTGATCGGCGCCGGTCCGGGCCAGGTCGTGGTGGGCGACTCGACAAGTGTCAACGTGTACAAGGCACTTGTGGCGGCCGTACGAATGGCGGGGGAGGGCCGCGACGAGATCCTGGTCGACGCGACGACCTTCCCCACGGACGGCTACATCGCCAACTCGGCCGCACGGATGACGGGTTGCACACTCCGTCCGCTCACCCCCGCCGAGATCCCGGCCGCCCTCGGCCCCCGCACGGCCGCCGTCCTGCTGAACCACGTCGACTACCGCACCGGCCGCCTGCACGACCTGCCCGCCCTGACGGCGGCCGTGCACGACGCCGGCGCGCTGGTCGTCTGGGACCTGTGCCACAGCGCGGGCGCCCTGCCGGTCGGGCTGGACGCGCACGGGGTGGACCTGGCGGTCGGCTGCACCTACAAGTACCTGAACGGCGGCCCCGGTTCGCCCGCGTACCTGTACGTCCGCGGCGATCTCCAGGACCGTTTCGACTCGCCCCTGCCGGGCTGGAACTCGCACGCCGAGCCCTTCGGGATGAACCCCGAGTACACCCCGGTGCCGGGCGCGCGGCGCGGCCGGGTCGGCACGCCGGACATCCTCTCCATGCTGGCGCTGGAAGCGGCGCTGGAGGTGTGGGACGGGGTCTCGGTGGACGCCGTACGGGCGAAGTCGCTGACCCTGACCGACTTCTTCCTGGACTGCGTGACCGCGTACACCGAGCCCGGCCGGGTGGAGTGCGTGACGCCGCTGCGGCACGAGGAGCGGGGCAGCCAGGTCGCGCTGCGCTGCGCGGACGCCGGTGAGGTGATGAAGCGGCTGATCGACCGGGGCGTGGTGGGCGACTTCCGCCACCCGGACGTGCTGCGCTTCGGCTTCACCCCGCTGTACGTCGGTTTCGCGGACGCGGAGCGGGCGGCGCGGGTGCTGGGCGACGTGCTGGCGCAGCCGTAGGCGGAAGGCGTCGGGGGGCTGTGCGGAGGGACGAACTCCGCACAGCCCCCTTTTGCCTCACCCTGGGTGACATCCCCGTGTCCGCGCACGTCACGGGCCTGATACCGTCCCGGCCAACGGCCGAATCCCCACTCTGGCCCTGGTCCGCCAAACCCCTTACGCAGCTGGAAGGTTGGAGCATGCCGGAGGACGCAAGCGCAGCCCGTGCCGCCGCCGAGGAGGAGTCGGCGTTCTCCCATCCGCCCGTCGACCCCGACGCGAGCGCCGCCTACGGGGAGCACCCCGACCAGATCGTCGACTTCTACGCCCCGCGCACCGGGCCGGCGTCCGCGCCGCTGGTCGTGATCCTGCACGGCGGGGCGTGGCGGGCGCGGTACGACCGGCGGCACGTCACGCCGTTCGCGGACTTCCTCGCGCGGCGCGGGTTCGCCGTGGCGAACGTGGAGTACCGGCGCGGTGGGCCCGACATCCCGGCGCAGAACACGGGCGGCGAGCCGGCTTCCGTACCCCCGGCGGGCCGCTGGCCGGAGACCTTCGACGACATCGCCGCCGCGCTGGACGCGCTGCCGGAGCTGGCCCGCGAGGCGCTGCCGGGCGCGGACGCCCGGCGCATCGTCCTCACCGGGCACTCGGCGGGCGGGCACCTCGCGCTGTGGGCGGCCGCGCGGCACGTCCTGCCGCCGGACTCGCCCTGGCGTACGGACCGGCCGGCGCCGCTGCGCGGGGTCGTCGCGCTGGCGCCGATCGCGGATCTGGGGCTGGCGGAGAAGCTGGACGTCTGCGCCGGGGCTGCGGTGCAACTCCTGGGCGGGCAGCACCTGTTCGCCGAGCGCGTCCCGTACGCGGACCCCGCGCTGCTCCTCCCGACCGGTATCGCGACGACGCTGGTGCAGGGCCGTGCCGACGAGGTCGTCCCCGACGCGGTGGCGGAGTCCTTCGCGGACGCGGCGGCCAGGGCCGGGGAGGTCGTGGGGGTGACGCTGCTGGAGGACGTCGGCCACTTCCCGCTGATCGACCCGGCGGCGGACGCGGCTGCCGTGGTGGCGGAGGAGATCGCCCAACTGGCCTTCTGAGGCTATGCCTTGACCGGGTCCTCGCCGGCTCGCTTGACGACGCGGTCCCCGACGGCCAGGGACTTCCAGAGCTGCCGCCCGATCCGCACCTTCGTGGACTCCCCGTCACTCAGGCGGAGTTCGACGAAGTGGTACATGTTCGAGCCGTCGAGCATGCCGCGCGACTTGTCGGTGACGGTGCCTTCCCAGGCGTCGTCCTGTCCGGGTTTGCGGGATTTGAACATGGGACGAGTGTAGGAAGGCGGGGGCGTCCGGGGGCAGTGCCGAGGGGCACGTCCTGGGGATGACACATGTCATCTACCCCGGTGGGGCCCGCACGGACTAGCGTCCCCCCATGGGCACCACCTTCGACCCCTGGTCTCCGGAGTTCCTCGCCGACCCCTACCCGGCCTACGCCGAGCTGCGGGCGCGCGGGCGGGTGATCCGGTACGAGCCGACGGACCAGTGGCTGGTGCCGCACCATGCCGACGTGTCGGCGCTGCTGCGGGACCGGCGGCTGGGCCGGACGTACCAACACCGCTTCTCGCACGAGGAGTTCGGCCGTACGGCGCCGCCTCCCGAGCACGAGCCGTTCCACACGCTCAACGACCACGGCATGCTCGACCTGGAGCCGCCGGACCACACCCGCATCCGGCGCCTGGTCTCCAAGGCGTTCACCCCGCGCACGGTGGAGCGGCTGCGGGAGTACGTGCACGGGCTGGCGGACTCCCTGGTGGGCGCCCTGGTCGCGGCGGGCGGGGGTGATCTCCTCGCGGACGTGGCGGAACCCCTCCCGGTCGCGGTGATCGCGGAACTCCTGGGCATCCCGGAGGCGGACCGGGGTCCGCTGCGGCCCTGGTCGGCGGACATCTGCGGGATGTACGAGCTGAACCCGTCCCCGGAGGTGGCGGCGCGTGCGGTACGGGCGTCGGTGGAGTTCTCGGAGTACCTGCGCGGTCTGATCGCCGCGCGCCGCGCGGAGCCCGGGGACGACCTGATCTCGGCCCTGATCGCGGCCCACGACGAGGGCGACCGGCTCACCGAGCAGGAGATGATCTCCACGGCGGTACTGCTGCTGAACGCCGGCCACGAGGCGACGGTGAACGCCACGACGAACGGCTGGCTGGCACTGTTCGAGCACCCGGAACAACTGGGCCTGTTGCGGTCGGACTTGAGCCTGATCCCCACAGCGGTGGAGGAACTGCTCCGCTACGACACCCCGCTGCAACTCTTCGAACGCTGGGTCCTGGACGACATCGAGCTGGCCGGCACGACGATCCCCCGGGGCGCCGAACTCGCCCTCCTCTTCGCCTCCGCCAACCACGACGAGACGGTCTTCGACGCCCCCACCACCCTGAACCTCACCCGCAAGGACAACCCCCACATCTCCTTCAGCGCGGGCACCCACTACTGCATCGGCGCAGCCCTGGCCCGGCTGGAACTGGGGGCGTCCATGGAGGCGTTGCTCACTCTCGCCCCCTCGCTCACATTGGCCACCGAGCCGACTCGGAAGCCGGGGTTCGTGATGCGGGGGCTGGAGGAACTGAAGGTGACTGTCGGAGGCGACGGAGTCAGAGGGTGTTGAACGGTTCGGGGTAGGCGAAGGCGCCCCGCGCGGCCGGGTCGTACGTGGTCAGGGTGCGGATCTGGAAGTAGTGGGCCCAGCCGGGGTCGGGAGGAGTGATGCCGTACTCCGTGCTCGCTCGGAAGCCGAAGCGGTCGTAGTACGCGGGGTTGCCGAGCAGAGCGACGAGGGGTTCGTCGGTGGCGTCCGCCGCGCCGAGTACGGCGTGCATGAGCGCCAGGCCCACGCCTCGGCGTTGGTGCTTCGGGTGCACGCTGAGGGGGCCGAGCGCGAGGGCCGGGTGGGTGCCGACGTGTCCGCGGGTGCAGACGACGTGCCCGACGATCTCCCCTTGGTCGCCGATCGCGACCATCGACAGTTCCGGAAGCCACGCGCCGCATGTCCGCAATCGATCGACGAGGCCGGCCTCCACGGGGACCGGTGTGTCCGGTTTGGCGAACGCGGCGGTGGTGACCGCCTGCACGGCGGGTTCGTCGGTGGGTGCTTCTCGTCGGATCAGCATCGGCACAGTCCTGGCGCCCGACGACGGCACCGCAAGGTTCACCCTTACGAGGAAGGTGCCGGGTTGACGTCGATGTTTCCGCCGCCGGTTCGGATGGTGACGTGGTGGGGGGAGGCGGGGTCCGTGGGGACCGAGACCGTGTTGCGGCCGCCGCTGGTGGTGGTGTCCACGGCGTAGGGGGTGCGGGGGAGGGTGACCTTGACGTTGCCGCCGCCTGTTTCCGCGGTGAGGGTGGTGGGGGGTTTCGTCAGGGACGCCTCGATGTCTCCGCCGTCGGTGCGGGCGGAGAGGGTCTTGGGGGCGGTGTCGATGACGTGTACGTTTCCGCCGCCCGTCCGTGCCTTCGTCGCGCCGTCGACCCCGTGGACGGTGATGTTGCCGCCGTCGGTGTCCAGGGTCAGGGTCGTGCCGGGGGGTACGGAGACGGTGTAGTTCACGCCGCAGTCGTCGCAGCGGGGGGCGGTGAGGGTGAGGCGGCCGTCGCTGACGGAGTGCTCGGTCCTGGGCTTGCCGTCGGCGTACCGCATCTTCTCCGTGACGTGCGCGCCGGTGCCGTCACCTGGGACGACGTCGATGTTGCCGCCCTTGGTCGTCACGCTCAGCGCGGTCACCTTCGCGTCGATCCCGTACCGGGCCGTCGCCGACTTGTCCTGCACCGCGCACCCACTGAGCGCGACCCCCACCACGACCGTCCCGGCCACCAACAGCTTCGCCCTCATACGTCCCCCTGAATTCCGCCGTCCCCCGCACGCGCCAGTGTCGGTCAATCAAGGCTAGTAGCCCCGTGCTTCACGCCGGCGCCGTTTCCGCCGAGGTGTCAGCCGAGGTGCTGCTCGAAGAAGACGGCCGCCTCCCTGCCGACCCGGACCCGGACGGTCGGGTCGGCAGGTTCCGGGGCGAAGAAGTCGTCGTGGCGGACGTCCGGGCCTGCCGAGCCGCCACTCGCTGTGGGAATGTGCTCCAGGTATGGCTTGGTGTCGGTCTCGTAAGGGTTGACCGTGTCTGCTCCACCCCAGCGGATTCCCACAGGCACTCGCACGGTTGCCAGGCTTTGCGGGGTCACGAGACCGCCCAGTCCGGGAGCTACCTGGAAGACCGCCCGCACGCGGGGGTCGGAGAGGTCCGTGGCGGCGGCATCCAGCAAACGCCGTGACGACGCGTCCAGTGGATGCTTCGTCCGCAGCGCGTCCAGCGCGCCGGGGTACTCGGGGATCTCCGGCAGAGGGACAGTTCCCGTCAGTACAGCCCACAGGATCTGCGGATCGACACGGGCTCCGGCAAGGGCCGCCGCCGTGTAGGCGCCAAGAGAGAAGCCCGCTGCACCGACCGGACCGAGCGACTGTTCCCGGGCGAGTGCTTCGAGGGCGAAGGAGACGTCCCGGGGCCGTTCCCATACGTGGAGGAAGCCCTCCGGCTCGTAGCCGTCGACGTAGTTGTTGCCGTGGTGATCGAGGGCGACAACCCGGAAACCCGCCTCGCACAGCGGTCGTACCAGCCACTCCATGTTGCTGCCCGAACCCCCGGTGCCGTGGGAGACGACGACAAGCGGAGCCGGCGCAGCCTGTGAGCGGCTCGGTTCCCAGAGGTAAAGACGGACAGGGCGCGGACGAGTCGGATCCCGCAGGTCAGGACGGGACTCGTCGTGCAGGACACGTATCAGCGGCTGTCCCGGTCCAGAGGTGGTCATGGCGACATCGTAGGGAGGCCGCTCCTACTGATCGCTGGTGTTCCAGCCCGGCGGGTGCCCATCGGCTTCGCGGTCGGATCGTGGGCCCAGCCTCCACCCCGGCCTCGGTGAGGGAGCGGGTGAGCCCGGCAGTGGCCGCCTCCCTCCCTCGCCGGGCACGTCCGCGCTTCCGGGTAGCTGCTCACCCGGCCCCGGGCGCTGCGCCAGGGCCGCGGCGACCCCGCGGTCATCGGGTGCGCAGGCTCGCCGTGGTGGCGCCGGTACGGGCGCGCAGCAGCGCGCGCAGGGTGGCGGCGTGCTCGTAGCCCACCTTGCGCGCGATGGTCTCCAGGGACAGGTCGGTGGTTCGCAGCAGATGCGTAGCCTGTTCGACGCGCAGGTCCTGGACGAACCGCACGGGAGTGGTGTTCAGCACCCTGCGGACCGTGCGCTGGAGCGTGCGCTCGCTGACGCCGAGGGCACGCGCGGCCTCGGCCATGCTGTTCGGCGTGTCCAGGTGCCGGCGCGCCCAGTGTTCGAACGCGGCGATCAGGGGGTCGTTCTGCGCGAGGGCGCTCGGAATGGTGTAGGCGGATTGCGAGGGACGCTCGTCCACGACCAGGTACCGGGCGACCAGGTCGGCCAGAGCGGGGCTCGCCGTCCGCACCACGGCCAGCGCCAGATCGACGTGGCCGAAGGCGGCACCCGCCGTGGTCACCCCCCGCGTGGCCGTCACCATGCTGCTCTCGTCGAGCACGACCTTCGGGTAGCGGCGGCGGAAGACGGGCGCCAGCCACCAGGTGGTCGTGGCGCGGCGGCCGTCGAGCACGCCCGACTCGGCGAGCAGGAAGGTACCCGTGCAGGCCGAGGCCACGGGCGCGTCCCGGCCCCGGTGCTCGGCCAGCAGATCCCGTACCTCGGCCAGACCGGTGCCGCCGACCCGCTCCAGCAGCGCCTCCGGCCTGCGCTCGGCCAGCGCGGGCACGAGGAGCAGTTCGGTACCTTCCACGGTCCCGGCGGGCTCCGCCGCGACGAGGTGCCCCGCGCCGGTGCGCACCTGCGGGGTGAAGGCGACCGTCCGGACGTTCCAGGCGGGCGGCGGCTGGGGCAGTTCGCCCCGCATGGCGTTGGCCGCGTCCAGCACGTCCAGAGCCGCGCAGAGCCCTGAGTCGAACACGCCGTCGTACACCAGTACGGAGACATCCATGTCGGGAACGGTATCAGAGCTGTCGTTTCCGACACTGTGACCGGACTCTTCGGCGGCCTAGCGTGAGTGATGCCGCCGGTGCCACAGGGCACCGCACCGAGCCGGAGGAATCCCGTCATGAACAACATCGGTCTGCTGGCCCGCATCGAGGCCAAGCCCGAGTACGCCGACAGCGTCGCCCGGATGCTGACCGAGGCCGTGCGCCTCGCCGAGGAGGAGAAGCGGACCGTGACCTGGTTCGCCTTCCGGGAGGACACCACCACCTTCGGTGTCTTCGACACCTTCGAGAACGACGAGGACCGCACGGCACACCTCCGCGGACGGATCGCCGCCGCCCTCATGGGCGCCGCGGACACCATGCTCGCCTCGGCCCCCGACATCCGGCCGGTCGACCTGCTCGCGGTCAAGCTGCCCTGAGCGCCCCGCACACCCCGAGAACCCTTTGAGCATGTGAGCGACGAGAAGAACACGGAGATCCACCGACCATGACATCCAAGCCCCCCGCCGCCGTGTCGGACACCGGAGCCCCCCGCGAGGCGGGACCCGGCGTCCGCTCCCGGACCCACACGTGGGAGCCGCCCACCAGCTACGCCGACGGCGCCGGCCGCTCGGGTCTCGAGGTGCTCCGGATGTGCGTCGAGGGCCGGTTCCCGCAGGCGCCGATCTGCGGGACGCTCGGCTTCCGTCTCGTGGCGGCGGAGCACGGCCGGGCCGTCTTCGTGGGCGAGCCGGCCGAGCACCTGCTCAACCCCATGGGCACGGTGCACGGCGGGTTCCTCGCCACACTCCTCGACTCCGCCCTCGGCAGCGCGGTGATGTCGACGCTCCCCGCGGGGCGCGCCTACACCACGATCCAGCTCGGTGTGAACATGGTGCGTCCCGTCTTCCCCGACACCCCGAGCCTGCGGTGCGAGGGCACCGTGATCCACGCGGGCCGGACCACCGCGACGGCGGAGGCCAGGGTCATCGGCTCCGAGGACGGGAAGCTGTACGCGCACGCGACCACCACGTGCGCCGTCTTCCCGCTGCCCTAGCGGAGTCGCCCGGCGGCCGGTGCCCGGCACGAGCCGCCAGTATGCCTCTGCGCGGCTGCCCTGACATCGCTCACCGCGGCGAGAGCGGACCTACGGCACCGCTACTCACGGCCCCGGCACCACCAGCCCCCAGGCCCCCTCCGCCACCCGCCAGGTCCGCCTGCGTACCGGACCGGAGGTCTCCGCGTCGGCGCGGTAGTGGAAGTCCTCCCCCGTCACGGTGACCGTGCGGCCGCAGGAGCGGAGGGGGGTGGACTCTGCGCCCAGTGACACCGGGTGGATCTCCACCTCGGCCACCCCCCGCATCCCCGGTGTCACCGACACCGACTCCACCGGACGGTCCAGGTCGATCACCGTGACGCCGTCGATCTCGACCCGGAGCCGGGCCGGGCGGGCGGCGAGGGTGCGGACCAGGGTGCGCAGCCACGGGCGGGTGCCGGCGCCGACCGGCTCGGCGGGGACGGACGCGGGCGGTATGCCCAGGGAGCCGAGCACGACGCCGTCGCTGTCGTCGACCAGGAGGTCCAGCTGCCGGGAGACCCCTTCCAGCACCGCCCGCGCCGAGGCGACCGGCCCTCCCGGCACCCCCAGCGAACGCGCCAGCCCCGCCGATCCGACCGGCACCACCGACAGCGCACATCCGGCCAGCTCGCGATGTCGGTGCAGCAGCGCCACCGCTCGAACAAGGGCTCGATCATCCCCGACGACCACCGGCCGGCGCGACCCCCGCCGCCCCAGCGCGCGGGCGAATTCCTCCGGCCCGTCCGGCAGGCACACCTTCGCCGCCGCACCCGCGCTGAGCACGTCTTTCGCTATCCGTACGGACTCCCCGTCCGTGTGCCGGGCCATCGGATCGATGATCACAAGGAGCTGATCGGACGTCGCGGAAGTCGCCACCTCGGTCCTGCCTCGCTTCCTCGGGTAGCATCTTTGTGCAAGAGCCCCTTGCGCTATTGCGCCAGGGGCTTCGTCTATTCCGGGGCATCCGGTCCGACGGTCGTGCGAAGCGGCGATGAGCCATACGCCCACACCCCGACCATGGACATGCCCCGCCCGGAAGGGGTGTACGCGCGTGCCCGCACTTGTGCTGCTCGGTGCTCAGTGGGGTGACGAGGGCAAGGGGAAGGCGACCGACCTGCTCGGTGGCTCGGTGGACTATGTAGTGCGCTATCAGGGCGGCAACAACGCCGGCCACACGGTCGTCGTGGGCGACCAGAAGTATGCGCTCCACCTCCTCCCCTCCGGAATCCTCTCGCCCAGCTGTACGCCGGTCATCGGCAACGGCGTCGTCGTCGACCCGTCGGTCCTGCTCTCCGAGCTGAGCGGTCTGAACGAGCGCGGCGTCGACACGTCGAAGCTCCTGATCAGCGGTAACGCGCACATCATCACGCCGTACCACGTCAGCATGGACAAGGTCGCGGAGCGCTTCCTCGGCAAGCGGAAGATCGGCACCACCGGCCGGGGCATCGGCCCGACCTACGCCGACAAGATCAACCGCGTCGGCATCCGGGTCCAGGACCTCTACGACGAGTCGATCCTGACCCAGAAGGTCGAGGCGGCGCTCGACGTCAAGAACCAGATGCTCACCAAGCTCTACAACCGTCGCGCCATCGCCGCCGACCAGGTCGTGGAGGAGCTGCTGGGCTACGCGGAGCAGCTGAAGCCGTACGTCGCCGACACCGTCCTGGTGCTCAACCAGGCGCTGGAGGACGACAAGGTCGTGCTGTTCGAGGGCGGTCAGGGCACCCTGCTCGACATCGACCACGGCACGTACCCCTTCGTCACCTCCTCCAACCCGACCGCCGGCGGTGCCTGCACCGGCGCGGGCGTGGGTCCGACGAAGATCAGCCGGGTCATCGGCATCCTCAAGGCGTACACCACGCGTGTCGGCGCCGGTCCGTTCCCGACCGAGCTGTTCGACGCGGACGGCGAGGCGCTGCGCCGCATCGGTGGCGAGCGCGGTGTCACCACCGGCCGCGACCGCCGCTGCGGCTGGTTCGACGCGGTGATCGCCCGCTACGCGACCCGCGTCAACGGCCTCACCGACTTCTTCCTCACCAAGCTGGACGTGCTCACCGGCTGGGAGGAGATCCCGGTCTGCGTCGCCTACGAGATCGACGGCAAGCGGGTCGAGGAACTCCCCTACTCCCAGACCGACTTCCACCACGCGAAGCCGATCTACGAGACGCTGCCGGGCTGGTCCGAGGACATCACCAAGGCGAAGTCCTTCTCCGACCTGCCGAAGAACGCGCAGAACTACGTGAAGGCGCTGGAGGAGATGTCCGGCGCGCCGATCTCCGCGATCGGTGTCGGTCCCGGCCGTGACGAGACGATCGAGATCAACTCGTTCCTCTAGGTCACACCGTCTGTACGTGGGTACGCCCGCCGGTCCGCCCTATGGGCGCGCTCGGCGGGCGTTCCGCGTTCCGGCGCGGTGGAATTTCTCCATGAGCAGCGACCGGGAGATGTGCGGGGGGCCCTACGGCGAGGTGTCCGAGTGCGGGGACCCCGCGGTGTTCGAGGTGCGGCGGCACGACCGGTCGTCGTTGCCGGTCTGCCCACTGCATCTCGGCCCGTCCTTGTTGATGGGGTCGGGTGTGCTGTGGCCGCCGGAGATCAGCCTTGTCGCGCGTCCGTGAGGAAGGTGGTCCACGCGGAGGGGGTTACGGCGAGGAGGGGGCCGTGGGTCTGCTTGGAGTCACGGACGTGGACGGCGTCGGGGCAGGAAGCTACTTCGACGCAGTTGCCACCGCTGGCGCTGCTGTACGAGGACTTGTGCCAAGTGTAGGCAGTTTCCACGCAGTTGCCGCCACTGTCATTGCTGTAGCTCGACTTGAACCACAGGAGGGTGCTGGTCATTTCGCGCTTCTCCCGCCAACTTCCGGAGGAGGCTCACAGAGTCGTCCGGGCTCAGAGCCTGTGATCGGATCTTCGCATACCGGTGGGTTAGACGCGCCACCTTAACGGGATCGCTGACCAGCACGCTCTCGTCTTGAGCCTCCAGGTAGACCACGTGGTGGTGTTCACTGGTCGTGACCAGCGTCATGTCGCCGTCGGTGCCCGCGTGAGCACCCTTTGCCCCTCGGTTCAGGCGCAGTACTTGCAGGCTCACGTTGTCCCGCTCGGCGTCCTCGGCGAGCGCGTACAACTGCTCGCTCATGATGTCCTGGCTCCCGATCGTACGGAGGAGTGCGGACTCGTCAAGGACCGTCTCGATCAGGGGCGTCGGACCCGTACGGTCGAAGAGGGCCCTCCGGGCGATACGGGCGTCGACCAGCTCGTCCACCTCGGCCTTCGAGAGCGCGGGAGAACCTCCGCCGATCAGCGCACGCGCATAGTTCTCCGTCTGGAACAGGCCAGCGATCACGTACGTCTCGTAGGAGGACAGGGAGACCGCCTCCGCCTCCATCAGCGCGAAGTCCTGGAACTGCGCCGGGTACTTGTCCAGCAGGATGAATTTCCGGGCCATCTCGAAGATGCCCATCCCATCCCCGAGCACCCGCTCCAGTTCCATCAGCATCTTGTCGCTCGCGGGCTGCGCGCACGTCTCCATCGCGCTGATCGCGGACGCGGTGTAGCCGATGAGACGGCCCAACTCCTCCTGCGTCAGACCCAGCTGCTCACGTCGGGCCTTCGCGAAGGTGGCGATCATGCGTGCCGTCCCGCTCGCCGCCGTCTTGTTCGCCGCTCGCGCCATTGCGATCACCCCTGGACTCAACCGAACTCAACCGGTCCTCAACGGATGCCCCCGACTCCCGACCGTTCCGATGGGTCGACGGAGAGTCATGGAAACCGTAGCGTCGCCTGCCGAAACTGATTGCATGAATACGCAAAGTCACGCGGACATCCAATGGGTTCCCGCCATGGGCATCCAACTCCGGCGGGCCGGGGTGCAGTTCGACGCGGTGCGGGTGGACGGCGACCGGGGGCGGGACATCGCGGACCGGATGGCGCGGATGACCGGGGGTGATCCGGGGCCGGTGGTGGAGTCGGGGAGCGGGCGCAGGTGCGTGTACTTCCTGGTCGCGCCGGGGAGTACCGCGCATCACGCCTGGCCGGCCGAGGCCACGCGGCTCACGAGCGGCCCGTACCGGGTGAGCTACATCCCGGTTCCGGCGCTGGACGGGCAGACCTGGCCGCTGGGCTGGCGGTTTCCCCCGACCGCGCCGGACCGGTTCGTGCACACGCTGCTGCTGCGGGCGGCGCTGCTGGACGGGAGCCAGGGGCCGCCGCAGCCGCCGGAGCTCAACTGAAGACGATCATCGAACCCTGGGCGAGGGAGCGGGTCGCGGCGGCGTGCAGGCCGAGCCAGACGTGCCGTTCGCGGGCGAAGGGGCTCGGGTCGTAGGGCGCCGGGACGGCGGGCTCCTCCAGCTCGGTGGGGGCCGAGGGGGGCGTCGGGGCGGCGGGCGGGTTCGCCGGGTCGATGCCGATGGCCGGGGCGACCTGCTCCAGCTCGCGCAGCAGGGCGTGCGAGGAGCCCAAGGGGCCGCCACCGGCGAGGAGTTCGTCGTTGGAGAGGGGCTGGGTGAAGTCCAGCGGGACGTAGGCGCCGGCGTGGTCGTAGTGCCAGACCAGGTGGGACTGCTGCGCGGTTGACTCGAACATTTCGAGCAACTGCTCGTAATCGCCGCCCAGCTCCCCCACAGGGGTGACGGGGAGGCCGCAGAGCTGGAGCAGGTGGGCGCGGCGCAGGAAGTGCAGCGCGTCGTAGTCGAATCCCGCTACGGGGGCGACCTCGCCGTTCAGGCCCGGCATGTACTGGTAGACCGGGACCGGGGGGAGCCCGGCGGTGGCCAACGCGTCGTTGTAGACGGCCAGTTCCTCGGCGAACGGGTTGTCCGGCGTGTGGCACAGCACGTCCACGAGCGGCACCAGCCACAGGTCACAGGCCAAGAAAGGACTCCTCGCATCGTCCGCTGCGGGGGGTCTCCTCGCACACGGGTGGACCAGGCAGCGTAGTCCGTACGGCGGGCCATAGGAAAGCCCTATGGCCCCTGCTGCTATTCGGTCTTTGATTACCCCTCTTTTCCGGGCCTACGGTGAAGCGACTCGACGAGAAGTCCGCCGGGAATTGTCCAAGAGGGGAACGCTGAAATGGCCACCACGGAAAACGGCACGGGAACACCGGAACTCAAGGGAAAGCGGGCCCTGGTCACCGGGGGTACGCGAGGCATCGGGGCGGGCATCGTGGCCCGGCTCCTGGAGGCCGGCGCGGAGGTGCTCACCACCGCCCGCTCGGAGCCGGACGAGGTGCCGGAGGGGGTCCGGTTCGTCGCGGCCGACGTGCGGAGCCGGGAGGGGGCGGAGGAGCTGGCGGCGGCTGCCGTGGACGTGCTCGGCGGGGTGGACATCCTGGTCCACAACGCGGGCGGCGCGAGCCCGTACGAGTCCGCCACCGCCATCCCGGACGAGGTCTGGCTGGACGCGCTGAACCTGAACCTGCTGGCCTCGGTGCGGCTCGACGCCCTGCTGGCACCGGCGATGCGGGAGAGGGGGTCGGGCGCGATCGTGCACGTCTCCTCGGCCGCCGTGCCGGTCGCCTTCCCGCCGTTCCTGCACTACACGGTGGCGAAGGCCGGGCTGGAGAACTACAGCAAGGGCCTGGCCGCCGAGCTGGCCCCGGCCGGGGTGCGGGTCAACACGGTCACGCCGGGGCGGGTCACCACGCCCGGCGGGGAGGCGACGCGGGAGCAGTGGGCGAAGCTCGACCCGACGCAGAGCGGGGAGGTGTCCCTCGTACCGCTGGGGCGGGACGGGGAGCCGGACGACATCGCTCGGGCGGTGCTGTTCCTGGTCTCCGACCGGGCGAGCTGGGTCACCGGAAGCAATTTCGTGATCGACGGCGGAGAATTCCCCCGGGGCTGAAACTCAGGAGCCGGACCAATTCTCCTGGCGGAGGAATTCCAGCAGGGCCGTCTCGGCCGGGCCGGCCGGGTTCCGGACCACGGCGATGACGGGCTGGGCCACGGCGGGGGACACCGGGCGCGCGAGGTGTTCGTGGCTCGCGGGGACCGCCGACGCGGGGACGAGGGTGGCGCCGAGTCCCTGGGCGGCCCAGCGGACGGCGGTCGCGGTCTGGGAGACGCGGGCGACGGTGTCGGGCTCCGGGTCGGTCTCCCGCAGCGCCTCCACGAGAACACCGTCCAGCGCGCTGTCCCGGTCGAACCGGACCCAGGGCTCGCCCTTGAGGTCGCGCAACTCGACGCGCGGTGAGCCGAGTTGTTGATGCCCCTCCCCGAGCACCACCACGAACTCCTCTTCGCCCAGGCGGTGGGCGTCCGCCGGGGTCCGGTCGCACTTCGCCATCAGGGCCAGGTCCAGTACGCCCCTGCGGCACAGCCGGTCCAGCTCGGCGGAACTCGGCTCCTCGGAGAGGGTGACCTCCAGCCGGGGGAACCGTCGCCGCAGCTCTCCGAGCGCCTCGGGCAGCTGCCGCGTACCGAACCCCATCTGCGCGGCGACGGTCAGCTCCCCCACCAGCTCGGCCGCCCCGGCCCGCGCGGTGGCCGTAGCCCGGCGCGCGGCACTGACGGCCACCTGCGCCTCCCGCAAAAACGCCCGCCCCACCACGGTAGGCGTCAGCCCACTCGGCGTCCGAGCGAACAGCTCCACCCCGAGCTCCCGCTCCAGCCCCCTGATCTGCTGAGACATCGACGGCTGAGCCACCCGCAACCGCTCCGCCGCCGCCGTCACAGATCCTTCCTCGGCCACGGCAAGGGCGTACTCGAACTGGCGCAGACTCATGGCATCCCGGTCCCTCCGTGGTCTCAGCCCCCTAGGGGGAACTACCACGCGGCTTCCCGGATTCCCCGGGCCGGGGTCGCCCGGGAACCGCACTTCACCGATGGCTCGCATGTCACCGAGCGGCTGACACCGGGCGCTCGGCCGGATGGCCGAGGTGGCCGAGGGCGGGAAGTAGCGGGTGGGCCGGGTTCCCCGTCGTCCGCCCGCCGTTGCCCGGTGCGTGCCCCGACACTGCCCCCGCGGCCCTGGCCGGGAGAAGTGGGCGCGCGGTATCACGGAGGGACGACCACTGGCGCGTCGGAAGGCTCCTGATGCATGCCCATCAGCCAGCACACCAGGGGTGAACGCGAGTCGGGGAAGACCGGGCGCCGCACGCCCGCGGCGCCCGAGAAGGCGACCACGCGGCCGGGGCCCGGTTCCCTGGCCGGGTTGCAGGGCGCCGTCGGGAACGCCGCCGTGGTGCGGATGGTGCAGCGCGCGGCGCCGGAGACCCACCGGCACGGCGCGGGGTGCGGGCATGAGGAAGAAGCCGACGTGCAGCGGGCTGCCGTCGAGGAGGCGGTCCAGCGAGCGGCCGTGCACGACGTGCTGAGCGGCTCCGGCAGACCGCTGGACCAGCCGACGCGTACGGAGATGGAGGGCCGGCTCGGCGCCGACCTCTCCGACGTCCGCGTGCACACCGGCCGCGCGGCCACGGATTCGGCGGCGCAGATGGGCGCCCGCGCCTACACGTCCGGCAGCCACATCGTGATCGGCAAGGGGGGCGGCGACCGGCACACCCTGGCGCACGAGCTGACGCACGTGATCCAGCAGCGCAACGGGCCCGTCTCCGGTACGGACACCGGGCAGGGCTACTCCGTGTCCGACCCCTCGGACCGCTTCGAGCGCGCCGCGGAGGCCAACGCCCGCAAGGTGATGTCCGGACCCGCGCCGGGCGGGCAGGGGCGGACCGGGGAGGGAGGCGGGGACCCGGGCGCGTCCCGTCCGGCCGCCGGCGCGCCGGTGCAGCGGAAGCTGGAGACCGTCACCACGGAGTCGGCCACCGTCTCGCACTACGCGCCCACCAAGGAGGACGCGCCCGTCCTCAACGACCTGGGGATCAAGCGTCCCAAGGTGGTGACGGGAAGCATCGACCCGACGTCCACCAAGGGACGCCCCGCCGCCAGGCCGTCTACACACTGGACGACGCCCTGTCCGACTCGTCCTCCGACAGCGAGAGCAGCTCGCAGGACGGCAGCCGGCAGACCGACGTCAGCATGGGCGGCGAGGCTTCGCCTCCCCAGAGCTGGCTCCTTCTGTCCCCGTCCCTCGATTCCCAGGACGACAGTTCCGACCCCGACTACTCCCCGAGCCGCTGACGACAACGACGACGCCATGTCGACCTAGCCGCCCGCGAGTTCCTCGACCATCTCCAGGGCGTGCGCGTTGGCCGCGGCGACGATCGCGCGGGCGGCCTCGGGGTCGTGGGCCGACAGGGCGTCGACCAGGTCTATGTGGCCGGCCCACAGGCGGCCGCGGACCTCGGGGAGGCGGCGGAGGTGCTGGACCGCGCAGACCCAGGAGCGGACGCGGAGCCGGTGCAGGAACTCGGCGAGGTAGGGGTTGCCGAACAGCACGCTCAGCTCGCGCCAGAAGCGGAGGTCGTACCCGATGAGGACGGTGAGGTCACCGGCCGCGTTGGCCCGCTGGGCCTCCTCGCCGCGCCGCCGTACGGTCGCGAGCGCGGCGGCGGTGTCGGGGTTCCCTGGGTCCGCGAAGGCGGGGTGGCCCTGGCCGAGGACGCGGAACATGCCCTCGGTGACCAGCGAGCGGGCCTCGATCATGCCCCGGTAGTCGGCGAGGGAGTACTCGGGGACGCGGAAGCCCCGGTGGTGGTCGGCCTCCAGCAGGGCCTGCGCCGACAGGTCGACCAGGGCCTCGCGCACCGGCGTCGCGGAGACCCCGTACAGGTCCGCGATCTCCTTCACGGTGAACGCCCGCCCCGGCAGCAGCCGCCCGGCCAGCACCTCGTCGCGCAGCGCGTCGGCGATCTGCTGTCGCAAGGTACTGCGCGTCACAGCGCCGTAGCCGGGCATCGTCCCGGGGTCTCCTCACACGAATGGGGCCGCTCTCGTACGTCCGTGCCTATTCCCACAACCCCTTACGAGCACGTCACCTTACGCGTTCACCCCTGCCGGGCATCAGCCCCGGTGCCCTTTATGTGTGTGGGGGGATGGTGTGTGGGCCGCGTCAGCCGAGGCCGTTGATCATCAGGCCCACCGTGAAGTCGAAGCGGTCCCGGGTCGTGCCCGTCGTCAGTTCCGCCGCGTGGCGGGTCGTGTGGGGGAAGGCCGCCGCCGGGAGGGTGGTGAGGCGGTGGAGGAGGTCGGTCCGGTCGGCGGGCCAGACCTCGTCGCCGTCCTCCGCCCTGCGGTGGGCCACGGACAGCTCCAGGCAGTGGGCGGCGACGTAGAGGAGCAGGGCGTCGATGGTCCAGGCGGCGCGCTGCGGGGCGATGCCGGCGGTGAGCAGGATCGCGAGCATGCCCTCGCTGACGCGGAGGGCCTCCAGGTCGGTGGGGGCCATGGCGAGGGCGGCGCGGGAGATGCCGGGGTACTGGAGGTACTGGTCGCGCAGGGCCTCGCAGACGCCTCGCAGCTGGTCGCGCCAGGAGGCGGGGTCCGGGGCGGGGAGGGTCAGGCGGGCGCAGAGGCGGCCGATGAGGAGTTCGTCCAGGTCGGCCTTGTTGACCACGTGGGCGTAGAGCGAGGCCGGGCCGGTGTCCAGGGCGGCGGACAGCCTGCGCATGGTCAGCGCCTCGTAGCCCTCCGTCGCGATGATCCCGAGCGCCGTCTCGACCACATGGTCCACGGTGATCGGGTCCTTGCGGCGGCGGGGCCGGGCGTCCCCGGCGGGTGCGGGCCGGTGGCGGGCGGTGCGGCGCTCTTTCGCGTTCACGGGGACAACTATAACTTGACACGAACGCTGTTCGTTTTTAGAACAGTGTTCGTGAAGACAGATGTGGATGTGATCGTGACCGGTGCCGGGCCCGTCGGGCTCGCCCTCGCCGCCGAGCTGGCGCTCGCCGGGGTGTCGGTACGGGTACTGGAACGGCGGGACGTGCCCGACCCCGCGACGAGGGCGCAGTCGATCAACGTGCCGACCGCGCAGGCGCTGGCCCGGCGCGGGCTGCTGCCCGCCCTGGAGGAGATCCAGCGGGAGACGCTCGGTGTCCCCCGCTCCCGGTTCACCGGGCACTTCGCGGGGATGTCCCTCGATCCGGACCGGGTCGACTGGGCGGACCCCGAACTCGCCGCGTACACCGCCGTGGAGGGGGCGCGGATGATCCCGCAGCCCCGGCTGGAGGCGCTGCTCGCCGCGCACGCGGAACGGCTGGGGGCGGCCGTGCTGCGCGGGGTGGAGGTGACCTCGCTCCAGGACACCGGTGCGGGGGTGGTGGTCGGCACCGACACCGGGCCGATGCGGGCTGGTTGGCTCGTCGGCTGCGACGGGGGCCACAGCACCGTGCGCCGTCTCGCGGGCATCGCGTTCCCCGGCACGGACCCCGAGATCACCGGCTGTCAGGCGATCGTGGACATCGCCGACCCCGAGAAGCTCGCCGAGGGCTGGTCCTGGTCGCCCCGGGGTGTCTACCGCTACGGCCCCCAGCCCGGCCGCGTCGCCACGGTCGAGTTCGGCGGGGGTCCGGCCGACCGCACGGCCCAAGTCACCCTGGAGGACGTCCAGTCCAGCCTGCGCCGCGTCTCGGGCACGGACGTCACGCTGACATCCCTGCGCGCGGCGCCGACCCGCTGGACGGACAACGCCCGCCAGGCGTCGGCGTACCGCTCGGGCCGCGTCCTCCTGGCCGGCGACGCGGCCCACGTCCATCCGCCCTTCGGGGGACAGGGGTTGAACCTCGGCATGGGTGACGCGGTCAACCTGGCCTGGAAGTTGGCGGCGGTGGTGAGCGGTCGCGCGGAGGAGGCTCTGCTCGACACCTACGACGCCGAGCGGCGCCCGGTGGGCGCGTGGGTGCTGGACTGGACGCGGGCCCAGATCGGCGTCCTGCGTGGCGACCCCAAGTCGGGTGCGCTGCGGGGGGTGTTGGCGGATCTGCTGGGGACGCGCGACGGCACGACGTACGCGGTGAAGCAGATCGCCGGCGTCACCCAGCGGCTCCCCTTGCCGGGCTCTCACCCATGGACGGGCCGCTACGTCCCCGACGTGGTGCTGAGCGACGGCTCTCCGCTCGCGGACCACGCCCACGAGGGCGGCTTCCTGCTGCTCGACCGCACGCCGGGGGCGGTGTTCGCGGAGTCGGGGAAGGGGCGGGCGCGGATTGTCCGGGACGGCGGTACCGGGGTCGCGGGCGCCCTGATCCGCCCCGACGGGGTGGTGGTGTGGGCCTCCGACACCACCGACCCCGCCGGTCTGGAACCCGCCCTGCGTCAGTGGGCCGGGTCCGGCCCGCTCAGCCGGACGTCGTGAACTCGTCCGCCGTGGTCAGCGCGGCGTCCAGCGCGGCCAGGCCCTCCTTCAGCTCCGGCTCGGTGATGTTGCAGGGCGGGACGACGTGGGTGCGGTTCATGTTGATGAAGGGCCAGAGGCCGTTCTTCTTTGCGGCGGCGGCGAAGGCGGCCATGGGGGCGTTGGTCGCGGCGGACGCGTTGTAGGGGACCAGGGGCTCGCGGGTCTCGCGGTCCTTGACCAGCTCCAGGGCCCAGAACATGCCCGTACCGCGGACCTCGCCCACGCTGGGGTGGCGCTCGGCGAAGGTGGCGAGGGTGGGGCCGAGCACCGTCTCGCCGAGGTGCTTCGCGTTCTCCACGATGCCCTCGCGGGCCATCACGTCGAGCGTGGCGACCGCCGCCCCGCAGGCCAGCGGGTGCCCGGAGTACGTCAGGCCGCCGGGGTACGGGCGCGTCGCGAAGGTGTCCGCGATCTCGGGGGAGATGGCGACGCCGCCCAGGGGCACGTACCCCGAGTTCACGCCCTTGGCGAAGGTCATCAGGTCCGGGACGACCCCCGAGAGGTCCGCCGCGAACCACTCACCGGTCCGGCCGAACCCGGCCATCACCTCGTCCAGGATGAAGACGATGCCGTGGCGGTCGCAGATCTCGCGGACCCCGGCGAGGTAGCCCGGCGGGGGGATCATGATCCCGGCCGTACCGGGGATCGTCTCCAGGATCACCGCGGCGATCGTGCCGGGGCCCTCGAAGGCGATCGTGGTCTCCAGGTGCTCCAGCGCGCGGGCGCACTCCTGCTCCTCCGTCTCCGCGTAGAAACGGGACCGGTACAGGAACGGCGCCCAGAAGTGCACCACGCCCGCGCTGCCGCTGTCCGACGGCCAGCGGCGGGGGTCGCCGGTCAGGTTCACCGCCTGCTGGGTGCCGCCGTGGTACGAGCGGTACGCCGAGAGCACCTTGGGGCGGCCGGTGTGCAGGCGGGCCATCCTCGTGGCGTGCTCGACCGCGTCCGCGCCGGCGTTGGTGAAGAAGATCTTGTCCAGGTCGCCCGGGGTGCGTTCCGCGATCAGGCGTGCCGCCTCCGAGCGGGCCTCCACGGCGAAGGCCGGGGCGAACGTCGTCATCTTCGCCGCCTGCTCCTGGATCGCGGCGACGACCTCCGGGTGCTGGTAGCCGATGTTCGTGAACACCAGGCCGCTGGTGAAGTCCAGGTACCGGTTGCCGTCGTAGTCCCAGAAGTACGAGCCCTCCGCTCCCGCTACGGCCAGCGGGTCGATCAGGTCCTGCGCGGACCAGGAGTGGAACACGTGCGCGCGGTCGGCGGCCTTCACGGCCGCGCCGGTCGCGGGGTCGGGGGTGGGGGTCTGCTCCGGGTTCGGCTGAGGCGTCATGCGGCCGAGGGTAGGGGGTGGGGGTGCCCTCGCGACATCGGCGGACTGTTGTGGGCGGGGGTGGGATGCGCGACAGGTTGTCGTGAGTGGGGGGCTGTTTCGCGGGGCGTTGAGCAGGGGGCGGTGCTGTCCCGTATGCCCGCACTATCCTCGGGGCGTCGGCGCGCTTCGGGGGAAGGCGGGTGTGTTGTGCGGGAGTTGGGGCCGGGGGAGGACTGGGACTGGGTGTTCGGGGCGGGGGCGGGTGCGGGTGCGGGTGCGGGTTCGGGTTCGGGGGAGGGCACCCGGCCTCCGGCCGGGTCAGGGTTCCCACCCGCACCACCCGTACAACTTTCGTCGTCGGGTGCGGGTGGCCCCGGAGGGGCGGAATCGCCGTCGGCGGGTGCGGGTGCGGGTGCGGGTGGGAACGGTGGGGCGGGGGCGTCGCCGGCGGGTGCGGGTGGACTCGGTGGGGCGGGGGCGTCGTCGGCGGGTGCGGGTGGGCTCGGTGGGGTGGGGGCGTCTTCGGCCGGTGCGGGTGGGCCCGGTGGGACGGGGGCGTCTTCGGGGGGTGGGGGTGGGTGTTTGTCTTTGGGGGAGCATGGGGCTGTGGGGGATGGGTGGGGGTGGGTGGTCGGGGGGTACGGGCATCCTGAGGTGGATGGGGAGGTGCGGGACCGGCGGTCGACGTGGTTGCTCGTCGTGGTCGCGCTGATCGTCGCTCTGGGGGCCGGGGGGACGCTGTACACGTTGTTACGGGGTGGCGGGGTGTCGGACACCGCGACCGTCGGGCCGGCACCTGCTGAAGGGGACGTTCCGGAGGGCTACCTCGGCAGGTGGGAGGCCGGTACGCACCGGCTGACCGTGACCCAGGGGCGGGTCGGTGAGCGCGTACTCACCCTGACCGTGGACCGGGCCGACCAGCACTGCGTCCTCACCGCGACCCTGGCACGGAAACCGGACGCCGACGGCACACTCCGTCTGTCCGCCGCCACGGTCACCTCCGGAGCCTGCGCCCCCGGCGCCCCCACCACCCTCACCCTCACCCCGGACGATCACCTCAAGCGGACCGGGCGCCCCGGCACGAGAGCCGCGACCTACAGCAGGAGCGGGACGTAGACGGTCCCGCTCAACCCCGGCGGAGCCGTCAGCGGGGGTCCGGAGGGCGTTGGCGGGGCATGTTGGGGCGTGGCGCCGGAGGGAGGTAGCGGGAGACCGGGGCCGGGTCCGCGGGCCGGGACGGCGGGGGCGGAGGGGACACCGGCGGGCGCCCCCCGCGAAACTCCTGCATCCAGTCCGACGTCTCCGTACGGACCAGCTCCGTCACGTCCTCCGAGAAGCGCCGCAGAATCCCGAGACAGCGTTCCGCCGCCTCCCCCGCCGTGCCCTCCGCAGGACCCAGCACCTCACGCGCGCTCTCCGACGCCCAGTCGAACTGAAGCGTCTGCAGCCGCCGTTGGACCGCCTGCGCGGTGGCCAGGTCCCGCATCCACCCCGAGGTCAGCCCGAAGCACCGGTCCGCCCCGGCGCACGCGGCCCCCAGCAGCAACGCCAGGTATCCCCACGGCGCGCACCCCGCCACCGCCCCGGTGGCGTCCAGTAAGGGCAACGCCGCCCCGACCACCACCCCCGCGGCCGTACCGCCCCGAAGTCCCCTCGCGGCCCGCCGCCGCCACACCCGGTCCGCGAGATACCACTCCGCCGTCCGCAGCGCCCCCGCCTCCACCCACCGGAACAGCTCCCCCAGCCGCTCCGCGGGCTCCCCCCAGTCCCCGAGCGGCAACTCCCGCCCCACCAGATCCCCACCCGGCCCGGCGAGCCGGGCCACGTCCTCACTCACCTCGTCCGGCGCGGCGGCCCGCGCCCCCCGGTCTCCCGGCTGCCCCCCGCTCACGCCCGGGTCCCCGCCGTCCGCACCCCGCCACGCCCCGTCCCCTCCTGGTCCGCCCGCCGGAAGCCCGTCCGTCCCGGAACCGGCCCGCCGCGTACCGTCCGCACTCCGCCACACCCCGTCCGCTTCCGGCCCGCCCCGCCGCATTCCGTCCGGCGTGGCACCCCGGCCGGGTGCCGGGGGCACCTCGTCGGGTTGTTGTTCCGGCTGGCCCACCCCGGACTCCCTACTGGACGTGAACACCGATCGCGGGTCCTTCCTACCGCTCAACGGGTGGCGGGGAGCCGAGTTCGCGGGGTGGTACGCCCGGAAGAGGGGTGTGATCAGGTAGGGGGCCGGAGGCGTTCTCACCCGAAAGAGTGGCAGCGCGAGGGCCGCCCGGACCACGTAGGCTCGTGCCGAGCAGTGAAGCGGCCCAGACAGGCAGCAGACAGACAGGAGACACCCCCGTGATTCCCGGTGGCGGCCAGCCGAACATGCAGCAGTTGCTCCAGCAGGCCCAGAAGATGCAGCAGGACCTCGCCCGCGCCCAGGAGGAGCTGGCGAACACGGAGGTCGAGGGCCAGGCGGGCGGCGGTCTGGTCAAGGCCACCGTGACCGGCTCCGGCGACCTGCGCGCGCTGAAGATCGACCCGAAGGCCGTGGACCCGGAGGACACCGAGACCCTCGCGGACCTCGTCGTCGCGGCCGTCCAGGCGGCGAACGAGAACGCGCAGGCCCTCCAGCAGCAGAAGCTCGGCCCGCTGGCCGAGGGACTCGGCGGCGGCGGCATCCCCGGTCTGCCTTTCTGAGGCCGGGGCAACTACCGTACGTACCGCAAGGTCGTGAAGGAAAGGCAGTCCGTTGTACGAAGGCGTGGTCCAGGACCTCATCGACGAGCTGGGGCGGCTCCCCGGCGTCGGTCCCAAGAGCGCGCAGCGGATCGCCTTCCACGTCCTCCAGGCCGAGCCGACGGACGTCAAACGGCTCGCGCACGCCCTGCTGGAGGTCAAGGCCAAGGTCCGCTTCTGCGCGGCCTGCGGAAACGTGGCGCAGGAAGAGCTGTGCAACATCTGCCGCGACCCGCGCCGCGACCCCTCGGTCATCTGCGTGGTCGAGGAGCCCAAGGACGTCGTGGCCATCGAGCGCACCCGTGAGTTCCGGGGCAAGTACCACGTCCTGGGCGGCGCGATCAGCCCCATCGAGGGCGTCGGCCCGGACGACCTGCGGATCAGGGAACTCCTGGCCCGCCTCGCCGACGGCACCGTCACCGAGCTGATCCTCGCCACCGATCCCAATCTCGAAGGCGAGGCCACGGCGACGTACCTCGCCCGCATGATCAAGCCCATGGGTCTGAAGGTCACCCGCCTGGCCAGCGGCCTCCCGGTCGGCGGGGACCTGGAATACGCGGACGAGGTCACCCTCGGCCGCGCCTTCGAGGGGAGACGACTCCTAGATGTCTGACGCCACGCTGCACGCCATCGCGCAGAACCCGGACGACTTCGCCGTCCAGATCGCCGACCAGATCGAGAGCTTCCTGGTCGCCGTCACCGAGGTCGCCAAGGGCGACGAGCCCGGTTCCACCGTGCCCTTCCTGCTGCTGGAGGTCTCCCAGCTGCTGCTGGCCGGCGGCCGCCTCGGCGCGCACGAGGACTTCCTCCCCGACGAGCGCTACGAGCCCGACCCCGGCCCCGAGCCGGACGCGGACGGCCTGCGCGAGAACCTGGCCCGCCTGCTGGACCCGGTCGACGTCTACTCCGAGGTCTTCGACCCGTACGCGCCCCGCACCGCGCCGGTCGCCGCCCGGATCTCCGACGACCTCGCGGACGTCATCACCGACCTGGGCCACGGCATGGTCCACTACCGGGCCGGCCGCACCGCCGAGGCGCTGTGGTGGTGGCAGTTCTCCTACTTCTCCAACTGGGGCCCCACCGCCTCCGCCGTGCTGCGTGCCCTCCAGTCCGTGCTGATCCACGTCCGCCTCAACCAGCCCCTGGAGGAGCTGGACGGCCTCGACACCGACCAGGACCTGGGCGACGAGGCGCTGGAGGTGGAGGCCGGGCGGGTGATGGCCGAGGAGATCGGCACCCCACTCGGCATCCGCCAGGTGCGCTGACCGCGCCGGTGCCGGGCACGGATGCCCGACTCCCGCCGTACGCCTGACGACCGGTCCTGCGGGCGGTCATGATGTGATGCATGAGCGCCTTGTTCGACCGTCGGCCTGTGCCTGCCGCGGACGCCTCCGGTGCCGGTGCCATCGCCGCCGGCGGGAGCATCGCGCAGGCGTTGACGGGACCGGGTGCGATCGCCCTGCACATCGAGAACGTAGGCATGCTGCTGCCGGACGCGTGCCCACCGGCGGAGTCCGTGAGCTGTCCGCCCCGTCTCACCAATCTTCCCTTCCGCGCGGAGCTCTTCGTCGGGCGCAGCGATGAACTCGGGCTGCTGCGGGCGGCCCCGGCCACGCCCGGCAGGCCACTCGCACAGGTGCTGCGTGGCCTTGGCGGCATCGGGAAGTCCACGCTCGCCGCGCGCTGGTCCGTCGAGTGCGGACCGACCCACGCGCCGGTGTGGTGGATCCCGGCCGGCAGCCGCAGCGCGATCGACGCGGGTGTCGCCGCCCTCGCGGCCGCCCTTCAGCCATCACTCGTCCCCCTTCTTCCCCCGGAGCAGATGACGGAGTGGGGCAGTCGATGGCTCGCGTCCCACAGCGGATGGCTCCTCGTGCTCGACGACGTCACGAACCCGGCCGACGTGGAGCCCCTGTTGTCCAGGGCCCCCTCGGGCCGCTTCCTGATCACGAGCCGACGAGCGACCGGATGGCACGGTGTCGCGGAAGAGATCCCGCTGGACGTGCTGTCGTGCGATGACGCGGTGCGCATCTTCACCCGCGTCCGGGGCGGCGAGGACTCCGATGCCGCCGAGCTCTGCGAGGAACTGGGTTGTCTTCCGCTGGCCGTCACCCAGGCGGCGGCGTACTGCCTGGAGACGGACTGCACGGTCCGCGTGTATCTGGACGACCTCGCCGCGTACCCCGACGAGATGTACGCGGAGACGTATGAGGGCGGCGACCACGAACGCACGGTCGCCCGCGTCTGGCACGTCACGCTGGACCGCCTGACGAACGATCCCCTCGCGGTCCGGCTCCTGCTGACCATGGCCTGGTACGCCCCCGACGGCATCCCGCGCGGCCTCTTCGCCCACCTGGGCACGCCACTGGCCGTACGCAGGGCACTCGGGCGACTGGCGGCCCACAGCATGATCACGCTCTCGGGTGACACGGTGACCGTGCACCGGCTGGTACAGGCGGTGTCCCGTACGCGTGCCGACGCAGACCGACACCGGAACCCGGAGGCGATCGGGGACGCGTGTGCGGCGGCGGTGAAGGCGCTGGCGCGCGCGGTGCCCGAGGACGTCGACGACCCGTCGGCGTGGCCCGCGATGCGGTCCCTGCTCCCGCATGTCCAGGCACTGGCCGAACACGTCCGGCCGGAGGAGGACACAGCCGCGATGGCGTACGTGCTGACGCGGACCGGTGACTACATGCTGACGGCGGGGATCAGGCTTGCCGGCGGGGCGTACGGCCTGCTGCAGCGGGCGGAGGCCGCGTGCGTCCGGCATCACGGCCCGGGAGGGGAGCAGACGCTGTACACCCGCGTCCTGCTGGCTCGGGCGACGCGCATGCTGAAGTCGAGCGAGGAGGCCGCCCCGGTCGCCGAGGAGGTTCTGGCCGACTGCACGCGGGTCCTGGGCCCGGACCATGAGGTGACCTTGGGTGCCCTGTCGAACATGCATCAGGTCGCCTCGTTGCAGGGGGACACGGAACGAGCTTTGCGACTGGCGGAAGCGTGCCTCGCGGGTGTTGCCCGGCTGCGGGGTGCGGAGGCCCGCTCGACCTTCGAGGCGCGGAAGAAGCTGGTCATGGCGCTGACGGCGGTCGGTGAGATGACGCGAGCCGACGACCTGTGCGACGAGCTTCTCGCTGACTGCAGCCGGGCCTTGGGAGAGGAAGATCCTTCGACCCTCTCGGTGAGAAGCCTGCGCACCGCGCTGGCAGGCCAACGGGAACTCCCGGAAACCCTGATCAAGCTCATGGCGGGGGTCCACTCCGTCGGGGAAGAGGACGAGGAGGGTCTGATCGCCGCCCTACGTGTCCTGATTCAACAGGTAGGGGCAGTGGAACCGGAGCAGTTCACGCGTGCCACGGAGGAGGACGTGAGCGCGGCGGAGCGGGATCTCGACACGTGTCGACGTGTCCTCGGCGACGACCACGCCGACACCGTGGTCGCCCGCCTCGTGTTGCTTCAGGTGTACGCGGCGACACGGGATCCGCGTTATGCCGAGCCTGCGAAAGACCTCCTGATGGAAGTGCTCTCGGTCATCAGCGCGAACGAGTCCGCCCTCGCCTTCATGCTCCGTGTGTTCGGTGCACTGCACACGGTCATAGACGAACTTCCCCGGCCCCCTGACGAGTGACGTCATCTGCTTCCAACGCCTCCTCCTCGCCCGGACGTTGCACCACAATGGCCGCATGACACTCAAGCCATGGGCGTGGGCGGGACTCGGGATCTGCGGTGCGGGTGTGGCCACGCTGGTCGGCTTCGCCTTCGTGGATCTGGGTACAGCGGATCAGGTCGCGAGTGTGGGCGGAGGGGCCGTCGGTCTCATCGGCTTCGCGCTCGCGGTGATCGCGCAGTTCGGTGGCACGTCCGCTTCCCCCTCCGCGCCCTCCGGCCCCTCGGCCTCAGCGCGTGATGTCCACGCCTCCGGCGAGAGGGCGATCGCAGCGGGGGGCAGCATCGGTGTCGCGTCCACGGGTGGTGCGGCGTCGCCGGGTTCCCCCCTGCCACCTCGCGCGCCCGCGTCCGGCGCACCGGGCCCCGGCAGCGTGACCGCCTCCGGGACGGGGTCCATCGCCGCGGGCGGTGACATCGGCTCGGCGTCGACAGGCAACTGACACGGTCGCAGCGGCTACTCATCGCCGCAGTTCAGCCCGGGGCTTGAGCCTCGGGCTTCGAGCTTTTCCATGGGTTTCTGGGCTGGGTGAAAACCAACCCAACCAACCAATTTCCCACGTGAGTTGAAGCCGCTTACCTCGAAAGTGTGACTTTCTGTGATCGGCTTGCGCTGGAGAGTAAAGCCGCCCTAGGTTCGCGGCAATAGATCGGCCCCGGTCGGTGCGCCAACACCGGCTCCGGGGCCTAGCCCTACGGATCGAATCAGAGGTCGATCGTGGCTTCCGCCCACCCTAGCCCTGCCCTGCCGTCCCCGCAGCACCCCATGGCCAAATCGGGCTATGGCAAGCGCTCTGCCGGTGACGAAAACCCGTACGGCGACCCGGACTTCGCACATCTGAGCCCTCGCGACCGCGAGATCGCCGTCTTCGTCGACCACCTCGACGACGGTCACGCGATGGGCTACAAGGCGATCGCAGCCGTGCACCCCCGCTACGGCCAGCAGGCCGTGCGCACGTCGCTGAAGCGCGTCACCGCGGCCGGCCACCTGCGGCACATCCGGGAGCACCTCACCGTCGAGGACAACTCGATGCGCTGGGTCACGCGGACGTACTGGTCGCGTACGCCCAGGTCACCGGAGTGGTGGGCGGAGTTCGTACGCGAGCGCAAGGGCCTGGACGTCACCGACCAGTACGAGTCCGGGCTGGCGAGGGCCGCCGAAGCCGCCCCGGCCGCACTCGACGAGCAGCTCCCCGAGGAGCCCTCGGACGAGCCCGGCGCCGCCTACCGCACCCTCGCCGGCCTGCGCGACGCCGACCCGCGCATAGCGCTGTCCGCGTCGGACTGCCGTTCCCTCGAATCCCTCGCCGCGCGGTGGCTGGCCCTTGGCGCGACGCCGCAGGAGATCACCAAGGCCCTGACCGACGGGCTCCCGCCCGCCGTCACCAACCCGGGCGGACTCGCCCGCAGACGACTGGAGGACAAGATGCCCCCGACGAAGGCGAAGATCCGGCAGAGGGGCGGCCGCCGCGCCCGCGTCAGCCGCGTGATCATGGCCTGCGCCACCTGTGACGCGGACGAGCGGACGACGGAGATCATCGACGGGATCTGCCGTGAGTGCCATGCCGAGATCGAGGCGGATGAGGCGGCCGAGATGGAAGGGCTGCCGGTCGGCTACGTCCCGGAGACATTCCTGCGTGACCCGGCCGACGACCCCGGAGTGGTCGACGTGACCCACTGGGCGGCCGAGCTGCGCAGGGCGGCCGGGCTGCGGCCCAGGGCGGGGAGGGACGTATGAGCGTGCGGGAGGCACCGGCCGGGGCACCATGGAGTCGAGGAGGCGACGCCATGACCCCCAGGACCGAAGACCGGCCGCAGATGTCCGTCGAGGAGTTCGAGGAGCTCGAACGCCATGCCCCGGAGACCGTGCGGCTGGAGTTCCTCAATGGGAAGGTCCAGGTCAAGCCGGTGACCGATGGCAACCACGACCACATCATCGCCTGGTTGCAGCGGCTGTGCATGCAGCACCGACCCGAGCTCTGGTTGTACGGAGACCGAGGGATGAAGGTCGAGCGCTATCGGAAGGGGCGGGCACGTCCGGATGGCGTTCTCGCGCCGTTCGGATTCCCGGCGGGGCACGGAGACTGGTCGGACGCAGGGGGTGTCCTGATGGCCGTGGAGGTCACGTCGCACGACTCCGACACCAACCAGCGAGACCGAGTCGAGAAACCCGGCGGCTATGCCGCAGCAGGTATCCCCGTGTACCTGCTCATCGACCGGGACGACGGCTCGGTCGTGGTGTACAACCAGCCGGAGGACGGCCGCTACCTCCATGCCGAGAAGTCGCCCTTCGGCGCCTCCGTCGAGCTGCCCCACCCCGTCGACATCATCCTCGACACTGCCCCCCTCAAAGAGCTCGTCGACTGACGCGCTGTGACGCGGGGCACTTTCCGCGTGGCCCGCGTGCCGCTGGGCAGGTTCGGGACCGGGCGGACGACGTCTCACCATGCGGGAGCGCGATGGTGGATTTCGGACGCTCGATAGACTGAGCCGACACAAACGAACCGAGCGAGGAGCGCACGTGGGCCTTGTCGTGCAGAAGTACGGAGGCTCCTCCGTAGCCGATGCCGAGGGCATCAAGCGCGTCGCCAAGCGGATCGTGGAAGCCAAGAAGAACGGCAACCAGGTGGTTGTCGTGGTCTCCGCGATGGGCGACACGACGGACGAGCTGATCGATCTCGCCGAGCAGGTGTCTCCGATGCCTGCCGGACGTGAATTCGACATGCTGCTGACCGCCGGAGAGCGTATCTCCATGGCCCTGCTGGCGATGGCGATCAAAAAGCTGGGCCACGAGGCCCAGTCGTTCACGGGCAGCCAGGCAGGTGTCATCACCGACTCGGTCCACAACAAAGCCCGCATCATCGACGTCACGCCGGGCCGCATCCGCACCGCGCTGGACGAGGGCAACATCGCCATCGTCGCCGGTTTCCAGGGTGTGAGCCAGGACAAGAAGGACATCACCACGCTGGGCCGCGGTGGCTCCGACACCACCGCCGTCGCGCTGGCCGCCGCGCTCGACGCCGAGGTCTGCGAGATCTACACCGACGTGGACGGCGTGTTCACCGCCGACCCGCGCGTGGTGAAGAAGGCCCGGAAGATCGACTGGATCTCCTTCGAGGACATGCTGGAGCTGGCCGCGTCCGGCTCCAAGGTGCTGCTCCACCGCTGCGTGGAGTACGCCCGCCGGTACAACATCCCGATCCACGTGCGCTCCTCCTTCAGCGGGCTGCGCGGTACGTGGGTCAGCAGCGAGCCGATCGAGCAAGGGGAACAGCAGGTGGAGCAGGCCATCATCTCCGGTGTCGCGCACGACACCTCCGAGGCCAAGATCACCGTCGTCGGCGTGCCGGACAAGCCGGGCGAGGCCGCGGCCATCTTCCGCACCATCGCGGACGCCGAGATCAACATCGACATGGTCGTGCAGAACGTGTCGGCCGCCTCCACGGGCCTGACCGACATCTCCTTCACCCTGCCGAAGACCGAGGGCCGCAAGGCCATCGACGCCCTGGAGCGCAACCGCCCCGGCATCGGCTTCGAGTCCCTGCGCTACGACGACCAGATCGGCAAGATCTCCCTGGTCGGCGCCGGGATGAAGACCAACCCGGGCGTCACCGCCTCCTTCTTCGAGGCGCTCAGCGACGCGGGCGTGAACATCGAGCTGATCTCGACCTCCGAGATCCGTATCTCGGTCGTCACCCGCGCCGACGAGGTCCCCGAGGCCGTCCGCGCCGTGCACACCGCCTTCGGGCTCGACTCCGACACCGACGAGGCCGTCGTCTACGGGGGCACGGGCCGCTGATGGCACGTACCGGTCGCCCGACACTGGCGGTCGTGGGGGCGACCGGAGCCGTAGGAGCGGTGATGCTCCAGATCCTGTCCCAACGGGCGGACATCTGGGGCGAGATCAGGCTGCTCGCCTCCCCGCGCTCGGCCGGCCGCAAGCTGGCCGTGCGCGGGGAGGAGGTCGAGGTCGCCGCCCTCACCGAGGACGCCTTCGACGGCGTAGACGTCGCGATGTTCGACGTGCCCGACGAGGTGGCCGCCCGGTGGGCTCCCGTCGCCGTCGCGCGCGGCGCGGTCGTGGTCGACAACTCCGGCGCCTTCCGGATGGACCCCGAGGTGCCGCTGGTGGTCCCGGAGGTCAACCCGCACACGGCCAGGATGCGGCCGCGCGGGATCGTCGCCAACCCCAACTGCACGACCCTGTCGATGATCGTCGCCCTCGGCGCGCTGCACGCCGAGTACGGGCTGCGCGAGCTGGTGGTCTCCTCGTACCAGGCGGTCAGCGGGGCCGGGCGGGCCGGGATCGAGACGCTGCGCGCCCAGCTTTCCCTGGTCGCGGGCACCGACCTGGGCACCGCGCCCGGTGACGTACGGCGTGCGGTGGGCGAGCTGACCGGGCCGTTCCCGGAGCCCGTCGCGCTCAACGTGGTGCCCTGGGCCGGGTCGCTGCGCGAGGACGGCTGGTCCTCGGAGGAGATGAAGGTCCGCGACGAGACCCGCAAGATCCTCGGCCTGGCCGCCCTGCCGGTCGCCGTCACCTGCGTACGGGTCCCGGTCCTCACCACCCACTCCCTCACCGTCCACGCCCGCTTCCAGGACGAGGTCACCGTGGACGGCGCCCGCGAGATCCTCGCCACCGCCCCCGGCGTGGTCCTGTGCGACGACCCGGCCGCCGGGGAGTACCCGACGCCGGCCGATGTAGTGGGCACCGATCCCACCTGGGTGGGCCGGGTACGCCGGGCGCTGGACGACCCGACCGCGCTCGAACTCTTCGTCTGCGGCGACAACCTGCGCAAGGGCGCCGCCCTCAACACCGCCCAGATCGCCGAGCTGGTGGCCGCTGAAATGATGTGAGAATCCTGTGATGTTCGTGGGATTCTCCTGGGGAATGTGGCCGGAACCATGGTCCAAACCACTTGTCCCCGGCCTTCGTCACGACAGAGGATTTCCCTCCCAGTTCTCCGCAACCGCGCGAGCACCGGGAGCGTCTTTGCCCTCACCCTGGTGCGGCGGGACGTGGATTCCGGGCGCGGGGCGTCGCGGTGGGGCGTGGTGACGCCCTTTCAACTAGGCGTAGGGGAAGAGCGGGGCGCATGGCGGCACTTGAGGAACTGTCGGTCGTCGTGAATGTGACGCCCGGCACGTACAACCCTGCCGGGGGTACGCGTGTCCAACTGGCGTGGCAGAGGTACTCGAACTCGCACCGGCTCTCTTCGAGCCGGGCGTATCCCCAGCAGCCCGTGGCGCGGCGGCGCTCCGGCCGCCCCGTGCGGCACTTCGTCCGCGTGTGCCCGGCGGCATGCCGGTGATCGCGCCGATGCCCGCAGCGCGCCCCGCCCGCATACCCGGCCAGCGCGACGGCGCCGACGACACCGCGGGTGACGCGGCCGCCGGCACCACCGTCGACCATCTCACCGAGACCTACCGGGCGCACTACCGCTCCCTGCTCGGTCTCGCGGCCCTGCTCCTGGACGACACCGCCTCTTGCGAGGATGTCGTACAGGAGGCGTTCATCCGCGTTCACTCGGCGCGCAAACGCGTCCGGGACAAGGAGAAGACCCTGGCGTACCTGCGCCAGACGGTCGTCAACCTCTCCCGGTCCGCGCTGCGCCGCCGCATCCTCGGCCTGAAGCTGCTCTCCAAGCCGATGCCGGACATGGCGAGCGCGGAGGAGGGGGCGTACGACCAGCTCGAACGGGACTCGCTCATCAAGGCCATGAAGGGTCTTCAGCGCCGCCAGCGCGAGGTGCTGGTGCTGCGTTACTTCGCGGACATGACGGAGGCCCAGGTCGCCGAGACGCTCGGCATCTCGCTGGGATCGGTGAAGGCGTACGGCTCACGGGGCATCGCCGCGCTGCGGGTGTCCATGGGGGCCAAGACATGAGCGAGCGGGACGAGCCGGCCGACGAGTCAGCCACGGGGGCCGACCCACACGACAAGCCGACGCACGCTGGGAACGAAACTGTGAACGACGGCAGCCGCCGGGAGGGGTCCGCCCGTCCGGAAACCTCCGCCGACGCGGAGACACGGAAGCTCGACGGGCTCGACGGTCCGCACGACGACCTGTACGACGGGCTCGGGGCGGACGAGCAGGCGCTGCGGCGGCTGCTGCACTCCGCCGTGGACGACGTGGAGCCCCGTACCGGCTCGCTGGAGCATCTGCGGCGGGCCGTTCCCGCGCGGCGGGCCCGCAAGCGGCACGCGGCGGTCGGCATGGCGGCGGCCGCGCTGCTGCTCGGCACCGCGATCCCGGCCCTGGTGCACGTCTCCAACACCGGCGACGCCGACCCCAACACCGCGATGGCCGGCCAGTCCGAGGCGACGCGGGGCACCGAGGGCGGCGGCCACGCCTCCGACGGCGCCACCGGCGACACCCGGGGCGGTACGGGCGAGGCGCCCGGCACCGGCAGGGACGGCGGGAAGAAGGACGAGCCCGGCAAGAAGGGCGGCGGCGAGTCCGGCGCCCCCGACGCCGCGAACCCCTCGGCGAGCCTCGCCTCCGGCACCGCGACCTGCACCCCGGCCCAGCTGGGCGTCACGGGCAGCGCGAGCGGGCCCGACTCGGCGGGCGTGGTCTACGGCACCTTCCGCGTCGCCAACGTCTCCGGCTCCGCCTGCGCCGTCACCGGCGCGGGCCAGGTCGGCGCGGTCGCGGTGGGCGCGGCCTCCCAGGCCAAGCTGAGCGTGGCCGCGCATGTGTCCGGCGACGCGGCGAGCGGGCTGCCCGACCCGTCGCTCTCGGTGTCCTCGCTGGTGCTGCGGCCGGGCGGGGCGTACGCGGAGAAGTTCGCGTTCGTGCCCTCCGAGACCTGCCCGGTGCCGGGCGGCGGGACCTCCACCACCGGCGGCGGCTCGGCCACCGGCGGACCCTCGCCCGACCCGACGCCCAGCGGTGACCCGGGCGCGACCGGCAGCGCGGACAGCGGCGGCGGCACGGCCGGCGCGGCGGCCCCGCAGCTCCTCACCGTCGACGGCCCGGCCGACGGCAGCGTGCAGGTCACGTACAGCGCGGAGTCCGGCGCGGCGGCGACGGCGGCGGTGCCGAACGCATGCGCGGGGACGGTGTACTACACCGGGATGCAGTCGGAGAGCTAGACGGCGGTCGGTGTGCCGGCACCCTCGGGGGTGTCGGCACCGTCCGTCACCAGGCCCAGCTCGGCGTCGCGGGCGGCCTCGGCCTCGCGGCGCAGCAGGCGGAACCACATGAAGACCACGAACCCGGCGAAGACGAACCACTCACCGGTGTAGCCGAGGTTCTGGAACGCCTTCAGGTCGAGCCCGGTCCCGACGGGCGCGATGGCGGGTACGGCCTTCATCCCGGCGTCGCCCCGGTCCAGCGTTACCCAGGCCGCGTACAGCTTGTCCGGCACCAGGTTGACCAGGGAGGCCGGGGTGATGGCGTTGGTCTGCCCGCTGGGCAGTCCGCCGGTCGCGGGGACGCCGTTGCTGCCGGGAGACTCGGGGGCCTGCAGCGCGCCGGTGACGGTGACCTTCCCGGCCGGGGGCGCGGGCGCCTTCGCGGGGTCGGCCGTACCGGGCAGCCAGCCCCGCACCACGGGCAGCGACTCGCCGTTCGGGGTGCGCAGCAGGGTCACGACGTAGAAGCCGGTCTTCCCGTCCAGCTCCCGGCCGGGCGAGAGCAGCTGCCTGCCGTACTCGCCGCTGACCTCGACCCGCCGTCCCGACGTCGCCTTGTCCACGGGCAGCATCCGCGCGAGCGGCACCGCCTTCTCGTGGCGCGAGTCCGCCGCCTGTTCGGTGGCGGTCCGGTGGTCCTGCACCCGCCCCTCGAACCGGCTGAGCTGCCACGACCCCATGAACACACAGAACGGGATGGCGAGCAGCACGAAGACGTTGATGCCCCACCAGCGGGGAGTCAGCAGAAACCGGTACACCCCCCAAAGGTACGGCGCCCCCTTTGTCACCTTCACCCCGGGCCCGTGCCCCGGCGGCCCCGAACGTCATCGCCCAGCTCAGGGGTGTCCCGTAAGGCGTCGGGCGGGTGATCCTAGGGGGCATGGACAAAGCTGACGAAGCTGTGGAGATGCCCGACTGGGAGAAGCGGTTCCGTGCGCCGAGGGTCTCGCTGCCGGACTGGGCCGAGGACGCGCCCGACCGCTCGCTGTTCGTGTCGAACGCGACCGGCACCTACGAGCTGTACGCGTGGGACCGCGCGAGCGGTGCGCAGCGGCAGGCGACGGACCGGCCGAACGGCACCACGGACGGCCTGCTCTCGCCGGACGGGGCGTGGATCTGGTGGTTCGACGACAAGGACGGGGACGAGTTCGGGGTCTGGCGCCGCCAGCCCTTCGGGGGCGGCGACGACGAGACGGCCGTACCGGGCCTCGCACCCTCCTACCCGGCCGGGCTCGCCCTCGGCCGGGACGGGCGGACGGCCGTGGTCGGCCGGTCGACCGACGAGGACGGTACGACGATCCACCTGGCCCGCGCCGGTGAGGCGCCGGTGGAGATCTACCGGCACCGGGAGTCCGCCGGTGTCGGCGACCTCTCGCACGACGGCACGCTGATCGCGATCGAGCACACCGAGCACGGCGACGCCATGCACAGCGCCCTGCGCGTGCTGCGCCCCGACGGCACGGCCGTCGCCGACCTGGACGACACCCGGGGCGGCACCGAGGAGCTGGGCCTGGAGGTGCTGGGCTTCGCCCCCGTCGACGGCGACACCCGGCTCCTCATCGGCCACCAGCGCCGGGGCCGCTGGGAGCCGCTGGTGTGGGACGTGGCGAGCGGCGCGGAGACCGACCTCCCGCTGGACCTGCCCGGCGACGTGGCCGCCGAGTGGTACCCGGACGGCTCCGCCCTGCTGATCGCGCACGGCTTCGAGGCCCGCAGCGAGCTGTTCCGCTACGACCTCGCCACCCGCGAGCTGGACCGTATCCCCACCCCGCCCGGCACCGTCTCCGGGGCGACCGCCCGGCCCGACGGCAGCGTGGAGTACCTGTGGTCCTCCGCCGCCGAGCCGCCGGTGGTCCGCTCCACCAGCGGGGACGTCGTCCTCGACCCGCCCGGCCTGAAGAGCCCGCCCTCGGTCGCGGTGGAGGACGTGTGGGTGGACGGCCCCGGCGGCCGCATCCACGCCCTCGTCCAGAAGCCCGCCGGGGCCACCGGCCCCCTCCCGACCGTGTTCGACCTGCACGGCGGCCCCACCTGGCACGACAGCGACTCCTTCGCGGCGGGCCCGGCGGCCTGGGTGGACCAGGGGTACGCGGTGGTCCGCGTCAACTACCGGGGTTCCACCGGGTACGGGCGCGCCTGGACCGACGCGCTCAAGCACCGGGTCGGCCTGATCGAGCTGGAGGACGTGGCCGCGGTGCGCGAGTGGGCCGTCTCCTCCGGTCTCGCCGACCCCGAGCGCCTCGTCCTCACCGGCGGCTCCTGGGGCGGCTACCTCACCCTCCTCGGCATCGGCACCCAGCCGGAGGCGTGGGCGGTGGGCATCGCCGTGGTGCCGGTCGCGGACTACGTCACCGCGTACCACGACGAGATGGAGGCGCTGAAGGCCATGGACCGCACCCTCCTGGGCGGCACCCCGGAGGAGGTCCCGGACCGCTTCGCCGCGTCCTCCCCGCTGACCTACGTCGACCAGGTCAAGGCGCCCGTCTACATCTCGGCCGGCGTCAACGACCCCCGCTGCCCCATCCGCCAGATCGACAACTACGTCGACCGCCTGCGCGACCGGGGCGCCCCGCACGAGGTCTACCGCTACGACGCCGGCCACGGCTCGCTGGTGGTGGACGAGCGGATCAAGCAGGTCCGGCTCGAAATGGACTTCGCCGAGCGGCACTTGGGGGGTTCCGCGGAGTAGCCGGCCCGGCGGAGCAGGGGCTCGGTGGAGAAGGGGCGGTCAGCCGAACTCCGCCAGCCCGCCGCGCGTCGCCGCGATCACCACCCGGTCGTCCTTCGTGAGGAGGCGGTCGGGCGGGGTGTCGGGCGCGCCCTCCACGGCGAGGGCGCGCCAGACGCCGGGTGCGAAGGCGGAGGCCAGGGTGCGGCCCTCCAGCTGCGGGCGGTTCGCCACGTCGACCGACGCGAAGACGAGCACCCGGCGTTCCACCGGCACCGCGCCCAGGACGCGACGGCCCAGCATGGCTCCGGCGAAGGCGGGGGCCGAGAGATGGGTGACGCTGCGGCTGCGGGTGGTGGCCAGCGGGTGCGCGACCCGCAGGGTGCGGTACACGGCGGTGGCGAAGTCGTCGTCGTACAGCCGCAGTACCGCGCGGAGGTCGGGACGGACCCCGCGCGCGTACAGCACGGCCTCCAGGTTGGTGGTGTCCGCGCTGGTCACCGCGAGGAGGGCGTGCGCCCGGTGGATCTTCGCCGACTCCAGTACGCCCTCCTGCGTGACGTCCCCGATCACCACCGGCACCCGCAGCCGCCGCGCCACCGCGAGCCCGCGCGCCTCCGGGTTGCCCTCCACGCACACCACCGGCACATGCAGCTCCCGCAGCCGGATCAGCACCCGCGTACCGATCTTCCCCAGCCCCAGCAGGACCACATGCCCGCCGAGCCCGCGCGGGGGCTTGCGCAGGGCGGACTGCGTACGGAAGGTGCCCAGCCCCTCCAGCACGGCAGCCAGGAGGACCGGCAGCAGCAGCAACCCGACCAGTCCGGAGAGGAGTTGCAGGATCTGCCGCCCCAACGGCTCGCCCAGCGCCGGATCGTCGATGGCGAACAGGTCCAGCAGGGTCAGGTAGAAGGCCCGTACGGGATGGATGCCGGTCACGATCGACAGGGCCACCGCGAGCGCGATCACGCAGCCCGCCAGAACCGCCAGCGACCACCTCAACTGCTTGGAGAACAGGGAGGACAGGGGCGGGACACCGCCCACGCCGAGCCCGTTGCCCGCCGCCGCGCCCTCCGACGCCGAGAACCGCTCCAGCATCACGCGGGACCGCGCACCGGCCCGGCGTACCTCCTCGTCGCCGGGCAGCAGCACCGGCCCCTCGTCGTCGCCGTCGGCGGAGAGCAGGGCCAGCGTGCACAGGCCGCCCGGCGCGGGGCCCCCGGCCGGGGGCGCGGCCCGTTCCACCGCGCGCAGCAGCAGGCCCTCCGCCTGGATCACCTTGCCGGTACCGGCGACCGCGGTCGCGGCGAGCGCGGGCGCCGCGGTGTCGGCGTCGGAGAGCACGGAGGTGGCCGCGTCCCGGAGCGCCTCGTCGTCATCGCCCACCAACACGGCCGCCTGGTCGAGGAGTTCCTCGATGTGCTGGCCCAGCCGGCGGTTGTAGAGCCGCAGTACGAGCCGGAGCCTGGGGTTCAGCCGCCGGGCGGTCAGCGCGGCCCGGATGTTGGTCTCGTCGTCCTCGTACACCAGCGCCAGGGCGGCCGCCCGCTCCACCCCGGCCTCGGCAAGCACCCGCTCGGTGAGGAACTCGGCCTCCAGCACCCTCTCCCCGCCCGAGCGTGGGGACACGGCGGCCGAGTCGCCGCCCGGCGCGGGGCCGCCCCGGCCGACCGCCACCGACACCACCCGGTCGAACAGCGCCGCCGGAGCCGACCGGGGCCGCCCGACCATCGGCCGCCGCGCGGTACGGGCGTTCGGCGGTACGACGAGCACGACCTGCTCGCCGTAGACTCCGCGCAGCTCGGCGGAGAGCCGGTGCGCGAGACCGTCGTCCCCGCACACCACCATCGGCGCCGCCGCGCCACCTGAACCGCCCTGATACGGAACGCTGTTCGCCACGAGGGAAAAGACTGCCCCAAGAAGGCGGCCGGTTCCAGCGATCACCTGAACGGGGCCGCCGACGGCCGCGTACCGCCTGGGGTGTGTTCGTCGCAGCCGCACCCAGCCGGAGGTCTCCACCCGTGGCCATCACCGAAGACGCCCCGCCGGGTACCGAGCCGCCCCGCGAACGATCCGGGGGCGTCCGGCTCAGCTCCCCCCTCGTCCTCACCCTCCTGCTGCTCCTCGCCGTCCTCGCCCAGGCGCCGATCCGGGGAGCGCTCGGCGCCCCGGTGATGCAGAGCTGGACCACGGTGTTCGTCGCCGTCACCGTGCAGGCGCTCCCCTTCCTGGTCCTCGGGGTGCTGCTGTCGGCCGCCATCGCCGTCTTCGTCCCGCCCGCCTTCTTCGCCCGCGCGCTGCCGAGCCGGCCCGCGCTCGCCGTACCGGTCGCCGGGCTCGCGGGGGCGGTGCTGCCCGGGTGCGAGTGCGCGTCGGTGCCGGTGGCGGGCGCGCTGGTGCGGCGGGGCGTGACCCCGTCGGCCGCACTGGCGTTCCTGCTGTCCGCGCCCGCGATCAACCCGATCGTGCTCACCGCCACGGCCGTGGCCTTCCCCAACAACCCGGAGATGGTCGTCGCCCGGTTCGCCGGGAGCCTGCTGGTGGCCTGCGCGATGGGCTGGCTGTGGCAGCGGCTGGGCCGCGCCGACTGGCTGCGCCCGCCCGCGCACGGGGCGCACGAGGGCGAGACGAAGGCGGAGACCTTCTGGAACTCCGTACGCCACGACATCATGCACGCGGGCGGCTTCCTGGTGGTCGGCGCCATGGCCGCGGCCACCCTGAAGGCGGTCGCCCCGGCGGAGTGGCTGCGCACGGCCGCGGGCAACCCGTTCCTCGCGGTGCTCGCCCTCGCCGTGCTCGCCGTGGTGCTGTCCATCTGCTCGGAGGCGGACGCGTTCGTCGCCGCCTCACTGACCGACTTCTCCCCGACGGCCAAGCTGGTGTTCCTGGTGGTGGGCCCGATGATCGACCTCAAGCTGTTCGCCATGCAGGCCGGCACCTTCGGCCGCGGTTTCGCGCTGCGCTTCGCCCCGGCCACGTTCGCGCTGGCCGTCACGGGCGCGCTGGTCACCGGGGCGGTGCTGCTGTGAACCGCCAGGCGCAGGCCGCCGTGATGTTCCTCCTCGGGGGCGCGCTGCTGCACGCGGGGACGACGGAGCTGTACCTGAGATACGTCAAGTCGGGCCTGCGGCCACTGGTGTTGGCGGCGGGCGCGGTCCTGGTCGTGGCCGCGCTGGCGACGGTCTGGTACGAGCGGAAACGGGCTCATGGGGGTGGGGGGCATCCCGAGCCCGGCGTGGCCTGGCTCCTGGTGCTCCCCGTCCTCGCCCTCATCCTCATCGCCCCGCCCGCCCTCGGCTCCTACAGCGCGGTCCGCACGGGCACGGCACTCCAACCGCCCTACGGACTGGACCCGTTGCCCGCCTCCGACCCCGTCCGGCTGAGCGTCGTCGACTACGCCTCCCGCGCCGCCTACACCCACTCCCTGCGCGGCCGCACCGTCCGCGTCACCGGCTTCCTCGCCCTCGACGCCCACGGCACCCCCTACCTCGTCCGCATGGCCCTCAACTGCTGCGCCGCCGACGCCCAGCCGGTCAAGATCGGCCTCACCGGCCAGCTCCCCCCGGTCCTCCGCCCGGACGCCTGGCTGGAGGTGACGGGCGTGTACGCCTCCCGCATGACCCGTGACCCGGTCAACAACGGGCCGATCCCCTACCTCCGCGTGACCTCCGCCCGCCCGGTGGCTACTCCGGCCGACCCTTACGACGAGACGTGGAACAGGTGAGGGACGCGGCGTCCAACTCGGCCGGAGTGTGACCGGCTTGCAGGTTTCCCTCCGGTCCGTCTTGGGAGGGGTCGGATTGGTGATCAGTGGAGGTCGCTCACCCCTCCTCGGTGCCGGCGGTGTCCGACCTCGTCGCGTGGTCAGTTCAGGCAGAGGACCAGGAGGCAGAGGTGGGAAGGCGAGGTCGAGGGGGTCGCCGTGGGGGCCGGGGAGTCCGTGGGGGTGGGGGACTGCGGCTCGGAGGGGGTGGCGGACGGGGGCTCGGTGCGCTCGGTGGGGGAGGGCGTCGTCGCGTCCGGCGTCGGGGTGGACTTCGTGGGGGTGGGGGACTGCTTCGGCGGGGCGAGGGGGGAGGTGGGGGTCGTGGAGACCGGGGCCGGGTCGTGGGGGAGGGGGAGCAGGGAGCGGGAGTGGGGGTGCGCCGAGGCCGGTGCGGAGGGGGACGGCTTCTCGGTCTTCGGGGTGGCCTTGTGCGAGGCGGGGGTGCCGGAGCGGCGGGGGGCTGCCGGGGACTTGGCGCTCGTGTGCGACGGGGTGCTCGATGACGTGGGGCGCTCGGTCGGGGACGCCGTCGGTACCGGGAGGCCGGCGGTGGCCTCGGGACCCGTACCGCCCATCGGCTGCTCGCCCTGGGCCGCGGTGGGGCGGGTGCGGTCGGCGGGCTGGTGGTTCAGGGCCGCGGCGAGGGTGAGACCGCCGCCGACCAGCGCCACGGCGGTTGCCCACGCTGCCCTGCGACGCGTCTTCCGCCAACGGGACTGCTCACGGCGCCGGGCCGCACGGCCACTGCCCGAGGGCACCTCGGCGGGGCGGTGCGGGGCGGCCGGCGGGGGTACCGACCTGCCGCGACGGGACGAGGGGGCGGGAACGTCCTCCTCGCCGGGCCGCCGTACGGCGTACGGGCTCGTGCGGACCGGCATCGGGGCCAGGTCCGGGGAGGCGCAGACGCCGCAGCCGGGGCAGACCAGGGCGCCGTTCAGATGCCGACGGCAGGCGGAGCAGTAGTCCATTCGCGGTCTTCCTGGGTCGACGGGCGCGGGTGAGCGCCCGCCACCGTAACGGGACCATCAGCAGAGTGTGTGCGCCCCATGTGGCTCTCCTGCACACATTCCCAGCGGATTCGGCGTGGCCGGAACCTATGTGGCCGGAACCTATGTGGCCGGAGGCCGGGCGAGCCGGTGGCTCACGTCACACCCCCACATGTCACACCCCCGCCGCCCCACCCGTCGTAAGCGTGAACCCACCCGCACCGACTCCCAGGAGCGCACCCATGGACGCCCGTCTCAACCCCTTCGCCCTCCCCACCACCGCCAAGATCATCAAGCACCTCGGCGCGGCCGGAAAGGTGGTCTCGGACTCCACTCTCCCCGCCGCCACCCAGGAGCTGGTGAAGATCCGCGCCAGCCAGATCAACGGCTGCGGCTTCTGCCTCGACATGCACACCAAGGAGGCCGCACACGCGGGCGAGACCCCGCTGCGGCTGAACATGGTCGCGGCCTGGCGCGAGGCCACCGTGTTCACCGACGCCGAGCGCGCCGCCCTCGAACTGGCCGAGCAGGGCACCCGCCTCGCCGACACCCCGGGCGCCGTCACGGACGAGGCGTGGGCGAACGCGGCCAAGCACTACGACGAGGACCAGCTCGCCGCCCTGGTCTTCCTCATCGGCCTCATCAACGCCTACAACCGCATGAACGTCATGATCCGCATGCCCGCCGGTGACTACGAGGTCGGCCGGCTGGCCTGAGCCGCGGCCGGGCCGCAACCTCCTCACGCATCCGGAGGCGAGACGGCGTGTGCACCCCACCCGGCACACGCCCCTCGCTTATCGTCGGCCAAACACCGACATCCGGAGTGAAAATGGGAAAAACGGATGAGCTGGTGGGAGCGCTCGACGCGGCGGCGACGGCGACGGTCGTCACCCCCACCGCTCCACCGGCCCGCCCCAGCCCCGTACGCCCCCTGCTCGCCCTCACCGCCGCCGCGGCCGTCGGGATCACGGTGCTGCTGCTCGCCCGCGCCGGGGTGCTCGACCGCCCGGCCGTACAGGCGTGGCGCACGGTCTGCCTGGCGATCACCGTGCAGGCGCTGCCGTTCCTGATCCTGGGCACCGTGCTGTCCGGCGCGATCAACGCCTTCGTCCCGGCGGACCTGTTCACCCGTGTGCTGCCCAAGCGGGCCGCGCTCGCCGTGCCGGTCGCGGGGGTCGCGGGTGCGGTGCTGCCGGGGTGCGAGTGCGCGTCCGTACCGGTGGCCAACAGCCTGATCAGGCGAGGCGTCACCCCGGCAGCCGCGTTCGCCTTCCTGCTGTCCGCGCCCGCGATCAACCCGATCGTGCTCACGGCCACGGCGGTCGCCTTCCCCGGCAACCCCGCGATGGTCGCCGCCCGGCTGGCCGCCTCGCTGGCCACCGCCGCCGTGATGGGCTGGCTGTGGCTCTGCCTCGGCAAGGAGAAGTGGTTGCGCCCGGCCGTACGGCACACCGGTCACCAGCACGGACACAGCCGCTGGGCCGAGTTCCGCCAGGGCTTCCAGCACGACTTCCTGCACGCCGGGGGCTTCCTGGTGCTGGGCGCGATGGCGGCGGCCACCTTCAACGTCGCCGTACCGCGCACCGTGCTCGACACCTTCTCCGGCTCGCCCTGGCTCTCGGTGCTGTTCCTCGCCGGACTCGCCGTCCTGCTCGCGGTCTGCTCGGAGGCGGACGCGTTTGTGGCGGCGTCCCTCACAGGCTTCTCCCCCACAGCCCGGCTCGCTTTCATGGTGGTGGGCCCCATGGTGGACCTGAAGCTGATCGCCCTTCAGGCGGGCACCTTCGGCCGCGCCTTCGCCGTACGGTTCTCCGCCGCGACCACGGTCGTCGCCGTCGCCGCCAGCGCCCTGGCCGGAGGCACGCTGCTGTGAGACGCCTCGCCCAGACCGCCCTGCTCGCCCTCATCGGCGCCGGCCTGCTGCACACGGCCCTCTTCACCGACCTCTACCTGCGCTACGTCAAGGAGGGCCTGCGCCCCGTCCTGATCGCGTCCGGCGTCGTCCTGCTGCTCCTCGGCGCGGTGAACGCCGTACTCGACCTGCGGGCCGACCCGGAATCCCACGAGCACCACGAGCACGGCCACGACCATGCGCACGCCCCCAAGGTCGCCTGGCTCCTCGCCCTCCCCGCCCTGAGCCTCCTCCTCTACGCCCCGCCCGCCCTCGGCGCGTACACGGCGGCCCACTCCAACGGGAAGCCGGTCGCCACCACCCCGAGGGAACGTTTCCCCGACCTCCCCGCGACCTCCCCGCTCCCCCTGACCCTCACCGGCTTCACCCAGCGCGTCCAGCAGGACCCCACACGGGCGATCAAGGGCCGGCAGGTCCAGCTCACCGGGTTCGTCACCCCGGCCGGGGCGGGCGGCGGCTGGTACCTGACCCGGATCATCTTCACCTGCTGTGCCGCCGACTCCCAGACCGTCAAGGTCCGCGTGCACGGCCCCGACGCCCCGCCCGCCAACACCTGGCTCGCGGTCACCGGCACCTGGCACCCGGCGGGCCGCCTCGGCACGAAGACCGCCGAGGCCGCGCTGGACGTCCGGGAGACCCACCCCATCGCCCAGCCGGTCAACGCCTACACGGACGACCTCCCGCTGACCCCCTCGTGACCGCACCCGCCGCGCTGCACCCCGCCCCGCCCCCGCGATATCCTGGTGACCGGCCGCGCCTCACCCGCGCGGCGCGGCGGTGGGGCTCGCCGTACCCGAACCGCGGCACCGAGGCCGCCAACAGTCCCTACTTGCGATGGAGTGCGCCCGCGTGCGCGGGCCCCGGCGAGTAGGAGACGTACGCCCATGACAGCACCACGACCCACGACGAACGAACCCGTCGACCCCGACATCGACCTGCGCTCTCCCGCCCAGTGGCAGGAGGCGTGGCGCGGTCAGGGCCCGGTCGTGGCGGTGGTCGCGGTCGGCGGCGCGATCGGCGCGACGGCCCGGTACGCGGCGTCGCTGCTCTGGCCGGTCGAGAGCCCCGGCTTCCCCTGGACCACCCTGCTGGTCAATGTCACCGGCTGCGCGGTCATCGGCGTGTTCATGGTGCTGATCAGTGAGGTGTGGACGGCGCACCGGCTGGTCCGGCCGTTCTTCGGCACGGGGGTGCTGGGGGGCTTCACGACGTTCTCCACGTACACCGTCGAGATCGAACGGCTGGTGAACGCCGGTGAGGCGCGCACCGCCCTCGCCTATCTGACCGCGACCCTGTTCGCGGCCCTCGGCTCGGTGGGACTCGCGGTCGCGCTCACGCGCCGCGTCCTGGCCTGGAGGCATCGATGACCACGACACGGCTGACCGGCGACGCCCTCCGGGTGACGATCTTCATCGGCGAGCACGACACGTACCACCACAAGCCGCTCTACAGCGAGATCGTGCACCGCGCGCACGCGGCCGGGCTCGCGGGCGCCAGTGTGTTCCGGGGCATCGAGGGCTTCGGCGCGTCCTCCCTCATCCACACCGCCCGGCTGCTCTCCATGAACGAGGAGCTGCCGGTGGCGATCGTCGTCGTCGACACCCCGGAGCGCGTACGGGCGTTCCTGCCGCAGCTGGACGAACTGGTGGAGTCGGGACTGGTGATCCTGGACGACTGCCAGGTCATCCGGTACGCGGGCAGCCACTCGGGCCGGCACTCGCGGCGTCACCCGGGCAAGGAGAAGAAGGCGTGAACTGGCTCCTCGTGATCATCGGCGGCATGGCCGGAGCCCCGCTGCGCTACCTCACCGACCGCGCCGTCCAGAAACGCCACGACGCCGTCTTCCCCTGGGGCACCTTCACCGTCAACGTCCTCGGCTGCCTCATCCTCGGCCTCCTGACCGGCGCGGTGACAGCGGGCGCCGCCGGCACCCACACCCAACTCCTCATAGGCTCCGGCCTCTGCGGCGCCCTCACCACCTACTCCACCTTCTCCTACGAGACTCTCCGCCTCACCGAGGACGGAGCCCGCTTCCTGGCAGCGGCGAACGTGGTGGCCAGCGTGGTCGCGGGCCTGGGCGCGGCCTTCGTGGGGACGGCGCTCGCGGAGGCGGTCTGGAGCTGAGGCGGACTCTGCCTCGGGGCGCCCAGGGCCTGAAGGCCATTTGGGGCGCCACACCCCCGCCCGCGCCCAGGAGTGTCGTTCGCCCTTCGGCCGACGTGGCAGCGGGCGCTGGACGCCCCCTCGCGCCGGGCCCGGTGGCGGACCGTCAGCGCGGTGTCTCGTCGGGAGCGAGCGCGTTCTCCCGCAGGTTCGGCTGCTCACGCAGTGTCCTGGTGAACCAGGAGCCGTAGCGGTTCCCGAGGAAGGGGGCGGAGGCTCCGTGGAGGACGACGCTCAGGCCGACGGTGACGGCGACGACGCCGCTCAGCAGGGTTCCACCGGGCAGATGCTCCTCGAACGCGAGCAGGCCGAACACGAGGGAGGCGAGCCCGCGCGGACCGAACCAGCCGATGTAGGCCACGGAGGTGACGCGCAGCCCGGTGCCGATCAGTGCGAGAACGACCGGCAGCATCCGGATGACGGTGAGGGCGAGCAGTGCGTAGACGACCATCCGCCACGTCAGGTGCTGGAGCGTCGGCCCGAGGATGACCGCGCCGAAGACGAGGAAGCTCAGCGAGGCGAGCAGGAGGCCGAGTCGTTCGGTGAAGGTCGTGCTTCGCACCGGATCGGAGTCCTCGGGGCGAAGGTTCGGACCGGTGGGTGCTCGCCGCAGGTGGACGCCGAAGGCCAGGCCGGCGGCCCACGAGCCGATGAAGCCGCTTCCCTCGCCCATGAGGCACAGCGCGTAGGCGACGGCAGGAACGGCCAGGACCAGCAACTGCCGCCAGTCGGAGGTGCTCCACCCCCGGGCGAGCGACCAGCGCAGCAGACTCGCCCCGGCCCAGCCGGCCGCGATGCCGATCGCCCCGCTCAGCAGCAGTGCCCGCAGGAACGTCTCGGCTACGCCCGGATGCCCATGGCCCTCACCGGCCGCCGCGAGTGCCAGTACGAAGAACAGAAGCGCCAGACCGTCGTTCAGACCGGATTCCACGGAGAGGCCGCCGCGGATCAGCGGCGGCACCCGCTTGTTGGAGAAGGCCTGCTGGCCGAGCGCGGCGTCCGTCGGCGCGAGGATGACAGCGACCAGGGCCAGTTCCCACACACCGAGGCCGGGCAGCAGTGGCCAGGCCGCCAGCCACCCCAGAGCCATCGTGGCCGGCAGTCCGACGACGAGCAGGCGCAGCGGCAGGAACCCTTCCCGGCGCAGGTCCCGGACCCTGATGCCCGCCGCGTCCGCGAACAGCAGGAGCACCAGCGCGCTCTCCAGCAGCGTCCGCGTGAGCTCCGGGTCCTGCGCACGGCTCAGCATCCCCAGGCCCAGCGGGCCGATGGCCACACCCACGAGCATGAACACCAGCGGCCCCGAGAGCACCGTGGTCGACAGGCGCCGCGAGAACATCCCGTAGCCGATGACCACACACCCGGCGGCCACGACGGCCCAGCCGTTCATCCGCACTCCTCACGCCGGACGTCCGTCGTCGCCGGGGCGGTCGGGCGACCGTCACACAGAGACACGACTGCTGACCCTACGTCGCCTTCGGCCGGCCCTGCGGCAACCTGGGCCGGGAGATGCCCGCACAGGTGAGGACCACCGCCGGGCCCGCCCGGAACCTCACTGCCTGGCCATGTGCATGCGCATCTCGCTGGCCGGCACCGCCTGCGTGCCGGGGTGGAAGTGGTAGCTGGGCCGGGCCTCGGTGACCTGCGGCCTCTCCAGCATGAGGCGCTCGAAAGCGCTGCCGTCGATCGGCAGCACGTTGTACTTGCCGGCCTCGACGTACCACAGCGCGATCATCTCGATCAGCTTGCTGCGATGTTCCACGGCGAGGTCGCGAGTCTCGGCGACGTCCTCATGCCTGGCCTCCGTTCCACCGGCCCGCACGGCTCTCCTCGGCCGGCCGTCGACGTCTTCGGGCCGTGGGCACCACGCGAATGCCCCGGGCGGGCGCGGTCCGCCCACGAAGCGTCGTCTTCCCGCGCCACGACAGACCCCTGCCTCGCTCACCCAAGGCGCTCACCTCCACGCCAGGCCGAGAGGAACAGTGCCGCCAACCGGGCGTCCGGGCTTGGGGGCCCACTGGATGACCGGACCTCGGGCGACGGGCAGTCGGCTGGCAAATGACGATGTGTGGAAGGGACTTGGCCGTCCCACTCTCATGAACGACCGCCGCGCCGTCGGCCCCGCCACGCCCGGCGACGGCCACGTGATCCGGCACGACCGCGCAGCGGGCGGGCTCGCGCCGGCCGACTTCCCCACCGGCGGCCCGCTCGCGGAGCATTCCCTCGCCACCCCTCCCGCGGGCACGCTCCAGAACAGCCGGACCGACTCGTGGGAGGGGCACCCCGGGGGCACTTCCACAACTGCTTCCCCACTGCCGGCCGGCCGGGGGTGACGGGTGGAAACTTGTCCGGTCTCGGCGTAGTCGTGATGATGGCGGCATGTCTGAGAACGGGGACCGGATAGCGGGTTCGGGTGTCGCGCCCGGGCAGATGGCGGAAGTGGCGGCCCGGAGACGGGAGTTCGCCGAGCTGCTCGGGGAGTTCCGCCGTGCTCCCGTGCTCGTGCCCCTGGGTGACGAACAGGCGTTGCTGACCGCGGACTTGGGCGGCATCCGCTTCATCCTGGCCTTCTCCGACGAGCAGGCGCTCGCCCGGTACGCGATCGCGCGGGGGGAGTCGGCGCGGGAGTGGACGTATCAACGCGTGCTGGGTGCGCGACTGTTGGATGTCGCGGTGCCCGCCGCCGGCGTGCCGTGCGGGGTCGCGTTGGACTGTGCGGACGGGTCGGAGGGGATGGTGTTCCCGCCGGTGGCGGGGATCGTGCCGGACGGCGCGGCGGTGGATCTGGACGACGGGGTACGGCACGGGGGTGCGGTATGAGCGGCGAGGGCGGGATGGATCTCCAGGCGCAGGGCCTGGAGGAGATCGCCAAGGGCCTGACGGAGGCGCTGGGCGAACTGGGCGAGCTGGGCATGGCCGGCCAGGCCGGTGCGGGCCGTGGCTTCTCCGGAATCGCCCTGTCCGGGCTGGAGTTGGGCCACGAGGGCCTGACCGGTGAGCTGAAGACGTTCTGCGAACGCTGGGAGTGGGGCGTACGCGCCCTGATCGCGGAGGGCAACGCCTTCGCGCAGAAGACCGACCTCTCGGCGGGCACGTACTACGAGACCGAGCAGTACCTCAAGGGCAGCGTGAAGATCGTGGCCAACTCGGCGGTGGGCAACCCGTACGCCTCCGAGGAGGACGTCGAGAAGATGGGCTGGGGGGACATCGCCAAGTCCGGTCAGACGGTGGACTATTCGCAGGAGTCCTTCGAGCAGGCGTGGGAGAACAGCAAGCAGGGCTGGAAGGACGCCGGCCGGGACGCGATGACCGCACCCCTGATCGGCACGGTCCCCGTCACCCCGGAGAACATGCACGGCGCGGTGGGCATGTCGGACAAGGACTACGACCAGTTCCTCGACGACACCTTCGGCCCGTCACCGGAGGCCCGCGCGAAGGCGGCCGAGCAGCAGGGCGGTGAGGGCTGATGGGGCTGGGGGACATCACCAACTCGCTGCTGGGCGGCGCCGAGAACCTGTACGACAAGGGCAAGAAGAAGGTCGGCGAAGTCGTCGACGCGGGCACGGACAAGCTCGGCGACGGGCTGGACCACGTCGGCCTGCACGACTGGGCCGACGGCGTCGAGGACTGGGGCGACGAGGTCGCCTCCGACCTGGGCGCGACACCGGGCGAGCAGCAGCTCGGCCAGACCGAGCAGGCCGACGAACTCGTGCACGGCAAGCCGGAGAGGATCCGCGAGAGCGCGAAGCACCTGAAGGACTTCCACGGCGCGTTCGGCAAGGTCGGCTCGGGCCTGAAGAAGATCGACTCGGCGGGCTGGAAGGGCGAGGGCGGCGACGCCTTCCGCGAGAAGTTCGGCGTCCACCCCGCCAAGTGGGCCCACGCCGCCGAGGCTTGCGGTTCTGCGGCGGACGCGCTGGATCGGTACGCCGACACCGTCACCTGGGCGCAGAAGCAGGCGGCGGAGGCCGTCGAGCTGTACAAGAAGGGCACGAAGGCGTTCAGCGACGCGCGCGGCGACTTCGAGCGGAAGGCCGCCGCGTACAAGACCAAGGCCGACGCGGGCGAGGACCCCGGGCCGGTGCCGGAGCAGGACATGCAGGCGGGCAAGTCCGACCGCGACGCGGCCGCGCACAAGCTGAACGAGGCCCGCAAGCAGCGCAACACCGCCGCCGCCGACGCCCAGGGCAAGATCAAGGCCGCCCTCGCCCACGCCCCCGCCGAACCCCCGCCCCTGGAACGCCTCGGCCACGACTTCACCGACGGCTACCAGGCCGCCAACACCGAACTGACCCACGTCGTCGGCGGCGCCCTCAAGGGCACGGCCGGCCTCGTCAACTTCGCCCGCGGCCTCAACCCCACGGACCCCTACAACCTGACCCACCCGGCGGCCTACCTCCAGAACGTCAGCATGACGCTGTCCGGCCTCGTCTCCGCGGGCACCCACCCCGAGCGCACGGTCCAGGCGGCCATCGACGGCTTCAAGAAGGACCCGTCGGAGTTCGTGGGGCGGATGATCCCGGAACTGATCGGCACCAAGGGGGCGGGGCTGGCGCGGGGCGGGCTGCGGCTCGGGATGAAGACCGCGGCCAAGGAAGGGGTCGAGACCGGACTCCAGCGTGAGGCCCGGATGGCGGCCGAGCGGGAGCCGCACGCCGTCTCACGCGCGGAGAAGGAGAAGGTGTGCGTCGACGATCCGGTCGACGTCGCCACCGGCCGCATGATCCTTCCGCAAACGGACCTGATGCTGCCCGGCTCCCTGCCGTTTGTGTTCAGCCGTACCTTCGAATCCTCGTACCGGGCCGGCCGCTGGTTCGGCGTTTCCTGGGCGAGCACGCTCGATCAGCGGCTGGAGATCGACGGCCAAGGTGTGGTCCTCGTCGACGAGGACGGCAGCGTTCAGACCTATCCGCACCCCGCACCGGACGTACCTGTGCTCCCCGGCCACGGGCAGCGCCGTCCGCTCGCCCTCACGGCGGACGGCTACACCGTGACCGACCCAGAGACCGGTCATGTCCGCCACTTCACCCCCGAGGGACGCCTTGTCCAGACGGACGACCGCAACGGCGGGTGGATCGCCTACGACTACGACACCGATGGTGTCCCGACGGGTGTCCGGCACAGCGGCGGGTACGAGGTCCGCCTCACGGCGGAGGACGGACGTGTCACGTCGCTCGACCTCGCCGACGGAACACGCGTCCTCGAATACCGCTACGAGGACGGCAACCTCACCGAGATCGTCAACTCCTCCGGCAAACCCCTGTGCTTCGCGTACGACCACCAGGCACGCATCGTCTCCTGGACCGACACCAACGGTCAGCGCTTCGAGTACGCCTACGACGAGCAGGATCGCTGCGTCAGCCAGTGCGGTCGTGAGGGACACGTCAGCTCCCGCTACGAATATGAGCAGGGCGTCACCACGGTCGTGAGCGGTCTCGGGCACGTCCGGCGATACATCGTGGACGACCGTTCACGCGTCGTCGCCGAGACGGATGCGAACGGTGCCACCACCACCTTCGAGAGGGACCGCTTCAACCGACTGGTCCGCAGGACGGACCCGCTGGGCCGCGCGACCATGATGGAGTACGACGAGGAAGGCAGAGTCACCTCGGTCACCCGCCCAGACGGCCGGGGATTCTCGATGCGGTACGACGCCCTCGGGCTCCTCACCCGGGTGACGCGCCCGGACGGGACGACACACCGGCGCGAGTACGACGACCGCGGCAACGTCCGATCGGTGAGCGGCCCCTCCGGCAGGACTGACTACGCCTACGACGCCCGCGGGCATGTGGCCTCGGTGACCGACGAAGCGGGTCGAAGCACCCGGATACGGTGCAACGAGGCCGGCCTCCCGGTGGAGACCGTGTCCCCGTCCGGTGTCGTCACCCGTAACACATACGACGCCTTCGGTCGTCCGGTCTCCGTCAGCGACTCGCTCGGTCGGGTCATCCATATGGGGTGGAGCACGGAAGGCCGCCTGCTGTACCGCACCGAACCGGACGGCGGCCGAAACGAGTGGACTTACGACGGCGAGGGGAACGTCCTCACCCACACCACTCCCGACGGAGGACGCTCCACGTACGAGTACGGCGCGTTCGACCGGCTCTCCGCCCGGACGGCACCGGACGGCGCCCGTTACGAGTTTCACCACGACATCGAGCTGCGGCTGTGCCGGGTCACCGATCCCCGGGGACTGACCTGGACCTACGACTACGACCCGGCCGGTCACCTGCTCTCGGAGACCGACTTCGACGGGCGGACGCTGCGGTACGACTACGACGCGGTCGGCCAGCTCACGGCGCGCACCAACGCGCTCGGGCAGACGATCCGTTATGCCTACACAGCTGTAGGACAACTGGCTGCCAAGGACGCGGACGGGAGGCTGACGACCTACGAGTACGACCACTTCGACGAGCTGGCGAGCGCGACAGGTCCGGACGCCACGCTGACCCGGCTGCGTGACGAACGGGGTCTCCTGCGGTCGGAGACCACCAGCGGCCGGACACTGCGCTGGAGCTATGACACCTCCGGACGACTTGTCCGCCGCACCACCCCCTCTGGCGTGGTGACCGAGCGTGGCTACGGTCCGACCGGCGCGCTGGCCCGGCTCGCGGTGTCCGGCCGCATGATGGCGTTCTCCCACGACGAGGCGGGCCAGGAGATCGCCCGGCAGTTCGGCGACGTGAGGCTGGCGCGGACGGTGGACCCGCTCGGTCGCCTCGTCGAGCAGCGGCTGTACGGGGCGGACGGGCGCCCCTTGTGGCGGCGGAACTACAGCTATCGCGCCGACGGCCATCTGACGGGGCTGCGGACGCCCGACGGAGATCACGACTTCACCCTTGATGAGACAGGTCGGGTCATCGCCGTGTCCGCGCCGGGATGGGTGGAGGCCTACGCCTACGACCAGGCCGGGAACCAGCTCGAAGCGGCCTGGCCGGAGGAGCGGACCCAACCAGGTGCGGCCACGGGCGTCCGTACCTACGAAAGGAACAGGCTTGTCACGGCGGGCGGTCTGCGGTACGAGTACGACGCGCAGGGGCGGGTCGTACTGCGCCGGCGGAGCAGGCTGTCCCGCAAACCGGACACCTGGCGTTTCGACTGGGACGCCGAGGATCGGCTGACCGGTCTGACCACACCCGACGGCACAGTCTGGAAATACCTGTACGACCCCCTGGGGCGGCGGGTCGCCAAGCAGCGGCTGACGGCGGCGGGCGAGGTCGAGGAGGAGACCACGTTCGCCTGGGACGGCTCGTCGCTGTGTGAGCAGGCGACGGTGGATCGGGAAACCGCCCAAGCGATCGTGCTCACGTGGGATCACCAGGGTCTGCACCCCCTGTCGCAGACGGAGCGAATCCTGTCCGCCTCCCAGGAGGAGATCGACAGCCGTTTCTTCGCCATCATGACCGACCTGGTCGGAACCCCAACCGAGCTGGTCGACGAGAGCGGTGACATCGCCTGGCGAACGCGCGCGACGGTATGGGGGCGGACCACCTGGAACCGCGATGCCACCGCCTACACCCCGCTGCGCTTTCCGGGGCAGTATCACGACCCCGAATCGGGGCTGCACTACAACGTATTCCGCTGCTACGACCCCGAGACGGCGCGGTACCTGACGCCCGATCCGCTGGGACTCGCCCCGGCACCGAATCCCGCGGCTTATGTGCACAACCCTTTCACCTGGTCGGATCACCTCGGCCTGGCTCCGGACGAGTGTCGGGTGACCGTCTATCGAAAGCAGACGAGCCACCCCCTCAGCCAGCGTGTGCATGTGGATGAGAACGGCAACGTGACCATCACAGGCCAAAACCAGCTATACGTCAATATGAGTGGCGATATAAGGCATACTCTGGAATTCCGATCCGACGGCGGTCAGATCGTTTCGTTCGAGGTGCCGAAGGGGTTCGTGGAGGAGATCCGCGGTCGGGCGATCCCGCAGGAGCAGCCACCCGACTGGGGTTTCACCAAGCAAGAATGGAAGCAGATAAAGAAGTACTATCCGGAGATATCTGATCCCACGAGAGGTGTCGACCTGTACGGACTTCCTGGAGAGGTGATCGACAAAATGCGCAAGGTCATCGTTCCCGGCTCTGGTAAGATCGTCCACGATTTCGATTGAAAGTGAATGTATGCTGCACGAGATTGACGGCGTCGGTCGGGAATTCACGCGCGTTTCCGAGCGTCCCCGAATTGCTTCCGAAACCCCCGTTCTTGCCTGTATCGCGATCACTTCGGAGGGTGATCCAGAAGCCTACGCGCACAGGCTGCGAGATGCTCTGGGAGCAGTTTTCGCTCTTGCTGTCGACGCGGACTTCGACGAGGACGAACTTCCTGTGGACGGCATCCCGGACTGGTTCCTCGACGCCGGCCGAGGCGCCGGCCCCGCCGGTTCGACCGCCGAGGCTGCGCGCGCGCGGTACCGGGAGAGGACCGGTGCCGATCCTTGGGAGATCCAGAACTGGCTTTTCCGCTTCGACCCGGAACTGGAGGCGCGCGGCTGGGAGTTCTGGGACCTCACGCGCGCGACCGACGGCAGTGGGCGGCTTCACCTCTGGCTCGACACGTGGGGTGAGCCGATGTTCTCCTGGGAGGAGCTCAGATGGCTCCTCTACGCCTGCGGGGCGGAGACGGTGGCCGACCCGGTGGTGGTCGGGTCCGGTTCCTGGGCCGCAGAAGCGACCGTATGAGCGGCGATTTCCCCGAGCGCCAGATTCGCGCGGTCTTCGACGGGGGTGTCATCACCGTTTATCAGGCGTATGGCGAGCGGATCGCTGTACCGGCGCTGCGTGCCGGTACCTTCGTCGACCCTTTCAAAATGACGCGAATGACGTGGATCAAGCCGTCCTTCCTCTGGATGATGTACCGCTGCGGCTGGGCGGGTAAGCCGGACCAAGAGCGGGTGCTGGCCCTCGACATCACCCGGGAGGGATTCGAGTGGGCGCTCGCGAACGCCTGCCCGAGTCACTTCGACCGCGCCCGGTTCGCCACCGAGGCGGACTGGCGCAAGGCGCTGCGGACGAGCCCCGTCCGGGTGCAGTGGGATCCCGAACGGGATCTGAGGTTCAACCCGTTGTCGCACCGTGCCATCCAGATCGGGTTGTCGGGGGACGCCGTGGCTCGGTACGTGGACGACTGGATCGTCTCGGTCAGGGATGTGACGCCGCTCGCCCGTGAGGTGCACGCGGCCGTGCGCTCGGGAAACGACGAAGCGGCTCGCGCACTGCTTCCCGTCGAGCGGCCGTATCCGCTGTCGGACGAGCTGACGGCGCGCATCGGCTGACGGATTGTCCGGGGTGCTGTGAGCCTTCGGGACGGGCCGGGCGGATTCATCCAGGCCGCACGGTGTCCAGTGTCGCTGTGAGTGTGACGGGGCCCGTGCTTGCCGCCACTCGCCCTTCCCGCCTGCGCTCCTTCCGGCGCAGTGCTAGGCGCTGCCTGCGGGAGGGGTTTGCGCCAGTTCACCCACCTCGACCAGCTCGTGGCCCACGCCGGCCCGGCACCACCACACCGCCCGATCGTCGGCCCGTGCGTCCATGTGGACCCCGGTCCGGTGCTCCGGGCGCATCGGCCACACCTGCCACAGCACCGCCCGGACCGTCTCCTGGGCCGCCCCGGCGATGCCGGGTGCGGCAGGGTCCGTCACACCGCCGTGCCGGCGGCCGACGGGCAGCGCCGTGTGGAACTGGTCCGGGATGTCCTAGATAATGCGGAGAACAGGGAGTAGCTTCAGTCGTGTACAGCGAGTTTACGGTTCCCGATGATGAAGAGATTTTCGACATCATCGGTGCATGGCCGGAGACACAAGAAAGCGGTGCGCGTGCACTGACCTGGCGCTCTGGTGATGGGGCCCTTGTCCTCTCTTATGAAGCCGTGACCCGATCGGTCAGAATTCTCTGGTCGAACACCGACGGTGATTCGCTGCTGGATGTCTACCGCGAGGGCGCCACGCGGCTCGCCTTCACATCCACTCCCTCGGCAGTCGGTGCGCAGATCGACTTCTCTGTGGGCGAGTGTGCCGGTGTCATGGAAATAGACATCTCCCCTCGCATCGCAGTGCGAGACCGCCTCCTCTTCCGGTGAAGGAGCGTCCGGTGCGAGATCCGGCCACACTGCTCACCCCGGACGGCAACCTGGCTCCTGCCTGGTTGAGCGGAAAGCCGGTGACCCCTCTCGCCGCCGGCGATCGGCTGGGCGCGATCGTGTCGGACCGGGTGACGGCCGGATGCCGCTCGACCGGCGCCACCCACCTCCGGTACATCCCCCTAGGCGTGGACCCAGTAGTGACGACCCACGGGATTCCCACCGACGCGGCCACCCGCCCGCCGACCCTCCTGTGGACCCCCGACCACCAAGCCGCCCTCCTCTTCCCGTCCCCCGGCCACGCCCTCCTGGCCGGCACCAGCCCCTTCATGACCGCAGCCGTCCCCGAGGGCATCGACGAGGCCCGAGCCCGCTTCACCCGCTACGCCCGCAAACAAGCGGCCCGGCACCCCGAACTCCTCGCGGTGGCAGCCACGTACGCCCCCACCCACCATGCTTGGGCCCACCCGGCGGAAGTCCCCCCGAACACCGCCACAGCCCACCACCTGCACCTGCTCCGAGAGTTCACCGACGGCACCCTCCCAGCCCCCACCTTCGCCCACACCTGGTGGCGGACCCGCCGAACCGCCCAGTCAAACGGCGAACGAGTCCGAGGCCCTCTAGGAGAACTCCTCGACCACGTCTTCCTGCTCCTGGAGGACTACGAGGTGACCCCCGAACTGGCCGAGCCCACCGATCTCACGGCGACGGAACTCCGATCAGCGCTGACCGAGGCGTACCAGAACGGTCGGTGGGCCCCTAGAGTCTCCGCAGCGCCTCATACAGACTGATCGCACCCGGTGGGGAGCGACGCGTCCGTCATGCGTCGATGCTCCTCAGGCCGCCCTACGCAGAAACAGGTGAGGGCACCTACCAATGTTGGTAGGTGCCCTCACCTGCTGTTACAGCTGTCGGGGTGGCGGGATTTGAACCCACGACCTCTTCGTCCCGAACGAAGCGCGCTGCCAAGCTGCGCTACACCCCGATGTCGCTGCTGTCGCGGCGACGTCGTTTACTTTAGCCCACCGGGGGCCTGAGGCGAAATCCGGTTAGACGCGGCGGCGGACGGGGGAGGGGCGGGCGTGGTCGAGGGCGATGAGGAGGATGGCGGAGGCGTAGATCGCGAGGCCCAGGAGGAGCGCGTTGGCCAGGGTGTGGCGGTAGCCGTGGGCCGTGACGTCCAGGAAGGGGTAGAGGGAGCGGGCTCCGACCAGGAGGAAGACCAGGTACGCCAGGGGGAACAGCAGCCAGCCCGCCGCCTGGCGCAGATGCATCCGTGACGCCGGAGTCAGCAGCAGCCAGTCCAGTACCGCCGCCAGCGGCACCAGCGTGTGCAGCGCCTGGAGCGCCGCCCACTGGGCGTGCCACCGCGCCGGCGGCGCCGTCGCGCCCGTCATGGTGAACGGGGGCGTCGTGTGGGCCAGCAGCCCGTGGTACACCACCGCGCCGATCACCACGTACAGCAGCACCGCCCCCGTCAGCGCGGCCGGCAGGGCGCGGCGGGGGCGCCAGGAGCGCGAGGCCGACACCAGCATGACCACCGCCAGCAGCACCGTGCCCTGCACCTGGAAGTAGCTCAGCGCGCGGGCCGGGCCGGCCAGGTGGATCTCCAGGGCCACCCCGGCCGCCGCCAGCAGCGCGGTCAGCAGGCGGTACAGGGCCACCAGGGGGCGCCGGACCGGTGCCACCACCGCCGTCACCGGCACGAACGACGGCTTCAGTACGGGCGTGCTCTCCCAGGGGATCGCGGGCAGATCCGGGATCTCCCGGGGCACGGGCGGTATCGGTACGGTCATGCCCTCACGCTAGGCAAGCAGCCCAAAAGCGACCATTCAGGGCAATCCGATCGGGTTACGCCCGCTCCCTCGCCCGCTCCGCCGAAGTCACACCCGCTCCACCAGCGTCAGCAGCGTCGCCTCCGGTGGGCAGGCGAAGCGGACCGGGGTGTAGCGGTTCGTGCCGCAGCCCGCCGAGACGTGCAGGTAGGAGGTGTGGCCCTCCGCCGTGTGGGTGGACAGCCCCTTCACCCGGTCCGTGTCCAGGTCGCAGTTGGTGACCAGCGCGCCGTAGAAGGGGATGCACAGCTGGCCGCCGTGGGTGTGCCCGGCGAGGACCAGCGGGTAGCCGTCCGCCGTGAAGGCGTCCAGGGTGCGCAGGTACGGCGCGTGCACGACGCCCATCGAGAAGTCGTGGCCCTCGGAGGGGCCGCCGGCCACCCGGGCGTAGCGGTCGCGCTTGATGTGCGGGTCGTCCAGGCCGGTCAGCTCGATGGACACGCCCTCGACCTTCAGCACGCCCCGCTGGTTGGTCAGGTTCAGCCAGCCCGCGGTGTCGAAGCCGTCCCTGAGGTCCTCCCAGGGGTTGTGGACCACGCCGACCGCGGGGGCGTTGCCGTTCAGGCCGTGCCTGCCGCTCGTCTTCTCCAGCAAGTACCGCGCCGGGTTGCGGAGTTTGGGGCCGTAGTAGTCGTTGGAGCCGAAGACGTACGCGCCCGGGAACTCCATCAGCGGGCCCAGCGCGTCCAGCGTCTCGGGGACGCCCTCGGGGTCCGAGAGGTTGTCGCCGGTGTTGATCACGAAGTCCGGGCGCAACCCGGCCAGCGACTGGAGCCAGCGCTGCTTCTTGCGCTGGCCGCCCACCATGTGGATGTCGGAGACCTGGAGCAGCCGCAGCGGGCGCATGCCCGGCGGGAGGACCGGCACGGTCACTCGTCGGAGGCGGAAGGAGCGGACCTCGAAGCCCGCCGCGTACGCCACTCCGGCGGCCCCGGCCGCCATGATCCCCAGGGGTACTCCGTATCGCGCGCGCATACGCCCATCGTGTCAGACCCCGGCCCGGTGCCAAGAGCTGGCATCCCTTTAATCAAGGGGCGTTCGGCCCGGCGCACCTGCGACAATCGCTCCATGACCACCACGCTCAAGTCGAAGCTCCACGACGACCTCAACGCCGCGATCCGCGAGCGCGACGAGCTGCGCTCCGCGACGCTCCGGCTGACCCTCGCCGCGATCACCAAGGAGGAGGTCGCGGGCAAGGAGAAGCGTGAGCTGTCCGACGACGAGGTCCTCAAGGTGATCACCAAGGAGGCGAAGAAGCGCCGCGAGGCCGCGGACGCCTTCGCCCAGGGTGGTCGTCCCGCGCAGGCCGAGCGGGAGAAGGCGGAGGGCGAGCTGCTCGCCACCTACCTGCCCAAGCAGCTCTCCGACGACGAGCTGACCACGATCGTGGCCCAGGCCGTCGAGGAGGCGAAGGCGGGCGGCGCCGAGGGACCGCGGGCCATGGGCGCCGTCATGAAGATCGTGAACCCCAAGGTGGCCGGCCAGGCCGACGGCGGCCGTGTCGCCGCGATCGTGAAGCAGCAGCTCCAGGGCTGAGCGGTACGACAGTGGGGCCGCACCTTCGACAAGGTGCGGCCCCACTGTCGTACGAGAACCTCAGTTCCGGCGTCCGCCGTTCGCGTTCCCCTGACCCGGCTTCGTCGGCTTCGGCTGGCCGGCGCCCGGACGGCCGCCGTTGTTGCCGCCGTTCCCGCCGGTCAGGCCGCCGAAGAGACCGCCGATCAGGCCCCCGCCCGGCGTGCCCTGACGCCCGCCGTTGCCATTGCCGTTGCCGTCACCCCGGCCGTTGCCACCACCGTCGCCCCTGTCCTGGTCGTCGGGGATGTCGATGGTGTTGAAGTCGGGCGCGTCCTTGCCCACCAGGGCGCCGGACATCGCGTCCCGCCAGATCGGACCCGGCACGCCACCACCGAAGACCAGGTCGTGGTAGGCCCCGCCGATGGTGATGCGGGTCATCTTCACGTTCTGCCGGGCGCTGCCGACCCAGACCGCGCCGGACATGTTCGGGGTGTAGCCGACGAACCAGGCGTTCTTCCGCTCGTCCGTCGTACCCGTCTTGCCCGCGCTGTCCCGGTCGTCGAGGCCCGCCTCCTGGCCGGTACCGGAGTCGATCACGTCCCGGAGCAGGGTGTTGACCGTGTCCGCCGTCTTCTCGCTCATCGCCCGGGTGCACGTGGACTTCGGCACCGGCAGCGACTTCTCCTCGTCACCGGACTTCTCGGTGATCGACTCGATGGAGACCGGGGTGCAGTACATACCGCGCGAGGCGAAGGTGGCGTAGGCGTTGGCCATGGTCAGCGGGGAGAGGCCGATGGCACCGAGCGCGATGGCCGGCGTCTGCGGCAGCTTCGAGCCGTCGCCCTGCACCACGTGCAGCTTGTCGGCCATCTTGGCCACCGGGCACAGCCCGATGTCGGAGATGAGCTGCACGAAGTAGGTGTTGACCGACTTGGCCATCGCCTCCTTCATGCGGTACGGGCCCTTCTCGGACTCGTTCTCGTTCTCCGCCATCTCGTTCTTGGTGTTGCGGTACGGCGTCGAGCCGCACCGCTGCACCGGGCTCGGGTACGCCATCTTGTACGGCGCCGAGTACGCCTGCGTCGGCGGCTTGCCGCCCTCGATCGCGGCCGCCGCCACGAACGGCTTGAACGTCGAACCGGTCGGGAAGCCGAAGTTGGAGCCGCCCAGGTCCCGGTCGACCGAGAAGTTGTACTCCGTCTCGTCCTTGCCGTAGCCGTACGGCTTCGACTGGCCCATCGCCAGCACCTTGCCGGTCCCCGGCTGCACCAGGGTGGCGGCCGCGGCGACCGAGTCGGACTTGTAGACGTGGTCCTTGAGCGAGTCCTGCACCGACTTCTGCGCCTGCGGGTCCAGCGTCGTACGGATCGTCAGGCCGCCCTTGTTCCAGAGCTTGGCGCGCTCCTCGCGGGACTTGCCGAAGACCGGGTCGGTGAGGAAGACGTTCTCGACGTACTTGCAGAAGAACGCGGAGTCGCGGGTCGCGGTGATGCAGCCGTTCTTGGGGCGGCTGACGTGCAGACCCAGCGGCTGCTTGTCCGCGCGGTCGGCCTCGGCCTGGGAGATGTCGCCCAGCTCGGCCATCCGCTGGAGCACGGTGTTGCGCCGCTTGGTGGCCTCGGCCTCGTCGTTGACCGGGTCGTAGCGGCTCGGCGACTGCACGATGCCCGCCAGCAGGGCGGACTCCTGGAGGTTGAGGTCCTTGGCGTGCTTGGAGAAGTAGCGCTGGGCCGCGGCCTCGACGCCGTACGCCTGCTCGCCGAAGAAGGTGATGTTGAGGTAGTTCTCCAGGATCTTCTTCTTGCCGAGCTTCTCCTCGATCTGGATCGCGTACTTCAGCTCGCGGACCTTGCGGCCGAGGGTCTGCTGGGTGGCCTGGGCGACCTTGGTCGGGTCGTCGCCGGCCTCCTCGATGAAGTAGTTCTTCACGAGCTGCTGGGTGAGGGTGGACGCGCCCTGGGCGACGCCCCCGCTCTGCGCGTTCTTGTTCAGCGCGCGCAGCACACCCTTGAGGTCGATCGCGCCGTGCTGGTAGAAGCGCGAGTCCTCGATGGCGACGATGGACTTCTGCATGTACGGCGAGATGTCCTTCAGCTCCACCACCGTGCGGTCACGGGAGTAGACGCTGGCGATCTGGTTGCCCCGGCTGTCCAGTATGGTCGTCCGCTGGCTGAGCTGGGGGCTCTTGAGGTTGTCCGGGATCTCGTCGAAGCCCTGTACCGAGCCCTTCGCGGCAAGGCCCAGCGCCCCGGCGGCCGGCAGAGCGATGCCCGCCATCACCGCCCCCGCGAGCACGCTGACACCGAGGAACTTGGCGGCCTGCTGCGTGGCCGACAGACCACCGCCCGAGCGCTTCTTTGGCATGGGTGCAGCCTAAGCCGTGGTGATAAGCGTTCCGGGGGAGCGACGGGCCCCCGGGCGGTTCGGGTGCAGGATCGTGACGTCCGGTCGGGTGGCGCACCCGTGAGACGGCGTGACGGCGTGACCGCGCGGGGCGCAGGTTGTCATTCGCCGGACACGCGCACAGGCATTGGCCTAAGCTGCATTCAACTGTCACAGCGGCGCGGCCAGGTAGCAATACGTCCGGCGACCCCGAATCGTTCCGGAGAGCCCCGACGTCCCGGTGGGGATGTGCCCGAAACCGCCTCGTGTGTCACCCGGCGCCCCATGTGCCGCATCACAACCGTCCCGCTTTGCCGGGATGATCACGCATGTCGCCAGCTCACTCCTCCGGGTGATCTGCCGCTTACCCATAGTCCGTTCGGGCCATTCAAGATTGGGCCCGAAGGGGGTGTTGCGCTGTCCGCGCCTTCCGTAACGTCCTCAACTGGCGGCGGTGAATATGCCGCTGCCGCCGTGGGGGAGCCTCGATTCGGGAGAGGACGGCGCCGGTATGGGCTGGGTTACCGACTGGAGTGCGCAGGCCGCCTGCCGCACTACCGATCCGGATGAACTGTTCGTGCAGGGAGCAGCGCAGAACAGGGCCAAGGCGGTGTGCACCGGATGCCCGGTGCGCACGGAGTGCCTGGCCGACGCGCTGGACAACCGCGTCGAGTTCGGCGTGTGGGGAGGCATGACGGAGCGCGAGCGCCGGGCGCTGCTGCGCCGCCGGCCCACCGTGAGCTCCTGGCGGCGGCTGCTGGAGACCGCCCGCTCGGAGTACGAGCGCGGCACGGGAATCGTGCCCCTCGACGACGACGAGGTCTACGAGAACTACGCGGCCGTGAGCTGACGGCTCGCCTCCGGCATAGTCCGGCGGCACGGCACGGCACGGCACGGCACGGCCGCGTCGCACGGGAGCGTGCCCGCACGCGCCCGGGGCCGCTAGGACAGTTCCGTGTGCCCCGCCGCGAGGCGGTCGCCGATGTCGCGCAGGCCCGTGAGGTCGTGGACGTCGCCGGGGAGCGCGGGTACTTCCACGATGGCCACCTCGGGGTGGTGGCTGATGAAACGGTCCCGCGTGCGCTGTTCGCGCGCGAGCAGCCGCATGCGCTCGGCGTGCAGGCGCAGCAGACCCGCGGTCAGCTCGTCCACGGACCGGTCCGCGGCGGCGGGCGTCGGCTCGGATTCCGCTGGGCCGGAATCTGAACTTCCGTCTGTTTCGGGGGAGTTACGAACGTCAGCATTCCCGTCCGTCTGATCGACAATGCCGGGCTCCCCAAGATTTTCCGCGGCGGTGAGCGCCCGCTCGGCCGACAGCCGGGTGGCGCCGCTGCCGTGGACCCGGTTGAGCACCAGGCCGACCAGCGGCATCTTCTCGGCCGCCAGCCGCTCCACGAAGTACGCCGCCTCCCGCAGCGCGTCCCGCTCGGGCGCCGCCACCACCAGGAACGCCGTACCCGGCGCCTGCAACAGCTTGAAGGTGGCGTCCGCGCGGGTGCGGAAGCCGCCGAAGGTGGTGTCCATCGCGGAGACGAACGTCTGCGCGTCCTTGAGGAGCTGACCGCCCAGGATCTTGCCGAGGGTGCCGGTCATCATCGACATCCCCACGTTCAGGAACGCCATGCCCGCGCGGCCGCCCAGCTTGGCCGGTGCGGTCAGCAGCCGGATCAGCTTGCCGTCCAGGAACGAGCCGAGCCGCTTGGGCGCGTCCAGGAAGTCCAGCGCGTTCCGGGAGGGCGGGGTGTCGACGACGATCAGGTCCCACTCGTCCTTGGCGCGGAGCTGGCCGAGCTTCTCCATCGCCATGTACTCCTGCGTGCCCGCGAAGCCGCCGGAGACCGTCTGGTAGAAGGGGTTCGCCAGGATCTGGGCCGCCCGCTCGGGGTCCGCGTGCGACTCCACGACCTCGTCGAACGTGCGCTTCATGTCGAGCATCATGGCGTGCAGTTCGCCGGCCTCGGTGCTCTCGCCGGGCGCCTCCCCGCGGCGGTCCTCGACGCCCTTGACCCGGCGCGGCACGTTGTCGAGCGAGTCGATGCCCATCGACTGGGCCAGCCGCTTGGCCGGGTCGATGGTCAGGACGACCACCTTGCGGCCCCGCTCGGCGGCCCGGAGCGCGAGCGCGGCGGCCGTGGTCGTCTTGCCGACGCCGCCCGAGCCGCAGCACACCACGATCCGGGTCTCCGGATCGTCCAGCAGCGCGTCCACGTGCAGCGTCGGCGCCGGGGACCGGCCGGAGCGCGCGTCCGGGCCGGCGGCGGTCTGCGGCTCCTGGCTCATGACAACCCCTGCTTCCGCAACTCGGTGGCCAGTTCGTACAGGCCCGTCAGATCCATGTCCTCGGGGAGCAGCGGCAGCTCGGCCACCGGGAGGTCCAGCTCGCCGAGGACCGCGCGCTGCTCCTGCTCCAGGGCGTGCCGCTCGGCGTACTCGGCGGCCTGCGTCAGCAGTGGGTCGACCAGCCGCTCGGCCTGTCCGCCGCGCCGGGCCCCGCCCAGGCCCGCCGAGGACAGCGCGCGGGCGACGGCGGTGTGCGGGACGGTACGGGCCAGGTCCAGCTCGGCCGCGTCCAGCACCTCGGGGCGGACCATGTTCACGATGACGCGGCCCACCGGCAGTCCCGCCGCGCGCAGTTCGGCGATGCCGTCGGCGGTCTCCTGGACCGGCATCTCCTCCAGCAGCGTGACGAGGTGCACGGCCGTCTCGGCGGACTTCAGCACCCGCATCACGGCCTGCGCCTGATTGTGTATCGGGCCGATCTTGGCGAGGCCCGCCATCTCGTCGTTGACATTGAGGAAGCGGGTGATGCGGCCGGTGGGGGGAGCGTCCATCACCACGTGGTCGTAGAGGAACGCGCCCTTCTTGTCCTTGCGGCGCACCGCCTCGCAGGCCTTGCCGGTCAGCAGGACGTCCCGCAGACCCGGCGCGATGGTGGTCGCGAAGTCTATGGCGCCGATCTTTCTCAGCGCGCGGCCGGCGCTGCCGAGTTTGTAGAACATCTGGAGGTAGTCCAGAAGCGCCTGTTCGGCGTCGATGGCGAGCGCGTACACCTCGCCTCCGCCGGGAGCGGTGGCGATCTTCCGCTCCTCGTAGGGCAGCGCCTCGGTCCCGAAGAGCTGCGCGATGCCTTGCCGGCCCTCGACCTCGACGAGAAGCGTCCGCTTCCCCTCGTCGGCGAGGGCCAGCGCTAGAGCGGCGGCGACCGTCGTCTTTCCGGTCCCGCCCTTGCCGCTGACGACCTGGAGCCTGCTCACGTCTTCGAGCCTAACCAGTCCGGGCGACACTCACGCGGGAGGCTGTGGATAACAACGACTACAGTCGGCCTATGACCAAGTGGGAATACTCAACTGTGCCGCTGCTCGTCCACGCCACGAAGCAGATCCTGGACAACTGGGGCGAGGACGGCTGGGAGCTCGTCCAGGTGGTGCCCGGTCCCAACGCCGAGCAGCTCGTCGCCTACCTGAAGCGCGAGAAGCAGGCGTGAGCGCGGTCGAGGCCCGGCTCGCCGACCTCGGCCTGACGCTGCCGGAGGTCGTGCCCCCGCTGGCCGCCTACCAGCCCGCCGTGCGCTCCGGGCAGTACGTCTACACCGCGGGTCAGCTCCCGATGGTGGACGGACAGCTCCCGGTCACCGGCAAGGTCGGCGCCGAGGTGACGGCCGAGGAGGCCAAGGACCTGGCCCGGACCTGCGCGCTGAACGCGCTGGCCGCCGTCAAGTCCGTCACCGGCGACCTGGACCTGATCGCCCGCGTGGTGAAGGTCACCGGCTTCGTCGCCTCCGCCGCCGACTTCACCGGTCAGCCCGGTGTCCTCAACGGCGCCAGCGAGCTGCTCGGCGAGGTCCTCGGCGACAAGGGCGTGCACGCCCGCAGCGCGGTGGGTGTCGCGGTGCTCCCGCTGGACGCTCCGGTCGAGGTCGAGATCCTGGTCGAGCTGCTTCCGTAGCCCGCCCGGCCGCCGGTCCGGCAGCTCTCGAACATCTGCCCTGTTCGGGATAGCCTCCGCCCATGGCGAACGGTCAGTGGTACCCCCCGGAGTGGCCCGACCGCATCCGCGCCCTCGCGGACGGCACGCTCACTCCCGTCGTTCCCCGGCGGGCGGCGACCGTGCTGCTGCTTCGGGACACCCCGGCCGGACCGGCCGTCCACATGCTGCGCAGACGCGCCTCCATGGCCTTCGCCGGAGGCGCGTACGCGTATCCGGGCGGCGGTGTCGACCCGCGCGACGACGACCACCACGTCCGCTGGGCGGGCCCCACGCGCGCGTGGTGGGCGGAGCGGCTGGGCATGGAGAAGGGCGACGAGCCGGGCGCCCAGGCGATCGTCTGCGCGGCCGTGCGGGAGACGTACGAGGAGGCCGGCGTCCTGCTCGCCGGGACCGGCCCGGACACGGTCGTCGGCGACACCAGCGGCGACGACTGGGAGGCCGACCGGCTCGCCCTGGTCGCGCACGAGCTGTCCTTCGCGGAGTTCCTGGACCGCCGGGGGCTCGTCCTGCGCTCCGACCTGCTGGGCGCGTGGACCCGCTGGATCACCCCGGAGTTCGAGTCCCGGCGCTACGACACCTGGTTCTTCGTCGCCGCCCTGCCCGAGGGCCAGCGCACCCGCGACATCTCCACCGAGGCCGACCGCACGGTGTGGACCCGGCCCGCCGAGGCCGCCGCCGGGTACGACAAGGGCGAGCTGCTGATGATGCCGCCCACCATCGCCACCCTGCGCCAGCTGCTGCCCTACGGCACCGCCGCCGAGGCCCTCGCCGCCGCCCCGGAGCGCGATCTCACCCCGGTGCTCGCGCGGGCCCGGCTGCTGGACGGCCGGGTGGAGCTGAGCTGGCCGGGGCACGACGAGTTCACCCGGCACGTCCCGGCCGCTCCGGGCACGGCGGGAGGGGCGGCATGACCGACGCCGCGGCCCTGCCCGGCCAGCCCCGCGACGCGGTCCGCTCGGGCCCGGCCACCGAGCGCGCCGTCAACGTGCTCGCGCCCAACGCCTCGCCCATGACGCTGGACGGCACCAACACCTGGATCGTCGCGGAGCCCGGTTCCGACCTGGCCGTGGTCATCGACCCCGGCCCGCTGGACGACGGCCACCTGCGCGCGGTCGTCGACACCGCCGAGAAGGCCGGCCGGCGGATAGCGCTCACCCTGCTCACCCACGGCCACGCCGACCACGCGGAGGGCGCGTCCCGGTTCGCGGAGATCACCGGCACGCGCGTGCGCGCGCTCGATCCCGCGCTGCGGCTCGGGGACGAGGGCCTCGGCGCCGGGGACGTGGTCACGGTCGGCGGGCTCGAGCTGCGGGTGGTCCCCACGCCCGGCCACACCGCGGACTCCCTGAGCTTCCATCTCCCGGCGGACCAGGCGGTGCTCACCGGCGACACCGTCCTCGGGCGCGGCACGACCCTGGTCGCGCATCCCGACGGGCGGCTGGGGGAGTACCTGGCCTCGCTGCGCCGGCTGCGCTCGCTGACCGTGGACGACGGCGTGCACACCGTCCTGCCGGGCCACGGGCCCGTCCTGGAGGACGCCCAGGGCGCCGTCGACTTCTACCTCGCCCACCGCGCGAACCGTCTCGCCCAGGTCGAGACCGCCGTCGAGAACGGCCACCGCACCGCCGAGGCCGTCGTCGCCCACGTCTACGCCGACGTCGACCGCTCCCTGTGGCCGGCGGCGGAACTGTCGGTACGGGCCCAGCTGGACTACCTGGGCGAGCACGGGCTCATCTAGGCGCCGCTCTTGGTGCCGTGCACGCGCGCGTACTCCTCCGCCAGCCACGGGCCCAGGTCGTCCACGTAGCCGCGCAGGATCGCGGCGTTCCCGACGGGCTCGCGGCCGTAGCGGGCCGCGACGCGCATCTGGGCGGCGCGGCGGGGGTGGTAGGCGCCGAAGACCTCCGCCATCTCGGCCAGGTCGCTCGTCCAGCCGTTCCAGCGGGGCATGACCAGGGTGAAGCCGGTGCGCACCAGATGCCGGGACATGAACCGGACCAGCGGACGCCGGGCCTCCTCCGTGTCGGCGGCCCCCGCGATCCGCTCACGCCAGCGCGGGAGCAGACCGGCCAGGTCGCCGTTGGTCTCCCGGGCGAGGCGGGGGCTCGGCCGGTAGCGGGGCAGGCGCCCGGCGAGGTCGTCCCCGAGCAGCGGGGCGCACAGACAGGCCAGGAACCAGCCCATGTCGTACCGCTCGCCCTCGCTCAGCAGCCGGGCCGCGCTGAACAGCAGCGGGCCGACGCCGTCGATCTCGGGGAACCGCCGGTCCAGGGCCGTACCGAGGTCCTTCAGGGCGGCGCGGTCGGCGTCGGTGGGCTCGGCGCGCAGCGCGACCAGGAGGTCCAGGTCGCTGCGCCCCACGCGCGCGGTGCCGCGCGGGACGGACCCGTACAGGTAGCCGCTGTGCAGCCGGGCCCCGAAGGTCTCCGCCAGCCCGTCCCGCGCGGCGGCCACCACGGGCCGGAACGCGTCCTGCACGCGCGCGAGGGAGCCCTCACGGGCGATGAACCCCTCGGCGTCGAGGCCGTGCGGAACGGGCGGTCCGGACATGCGGACACTGTGCACCGCCGGGGGATGGCGGTGCAGCTCGTTTACGGGCGCCGACATCCGCTCCGGCGTCGGCCGGCAGCAATTGAGCCCGTCCGGCGATTGAGGACGAGGCCCCTTGGGGCCAACAAGCAGTTGGCCGGCCGAGACCAGCGTCAGCGGGACCGCTTCGCGAGGCGCTCCACGTCCAGCAGGATCACCGCGCGGGCCTCCAGGCGGAGCCAGCCGCGCTGGGCGAAGTCGGCGAGGGCCTTGTTGACGGTCTCGCGGGAGGCGCCGACCAGCTGGGCCAGCTCCTCCTGGGTGAGGTCGTGCACCACGTGGATGCCTTCCTCGGACTGCACGCCGAAGCGGCGCGAGAGGTCCAGCAGGGCGCGCGCGACACGGCCGGGCACATCGGAGAAGACCAGGTCGGACATGGCGTCGTTGGTCTTGCGCAGCCGGCGGGCGACGGCACGCAGCAGGGCGCCGGCGACCTCGGGGCGGACGTTCAGCCAGGGCTGGAGGTCGCCGTGGCCGAGACCGAGCAGCTTGACCTCGGTCAGCGCGGTCGCGGTGGCCGTACGCGGGCCCGGGTCGAACAGCGACAGCTCACCGATGAGCTCGCTGGGGCCGACCACGGCCAGCATGTTCTCCCGCCCGTCGGGGGAGGTGCGGTGCAGCTTGACCTTGCCCTCGGTGACGACGTAGAGCCGGTCACCGGGGTCGCCCTCGTGGAAGAGGGAGTCGCCACGGGCGAGGGTGACCTCGCTCATGGAGGCGCGCAGCTCCGCGGACTGCTCGTCGTCAAGAGCCGCGAAGAGCGGGTTGCGCCGCAGAACGTCGTCCACGAGTTCTCTCCTTGTCGAGCTGCTCAGGGGATGTTCCTCCCCAGCGTGCCAGGGGACCGTGTTCCCCGTTTTCCCGGACGGTCCAAACAGTGTGATCTGTCACAAGGATGCCGCACAGGTGTCCCGGGGTAAGCGGCAGGGGTCCAATCGGGGGCCGATCTTCCGGGTCCGGCGCGGATGTCAGTGCCGGGCTCTAGGCTGGCCGGGTGTCCAAATCGCCGGTGAGAGCACAGGCCGAGGGGGCTGGGCGGGTGGTTGCACGAGGTGATTCCGCCGTGGGCGAACAGGATTCCGATGGAAGTGGCAAAAAGGTGAAATCCGTAAAAAAGGACTCCGCGAAGACGGCCGGTGCGAAGACCGGCGAATCGCACACCGCCCTGGTCCGCCGCGCCCGCCGGATCAACCGCGAACTCGCCGAGGTCTACCCCTACGCCCACCCCGAGCTGGACTTCGAGAACCCCTTCCAGCTCGTGGTCGCCACGGTCCTGTCGGCCCAGACCACCGACCTGCGCGTCAACCAGACGACCCCGGCGCTGTTCGCCAAGTACCCCACCCCGGAGGACCTCGCGGCGGCCGACCCCGCCGAGGTGGAGGAGATCCTGCGGCCCTGCGGCTTCTTCCGGGCCAAGACGCGCTCGGTCATAGGGCTGTCCAAGGCGCTCGTGGAGGACTTCGGCGGCGAGGTCCCCGGGAAGCTGGAGGACCTGGTCAAGCTGCCCGGCGTCGGCCGCAAGACCGCCTTCGTGGTGCTCGGCAACGCCTTCGGCCGGCCTGGCATCACCGTGGACACCCACTTCCAGCGGCTGGTCCGGCGCTGGAAGTGGACCGAGGAGACGGAGCCCGAGAAGATCGAGGCCGCGGTCGGCGAGCTGTTCCCCAAGAAGGACTGGACCGACCTCTCCCACCACGTCATCTGGCACGGCCGCCGCATCTGCCACGCCCGCAAGCCCGCCTGCGGCGCCTGCCCGATCGCCCCGCTCTGCCCGTCCTACGGGGAGGGCGAGACCGATCCGGACAAGGCCCGCAAGCTCCTCAAGTACGAGAAGGGCGGCTTCCCCGGCCAGCGGCTCAACCCGCCCCAGTCCTATCTGGACGCCGGCGGCATCCCGGCCCCGCCGCTGGGGGCGGGATGACGGGAACGATCACAGGACAGGCGGGCGTTGGACACGGCAGCAGGGGGTGGCATGACGTACACGCGTGACACGCACGAAAGCCCGGTGGCGCTGCGCAGACAGGGGCTGCCCGGCTGGCTGGAGCCGGTGGCGCGGGCCGCCGAGACGGTCCAGCCGCTCCAGCTCAGCCGTTTCCTGCCGCCCGAGGACGGTGGGGGCCGGCAGTCGGCGGTGCTGATCCTGTTCGGCGAGGGCGAGCGCGGCCCCGAGCTGCTGCTGATGGAGCGCTCCGGCTCGCTGCGCTCGCACGCCGGCCAGCCCTCCTTCCCCGGCGGCGCCCTCGACGCGGTGGACGGCGACCCCAAGGGCGACGGCCCGCTGCGGGCGGCCCTGCGCGAGGCGGAGGAGGAGACCGGGCTCGACCCGGCCGGCGTCCAGCTCTTCGGGGTGCTGCCGGCCCTCTACATCCCGGTCAGCGAGTTCGTCGTCACCCCCGTCCTCGGCTGGTGGCGCGAGCCGAGCCCGGTCGGGGTGGTCGACCCGGCGGAGACCGCCCGCGTCTTCACCGTGCCCGTGGCGGATCTCACGGACCCCGCCAACCGGGCCACCGCCATCCACCCCAGCGGGTTCCGGGGCCCGGCATTCCTGGTCGAATCGGCGCTGGTGTGGGGGTTCACGGCCGGGGTCATCGACCGGCTGCTGCACTACGCGGGCTGGGAGCTGCCCTGGGACCGCACCCGGCAGGTCCCGCTCGACCGCCGGTCGTGACAGGGTGTCGTGCGTGATCGTTTACCGCGGGAAAGTCGATGGGCGGGGCCTGAAGCGTTGAACGTGCTGGACATCCTGTTGCTGCTGGCCGCCGTCTGGTTCGCGGTCGTGGGCTACCGCCAGGGCTTCGTCGTCGGCATCCTGTCGGTGATCGGCTTCCTCGGCGGCGGCCTGCTCGCCGTCTGGGCGCTGCCCCCGGTCTGGGACGCGGTGACCGACAACGCCGCGGTCGGGACCGTGGCGGCCGTCGTCGCGGTCATCGTCGTCATCGTCATCGCCTCGGTCGGCCAGGCCCTCACCACCCACTGGGGCAACAAGCTGCGCCGCCACATCACCTGGTCCCCGGCCCGCGCGCTGGACGCCACCGGCGGCGCCCTGGTCAACGTGGGCGCCATGCTGCTGGTCGCCTGGCTGATCGGCTCCGCGCTCGCCCAGACCACGCTGCCCACCCTCGGCCGGGAGGTCCGCGGCTCCAAGGTGCTGGTCGGGATGGACCAGGTGCTGCCGGTGCAGTCGAACACCTGGTTCAAGGACTTCGGCTCGGTCCTCGCGCAGAACGGCTTCCCGCAGGTCTTCAGCCCCTTCTCCGACGAGCAGATCCGCGAGGTCCAGCCGCCGGACCCGGCCCTGGCGAACAGCGCCGTGGCGGTCAGGGCCCAGCGCTCCATCGTCAAGGTCACCGGCACCGCCCGCAGTTGCGGCAAGGTGCTGGAGGGCAGCGGCTTCGTCTTCGGCGACCGGCGCGTGATGACCAACGCCCATGTCGTCGGCGGCGTCGACGAACCCACGGTCCAGATAGGCGGCGAGGGCCGTAGGTACGACGCCACCGTGGTCCTCTACGACTGGCGGCGCGACATCGCCGTCCTGGACGTGCCCGACCTCAAGGCGCCCGCGCTGCGGTTCGCCGCGAAGGACGCGGGCAGCGGGGACGGCGCCATCGTGGCCGGCTTCCCGGAGAACGGCGCGTACGACGTGCGCGCGGCGCGGGTGCGCGGGCGCATCATGGCGAACGGCTCGGACATCTACCGCCGGGGCACGGTCGGCCGTGACGTGTACTCACTCTTCACCACCGTCCGCGAGGGCAACTCCGGCGGCCCCCTGCTGACCCCTCAGGGCGCGGTGTACGGCGTGGTGTTCGCCAAGTCGCGGGACGACGCCCAGACCGGCTACGCCCTCACCGCCGACGAGATCCGCCCGGACGTCACCCGGGGGCGTACGGCGAACAGTCAGGTGGGTACCGACAACTGCGCCCTGTGAGGCCGCCGTGTCCCGCGAGGTGACAGCGGTTCAGGTGCGCGCGGTGTGACGCAGGCGTACCGAGACCCAGCGGGCCCGGCGGCGCAGGATGCGCGGAATCCCCACCCTCGGGTCGGTCTCCGCGAGTTGCGGTGTTCCTGGGTGCGGCGAATCGGGCCCGGAGGCCGAGCGTCGTTCGCGGGGTGCGTCACCGTAGTCGTGCGTCCAGCCCATACCCCGACGTGTGCCCCCGCCCCAAGGTCAGTAACCGCGTCCGGGCCCCCTGATCGGCCTATGCGTCAGGCATGTGGCAGTTCGGTGAGCAAACAGCCGGAAACGGTCGGGAAAGCGGACACTCGGTGCACCCGAACGGTCACCGGTCGGGTTCGGGGTCCTTCAGCCAGTTGATCAGCTCGGTGGAGAACGCCGCGGGGTCCTCCTCGTGCGGGAAGTGCCCCAGTCCGTCGAACAGCCGCCAGCGGTAGGGCGCCTCCACGTATTCGCCCGAACCGGCCGCGCTGCGGGTGCGGGTGACCGGGTCCAGCGAACCGTGCAGATGCAGCGTGGGCACCCGCACCGGCCGCTTCATCCGCCGGTTGAACTGGATGCCGTCCGGCCGGGCCAGCGACCGCACCAGCCAGCGGTACGGCTCGATCGAGCAGTGCGCCGTCGACGGGATGCACATCGCCCGCTGGTACGCCGCCACGTCCGCGTCCTCCGGCAGACGCGGCCCGGACCAGTCCCGGATCAGCTCGCCCACCAGCGCGCCGTCGTCGGCGGTGAGCTGCCGCTCGGGAATCCAGGGCCGCTGGAAACCCCAGATGTAGGAGCTGGCCGCCGTCTGCCGGGCGTCCCGCAGCATCGCCGCGCGCCAGCGCCTCGGGTGCGGCATCGACGCCACCGCGAGCCGCCGCACCAGCTTGGGCCGCATCGCCGCCGCCGTCCACGCCAGGTAGCCGCCCAGGTCATGGCCGACCAGCGCGGCGTCCGGCTCGCCGAGCGAGCGGATCACCCCGGTGACGTCCAGCGCGAGGTTGGCCGGGTCGTATCCGCGCGGGGTGCGGTCGCTGCCGCCGACGCCCCGCAGGTCCATGGCCACGGCCCGGTAGCCCGCGCCCGCCAGCGCGGACAGCTGATACCGCCAGGTCCACCAGAACTGCGGGAAGCCGTGCAGCAGCAGCACCAGGGGGCCGTCGCCCAGCTCCGCGATGTGGAAACGCGCGCCGTTGGCGGCGACGTCCCGGTGCGTCACCTGCTCCCCGGAGGGCAGGTCGAGGCGTACGGCTGGTGCGGCGGCGGGTTCCGTCATGAGGACGAGCGTGCCACAGCCTTGTGCGCGCGGTCCGCCACAGGCAGCTCACGCGGATGCGGCTTGGCGTTCTGCAGGACGCCCGCCGACTGCTTCACGGACGCGGCGACCTTCTGCGGGCCCTTGCTCTTCTTGGCCTTCTTGGCGAACACCACACCGATCAGCGCGAGCAGACCGGCCACCAGTACATTGGCGGCGAAGGACAGCAGGAAGCACACCGCGAGGTTCCAGTGGCTCCAGGTCCGGATGCCGTACGCCAGCGCGAAGTTGAGCATCGGCAGCGAGAACACCAGCACCGCGCCCGCGCCCGAGAAGGCACCGCCGCTCGCCGCGCCGCGCTTCACGTCCCGCTTGAGCTGCGCCTTGGCCAGCGCGATCTCGTCGTGCACCAGCGCCGACATCTCGGTCGTCGCCGAGGCGACCAGCTGGCCGATGCTGTGTTCGGCGCCGACCGGCCTGCCGTCGGGTGCGCTCATCGCGTTCTCTCCCTCTGCTTGTGATGCCGTCTTGTTTTGTACCGTCTCGTCAGATCATGCCGGACGACCGTTCTCCTCGCCTGCCCCGCCCGGTACTTCGGCACGCGCGTGGCGCGCGGCGGCGGACAGCCCGGCCGCGATACGCCGGTGCTCAGCGGCCTTCCCCTCATGGATCTCGGCCATGCGCAGGTGGTACGCCGGATCGTCCTGCTCGTAGACGTCGGGGATGCCGTCCTGGTCCTCGTCGCGCTCCTCGTCCTCGCACAGCCGCCGGTACCTGGCGTTGCGCACCTTCAGCAGCACCGTCGCACAGATGGCCGCGATCAGCGATCCGACGAGGACGGACGCCTTCACCTCCTCGGTGAGCACGGCGTCGCCGGTGAAGGCCAGCTCGCCGATGAGCAGGGAGACGGTGAAGCCGATCCCGGCGAGCGTGGCGACCGCGAAGACATCGGCCCAGGCCAGCCCCTCGCTCAGCGAGGCGCGGGTGAAGCGCACGGTCAGCCAGGTGCCGCCGAAGACACCGACCGTCTTGCCGACGACCAGGCCGAGCACCACGCCGAGCGTCTCCGGCCGGGTGAACACCTGGGCCAGTGCCCCGCCGGACACCGGCACACCCGCGCTGAACAGGGCGAACAGCGGTACCGCGAGGCCGGCCGACAGGGGGCGGACCAGATGCTCCAGCCGTTCACCCGGCGACCGCTCCTCACCCTCACGGGTGACGCAGCGGAGCATCAGGCCCATCGCCACACCGGCGATGGTGGCGTGGACGCCGCTGTTGTACATCAGCGCCCAGATCACCAGTGCCAGCGGCAGATGGACGTACCAGCCGCGCACGCCCTTGCGCTGGAGCAGCCAGAACAGGGCGAGGGCGGCGACGGCACCGCCGAGCGCGGCGAAATTGATCCGGCCGGTGAAGAAGACCGCGATGATCAGGATGGCGAAGAGGTCGTCGACCACGGCGAGGGTCAGCAGGAAGGCGCGCAGCGCGCTGGGCAGCGAGGTGCCGATGACCGCGAGGACGGCGAGCGCGAAGGCGATGTCGGTGGCGGTCGGCACCGCCCAGCCGGCCAGGGAGCCGCCACCGGTGAGGCTGGTCAGCGTGTAGACCAGCGCGGGTACGGCCATCCCGCACAGCGCGGCCACCACGGGCAGGACGGCAGCCTTGGGGTCGCGCAGGTCGCCGGCCACCAGTTCCCGCTTCAGCTCGACCCCGGCGACGAAGAAGAACACCGCGAGCAGGCCGTCGGCCGCCCAGTGGGCGACGGAGAGGTCCAGGCCGAGGGCGGCGGGGCCGAGGTGGAAGTCGCTGACGGCCGTGTACGCGGGGCTCAGCGCGGGGATGTTGGCCCAGATCAGCGCCGCGACGGCGGCGGCGAGCAGCAGGACACCGCCCACGGTCTCGGTGCGCAACGCGTCCGCCACGGCGGTCCGCTCCGGCAGGGACAGGCGGGAGAGCGCCTTACGGGCGGGGCTGGGGGTGCGGGGCGCGGCCACGGTGAAGACCTCCGGCTGGTGGGCATGACAGAACGCTTGCCGACCAGACTTCCCGGCGCACCTTGAGGCACGGACTCGTGCCGTACTTTGTTTACTTTACCTAAGATCAGATGATCTGGCAGGCCGGTGCCCCGGCGCGGTCGCCGGGGCACCCTCTGTCCGCCTCGGCTCAGTCCTCGCTGGAGGAGGACGGCAGCTTGGACTGGATGAGCGTCATGACCGTGGAGTCGGTCAGGGTGGTGACGTCTCCGAGCCGGCGGTTCTCCGCCACGTCCCGCAGCAGCCGGCGCATGATCTTGCCGGAGCGGGTCTTGGGCAGCTCCGCGACCGGCAGCACGCGCTTGGGCTTGGCGATCGGGCCGAGGGTGGCGCCGACGTGGTCGCGCAGCTCGGCGACCAGCTTCTCGTCCTCGGCGGCCGAGCCGCGCAGGATGACGAACGCGACGATGGCCTGCCCGGTCGTCTCGTCGGCGGCGCCCACCACGGCCGCCTCGGCGACCGCCGGGTGCGACACCAGCGCCGACTCCACCTCGGTGGTGGAGATGTTGTGGCCCGACACCAGCATCACGTCGTCCACCCGGCCGAGCAGCCAGATGTCGCCGTCGTCGTCCTTCTTGGCGCCGTCGCCGGCGAAGTACTTGCCCTCGAAGCGCGACCAGTAGGTGTCCAGGAAGCGCTGGTCGTCGCCCCAGATGGTGCGGAGCATCGACGGCCACGGCTCGGTGAGGACCAGATAGCCGCCGCCCCCGTTCGGCACCTCGTTCGCCTCGTCGTCGACGACGGTGGCGCTGATGCCGGGCAGCGGGCGCTGCGCGGAACCGGGCTTGGTCTCGGTGACGCCCGGCAGCGGCGAGATCATCATCGCGCCGGTCTCGGTCTGCCACCAGGTGTCCACGACCGGGGTGCGGTCGGCGCCGATGTTCTTGCGGTACCAGACCCACGCCTCGGGGTTGATGGGCTCGCCCACCGAACCGAGCACGCGCAGCGAGCTCAGGTCGAACTGCGCGGGGATCTCGTCGCCCCACTTCATGAACGTCCGGATCGCGGTCGGCGCGGTGTAGAGGATCGAGACGCGGTACTTCTCGACGATCTCCCAGAAGCGGCCCTGGTGCGGGGTGTCCGGGGTGCCCTCGTACATCACCTGGGTCGCGCCGTTGGCCAGCGGGCCGTACACGATGTACGAGTGGCCCGTGACCCAGCCGACGTCGGCCGTGCACCAGTAGACGTCGGTCTCCGGCTTGAGGTCGAACACCGCCCAGTGGGTGTAGGCGGTCTGCGTGAGGTAGCCGCCGGAGGTGTGCAGGATGCCCTTGGGCTTACCCGTGGTGCCGGAGGTGTAGAGGATGAACAGCGGGTGCTCCGCGTCGAACGCCTCCGGGGTGTGCTCGGCCGACTGGCGCCCGACCAGCTCGTCCCACCACACGTCCCGCTCGGCGTCGAACGCCACGTCCTGCCCGGTACGGCGCACCACCAGCACGTGCTCGACGGTGCCCTCGGCCTTGGCGACCGCGTCGTCCACGGCGGGCTTGAGCGCGGACGGCTGGCCCCGGCGGTAGCCGCCGTCGGCGGTGATGACGACCTTGGCGTCCGCGTCCTTGATGCGGGTGGCCAGCGCGTCGGCCGAGAAGCCGCCGAAGACCACCGAGTGCGCGGCGCCGATGCGGGCGGCGGCCAGCATGGCGATTGCGGTCTCGGGGATCATCGGCATGTAGATGGCGACCCGGTCGCCCTTGCGGACACCCAGCTCCAGCAGCGCGTTGGCCGCCTTGGAGACCTCGTCCTTCAGCTCGGCGTAGGTGATGGAGCGGCTGTCGCCCGGCTCGCCCTCGAAGTGGATGGCGACCCGGTCGCCGTTCCCGGCCTCCACGTGCCGGTCCACGCAGTTGTAGGCGACGTTCAGCTCGCCGTCCTCGAACCACTTGGCGAACGGCGGGTTCGACCAGTCCAGCGTCTTCGTCGGCTCCTTGGCCCAGCTCAGCCTGCGGGCCTGCTCGGCCCAGAAACCGAGCCGGTCCGCCGCGGCCTGCTCGTACGCCTCGGCCGTGACGTTGGCGTTCGCGGCCAGGTCGGCCGGCGGCGCGAAGCGTCGCTCCTCCTTCAAGAGGTTGGCCAGGCTCTCGTTGCTCACGACATCTCCCTTTCCCAGGGTGTCCGTTGTGTCCCAGGCCACACCTCATCAGACGTCGGGGCTGATGACAAGGGTGGACCGCAGAATTGGTTTAGACCTTTCTGCGGTCCCCGCGCGGGTGGCCGCTCAGACCAAGCTGCCCACCTCCGGCACCCCTCGCACGTCGTCCCTGGCGTCCTCTCTGACGTCGTGGAACACCGCCGCCTCCGCCTCGTCTCCGTCGTCGCCCAGCAGGTACGCCCGCGCCTCTCCGACGTGGAAGTACATGCCGTGCAGCTCCAGCCGGCCGGCCGCGAGGGCGCGTGCGACCGACTCGTGCGCCCGCAGATGCGCCAACTGCTGCACCACATTGGCCAGCGACAGCTCCTCCACCGCGTCGGCAGCCGGGCGCGGGGCGAGCCGGGGCCGCTCCGGACGCCCCTCCGCCAGCCGGGCCAGGCTCGGCTCCCCGTGCCGCAGCCACCGGCGCAGCGGGGTCGGGGCGGCGCCGGGCTCGGCGGCGAGCAGGGCCTGCATCGCCCCGCACCCGGAGTGCCCGCACACGGTGATCGACCTGACCCCGAGCACCTCCACCGCGTACTCGATGGCGGCGGCCACCGAGTCGTCGGCGTGCTCCTCGCCGGGGGGTGGGACCAGATTGCCGACGTTGCGCACCACGAACAGGTCGCCGGGGCCGCTGGCGGTGATCATCGAGGTGACGAGCCGGGAGTCGGCGCAGGTGAGGAAGAGCTGCGAGGGCCGCTGCCCCTCCTTGGCCAGCCGGGCCAGCTCCTCCCGCACCAGCGGGGCGGTGTTCCGCTGGAACGAGCTGATGCCACGGGCGAGTTCATGGGTGTCGGGGCGGGGGGCGCCCGTGGTGCCGGCCCCGTCCTGGCGCCCGGGTGCCGTGGGCAGGGCGCACCGGTGGTTGCGCCAGGGGGTCCAGGGGCGGCAGCGGCAGACGGTGGAGGGCGGGGTGCCCGCGCTCACCCCGGTGCGGCGGTCCTTCAGTTCGGCGGTGCCGCCCCGCGCGGTGTGGGAGGTCCGCCAGTCCTGGAGCGCCTCGTACGCCGCGTGGTCCATGAAGGAGCCGTCCAGCTCGACGACGGCGCGCGTGCCGTGGGGGACGCGGTGCAGGGCTCTGCTGAGCCGGGGCACGGCGAGGAACGTCAACTGGCCGCTCACCCGGATGTGGTGGGCCCCCTCCCGCTCCCCGTGCGTGATGCGGGTGTGGGTGAGGCGGTGCAGGGCGAGGGCGACGGCCACGGCGATGCCGAGGAGCACGCCCTGCAGGACGTTGAGGCAGACCACGCCGAGAGTGGTCACGACGTACACCGGCACCTCGCGGTGCCGGGTCACCGTGCGGATGTGGTTCAGGGACACCATCTGGATGCCGACGGCCATCACCAGGGCGGCCAGTGAGGCGAGCGGGATCTGCTCCAGGACGGGGACCAGCAGCAGGGTGGCGATCACCACGAGAGCGCCGTGCAGCATCGTGGAGTTCCGGCTGACCGCGCCCGCGTTGACGTTCGCCGTGCTGCGTACGGCCACTCCCGCGACCGGCAGTCCGCCGAGAGCGCCGGAGACGATGTTGGCCGCGCCCTGGCCGAGCAGTTCACGGTCCAGGTCGGAACGCCCCACGCGCGCGGAGCCGGTATGGCCGGCCGCCAGCTTGTCCACGGCCACCGCGCCGAGCAGCGACTGCACGCTGCACACCAGCGTGGTGGTGAGCACGGCGGCGACGATGCCGAGCGTCGGACCCTGGGGGAGTCCGGCCAGCGCGTGGCTGCGCCAGGACGGCAGATCGACGCGGGGCAGGGTGAGCCCGGTCAGCGCCGCCGCCGCGGTGGCCCCGACGACGGCGACCAGCGCGGCCGGCACCTTGCGCAGCAGGCTGCCCACGGGGTCCGGGATGCGGGGCCAGGCGAACAGCAGGGTCAGCGTCAGGGCGCTGATCACCAGGGCGGCCGGGTCGAGACGGGCCAACTGCGCGGGGAGCGCGCGCAGGTTGGTGAGGACGGAGCTGTCCGGCCGGCCGCCGAGCACGATGTGCACCTGGGCCACGGCGATGGTGATGCCGATCCCGGCGAGCATGCCGTGCACGACCGCCGGGCTGACGGCGAGCGCGCCGCGCGCCACCTTCATGCAGCCGAGGCCGAGCTGGGCGATTCCGGCGAGGACGGTGATGCCGCAGGTCGCCCGCCAGCCGTACTGGTGGATGAGGTCGGCGGTGACCACGGTCAGACCGGCGGCGGGCCCGCTGACCTGCAACGGGCAGCCGCCGATCCGGCCGGCGACGATCCCGCCGACCGCGGCGGCGACCAGGCCCGCCTGGAGCGGGGCGCCGGTGGCCAGGGCGATGCCGAGCGAGAGCGGCAGGGCGATGAGGAACACCGCGACGGACGCGGAGACATCGGCGCTCCCGACGCGGAAACGGCGGCGCCGGGGCGGTGGGGTGGTGGGCGGGGAGTGCTCGTTACGGGGTGGGGCGCAGGCTGACATGTTCCCGTCTCCTCCGGGGCAGCGCGGTCGCGGTCTGTGGGGTTCCGCTCAGGGGCGGGGTGTTCGGTCGCGGCCGTGGGTCACGGCGTGCAGCGGCGGGATGCTTCAACGTTCGGTAAACAGACCGTAATCCAGAGTAAAGACGCGGCATAGCTTTTCGCGGCAAATGGCACATATGTGCACTCGGCCGAGTGAAGCGGGCATTTCATCGGCTTGTCGTACTAATTCCTTCTCGACCCCATGCGAATTTGACGGCGCCGCCAGGAGGAATCCGGCGGATCACCAGAAAACGCCCTCATCGGCGTTCGCCTGACAGTTCGCCCGAGAGAAGGAAGAAGGTGGGCGGAACATGGCCGCCACCCAGAGGATCGCCGTCTGTGCCATGGTCGCCGCTGCCGGTGCGGCGTCCCTCGCCGGTTGCGCCGCCGGCTCCGACGGGGCACGGGAGGGCGCGCCCGGCCCGCAGAAGGGCGCCCCGGCCCCCAAGAGCGTCGTCCGGCTGATCGGCGACGGCTCCACCGCGTACACCGGCGCGCAGCCGCACCTGGTCAGGCCCGAGAAGCTGAAGCCCGGTCAGAAGCCGCCGCAGTTCGTGGTGTTCTCCTGGGACGGCGCGGGTGAGGACAGCCAGAAGCTGTTCTCGCACTTCCGCAAGGTCGCCAAGGACAACCACGCCAACATGACGTTCTTCCTCAGCGGCGTCTACATGCTGCCCGAGGAGAAGCGGGACCTCTACAAGCCGCCGCAGCACTCGCCGGGCCGCTCCGACATCGGCTTCAACGACGAGCAGGGCATCGCCGACACCGCCAAGCAGGCCCGCCTCGCCTGGCTGGAGGGCAACGAGATCGGCACCCACTTCAACGGCCACTTCTGCGGTCCCGACGGCGGGGGCGGCCAGTGGTCCGTGGCCGAGTGGAAGAGCGAGATCAACCAGGCCAAGGAGTTCGTGAAGACCTGGAAGACCAACTCGGGCCTGAAGAAGTCCTCGCCGCTGCCCTTCGACTACGACAAGGAACTCATCGGCGCCCGCACCCCCTGCCTGGAAGGGCAGAAGAACTTCGTCAAGGCGGCCGGCCAGATGGGCTTCCGCTATGACTCCAGCGGCGTCAACAACCAGGTCTGGCCGAAGAAGAAGGAAGGTCTCTGGGACCTTTCCATGCAGCTCGTGCCCTTCCCCGGCCACACCTTCGAGCAGCTCACCATGGACTACAACTTCATGGTCAACCAGTCCGGCACCCAAACCCAGGGCGACCCCGACAAGTTCGCCCTGTGGGGCGACGAGATGCGTGACGGCCTCCTCAAGGGCTTCGACCGCGCCTACGACGGCAACCGCGCGCCCCTGATCATCGGCAACCACTTCGAGTCCTGGAACGGCGGCACGTACATGCGCGCCGTGGAGGACGTCGTCAAGAAGGTGTGCAACAAGCCCGACGTCCGCTGCGTCTCGTTCCACGAGCTGACCGACTGGCTGGACGCCCAGGACCCGCAGACCCTGGCCAAGCTGCGCACCCTGGAGGTGGGCGAGACGCCCAAGCAGGGCTGGGCGTCCCTGCTCTCCGGCCGCCCGGCCCCGGCGCCGAAGGGCGTCCCCGGCGCGCCGGCCGCCAAGCAGTAGCCGGCAGCCCGCGGGAATCACGCGCATGCGTCAGGCGGGAGCCGCCACGCTCTCGCCGAGCACGAAGCCGGGGTCGATCTGCGCCGCCAGGTCGGCCCCGGTGCGCTCGTTGCCCCACGACTGGGCGTTGCGCAGATGGAAGTGGACCATCTGCCGGGTGTACCGCTCCCAGTCCCGCAGCCGGTGCGTCGCGTCGGCGGCGTCCCGGAGCGTCTCCAGCGCGCGGACGTTGCCGTTCTCCAGCAGGGCGAAGCGGGGTGGGCGCCCCTTCTCCATGGCGCGCACCCAGTCGGAGTGGCCGACCGTCACCAGCAGGTCGTCCCCGACCTCCTCGCGCAGGAAGTCGACGTCCTCCGGACCCTGGACCTTGTTGCCGACGACCTTCAGGGTGACGCCGAAGTCGCGGGCGTACTCCTTGTACTGGCGGTACACGGACACCCCCTTCCGGGTCGGCTCGGCGACGAGGAACGTCATGTCGAAGCGGGTGAACATGCCCGAGGCGAAGGAGTCCGAGCCGGCGGTCATGTCGACCACCACGTACTCGCCGGGGCCGTCGACGAGGTGGTTCAGGAACAGCTCCACCGCTCCGGTCTTGGAGTGGTAGCAGGCCACCCCCAGGTCGGCCTCGGTGAAGGGGCCGGTGACCATCAGACGGACGGCGCCGCCGTCGAGTTCCACCGGACGCGCGCAGGCGTCGTAGATCGCGTCGGGCTCGCTGATCCGGACCAGCCGCGAACCCGTGCCGGGCGGGGTGGTCTTGATCATCGTCTCGGCGGAGGCGATGCGCGGGTTGGTGCCGCGCAGATGGTCCTTGATCAGCGGCAGCCGGTCGCCCATGGCGGGCAGCGCCGCCGCCTGGTCCTCGTCGAGGCCGAGCGCGGGCCCGAGGTGCTGGTTGATGTCCGCGTCGATCGCGACCACCGGGGCGCCGGCGGCGGCGAGATGGCGGATGAAGAGGGAGGAGAGCGTGGTCTTGCCGCTGCCGCCCTTCCCGACGAAAGCAATTTTCATGTTCACGAAGGGTAGTCAGCTCGTAGCTGTATGTGCCAGGAAGGCCGTGAACATCACTCCTTCGAGGGGTGTGAAGGCCGAAGAAGGGGTGACGGTCGGCAAAAGGCGGGGGCGCGTAGGGTCGACCTCATGAGTACGACAGGAGCGACCGCAGATCCCCTTGCGGCCCTGGGCTCGTTGCCCGGCGTGGCCGACTCCGTGGAGTCCGTGCGCAAGGCCGTGGACCGGGTGTACGGACACCGGATCATGCGCCGTCGCAGCAATGCCATCACCTCCGAGGCGGCCCTGCGCGGCGCGCGCGGCTCGGCGGCACTGTCCGGCGCCGACTGGGCCCTGGAGGAGGTGCGCCGCCGCACCGACTTCAGCACCGGCGACGAGGCGCGCGTCATGGGCGCGGCCCTGAGGCTCACCGCCGAGGCCGGGCAACTGCTGTCCATCTGGCGGCAGTCCCCGCTGCGGGTGCTGGCCCGGCTGCACATGGTGGCCGCCGCGAGCGACACCGACGAGGTCGGCCGGCCGCGCCGGGCGGGCGAACTCGCCGACGAGCCGCTCATCGAACTGCCGCTGCCGGACGCCCCGGAGGTGTCCGGACGCCTGGACGGCCTCGCGGAGCTGGTCATCGCCGGGTCCTCCGCGCCCGCGCTGGTGACGGCCGCCGTGGTGCACGGCGAGATCCTCGCGCTGCGCCCCTTCACCTCGCACAACGGGCTGGTGGCGCGCACGGCCGAGCGGATCGTCCTGATCGGCAGCGGCCTGGACCCGAAGTCGGTGTGCCCCGCCGAGGTCGGCCACGCCGAACTGGGCCGCGCCTCCTACCTCGCCGCGCTCGACGGCTATGTCTCCGGCACCCCCGGCGGCATGGCGGCCTGGATCGCCCACTGCGGCCGCGCGGTCGAACTGGGCGCGCGCGAGTCGACGGCGGTCTGCGAGGCCCTCCAGCGCGGAGCGGCCTGACCCCTCACACATGGTTGCGGCGGTACGAAGTGTCCTCGTACCGCCGCTGGCATGTTCACCGGGTTACCAAGCGTCCTCGATATGTTGCTCATCAGGTCGGGGTCTTTGCCCGGCCCTGGTGTAGCAGGCCCGTAATCGACGGTCCGACGTCGCGTGGGTGCCCGGTGTTCATGCGAGGTCCGTGGGGCCCAAATGCGTAGTGGTAGGGAATCCTCTCGGATGTCCTCAGGTCCCGCAGGCCGTGAATCCTTTGTACTGCAACCTCGTGACGAGGGAAACCCCTGCCCGCACTTCTTTACTTTTGACTTCAAACAGGGTCGAACCGGACAGGGGTGAAGAGGAGATCAGACGGCCGTGCCCCGGCGCCTGCTGGCGTACCAGACGAGGCCCGCGGTCGCGGCCGCCGCGCCCAGTGCCGCCGCCGCGACGACCGCCGGGCGGGGCGCGTGCAGCGAGGGCAGGCGCTGCTTGAGCCGGACCGGCTTGCGGAACTCCAGCACCGGCCAGCCGCGCGATACGGCCTCGCGGCGCAGCGCGCGGTCGGGGTTGACGGCGTGCGGGTGGCCGACGGCCTGGAGCATGGGCACGTCGGTGGCCGAGTCGCTGTAGGCGAAGCTGCGGTCGAGGTCGTACCCCTCGGAGGCGGCCAGCTCCCGGATCGCCTCGGCCTTGGTGGGGCCGTACGCGTAGTACTCCACCTCGCCGGTGAAGCAGCCGTCCTCGCCGACCACCAGGCGGGTGGCCACCACCCGGTCGGCGCCGAGCAGTTCGCCGATCGGCTCCACGACCTCCGCGCCCGAGGTGGACACGATCACGACGTCCCGGCCCGCCGAGTGGTGCTCCTCGATCAGGGAGGCGGCCTCGTCGTAGATGATCGGGTCGATCAGGTCGTGCAGGGTCTCGGCCACGATCTCCTGGACCTGGCGCACGTTCCAGCCCCGGCAGAGCGCGGAGAGGTACTCCCGCATGCGCTCCATCTGGTCATGGTCCAAACCGCCGGCCAGGAACACGAACTGGGCATATGCGGTGCGCAAGGCCGCTCTGCGGTTGATCAGTCCGCCTTGGTAGAAGGACTTGCTGAAGGTGAGCGTGCTGGACTTCGCAATGACCGTCTTGTCCAGGTCGAAGAAGGCCGCTGCGCGAGGCAAGGAGTGGTTTTCCACGTCACTGAGCATAGGCGCCCACCATTCGGCGTAAGGTGTGGCGTGTGGGTTTGCCTGAGAAGCCTCTCGGGTACACCATGGAAGTCACGGATCGTTCGCGACCGTGCTAACCCCGGTCCGACTCCTCCCCCCCCCGAGTCGGCCGTGGGGACGACCCCCGCTCTCCCCCCCGGCGGGGGTCGTCGCATGTCCGGACGCGTTTTCCTCCCCATTCGGCCGGTACGGAACCGGCACCGGGCGGCTGCGGCCGCCCTTTCGTCATGCCCATGATTGATTACGTACGGTAATCATCAGGGTGCGCTCGGAAACTCGTACACAGTGCGTGCCGGTGTCACCGGTATGAGTGACGAAGTTATTCACAGGCGCTCCGCCGTCCACAGTTTTTGACCAAGATCCACACGATTTCGCGGTTCGCCCCATCGTGATTCCAGCGCTCCAGATCCGGGCCCGTTCATGGCCGGATCGCAATGCGGAGTGTGTATGGCCGGTTTCTGTCGGCCGTTCATATGGAGACCTTTACCGGTTCTCCACATCTCCAGCAATCGCGCGGCCGAGAGAGCGGCGCGGAAGTCGCAGTGAAGGGGGAACACCATGACCGGAACCGTCGCGCACGATCCGCCTCCGGCCACGGCCGGACGACCGGGACGGCCGCTCATCGTCACCGAGGACGCGGCGCTCCTCGACGACCTGCTGCGCCTGTGCGCGGCGGCCGGCGCCACACCCGAGGTCCACCACGGAGTCCCGGACCACGGCGGGGGATGGGACGGCGCGCCGCTCGTCCTGGTCGGTGACGACGCGGCCCGCCGGGTGCGCGGAGCCGCGCGGCGGCGCGGAGTGGTCCTGGTCGGCCGGGACCAGGACGACCCGGACGTGTGGAAACGCGCGGTCGGGATCGGCGCCGACCATGTGCTGATGCTGCCCGACGGTGAGCAGTGGCTCATCGACCGGATCGCCGACGTGGCGGAGGGCGTCGGCCGTCCCGCCCTCACCGTCGGCGTCATCGGCGGCCGGGGCGGCGCCGGGGCCTCCACCCTGGCCTGCGCTCTCGCCGTCACCTCCGCCCACCAGGGACTGCGGACCCTCCTGGTGGACGCCGACCCGCTCGGCGGCGGACTCGACGTGCTCCTCGGCGGTGAGACGGCACAGGGGCTGCGCTGGCCCGCCTTCGCCGCCTCGCGCGGCAGGGTCGGCGGGGGCGCCCTGGAGGAGTCGCTGCCCGAACTGCACGCGCTGCGCGTCCTGAGCTGGGACCGGGGCGACTGCGTGGCGGTACCGCCCCAGGCCGTCCGCGCGGTGCTCGCCGCCGCCCGGCGGCGCGGCGGAACGGTGGTCGTCGACCTCCCGCGCCGCCTGGACGACGGGGTCGCGGAGGCCCTGGCCCAGCTCGACATGGCGGTGCTCGTCGTGCCGGCGGAGCTGCGCGCGCTGGCGGCGGCCGGCCGGGTCGCCTCCGCGATGGGCATGGTCGTGCGGGACCTGCGGGTCGCGGTCAGAGGGCCGTACGGACCGGGGCTGGACGAGGAGGAGGTGGCCCGGCTGCTCGGGCTGCCGCTGATCGGCACCGTGCCCGTCGAGCCCGCGCTGCTGCGGCCCCGGGGTACCGCCAGACCGCCCGGCGCGAGCGGACGCGGCCCGCTGTCCCGGTTCTGCGCCGCCTTCTGGGAGCAGGCGCTGACCGAGGCGGGAGGCCCCCGATGACGCTTCCCGGACTCGGGCTCGGCCCGGCCGACGGCGCGGCCCTCCTCGACGGCGTCCGGCGCAGCCTCGCCGAGAGCGGCGCCGAACCCACCCCCGCGCGCGTGGCGCAGGCCCTGCGCGAACAGGGCCGGGTGCTGGGCGACGCCGAGGTCCTGGGCGCGGCCGAGCACCTGCGCTCCGAACTCGTCGGCTCCGGCCCGCTGGAGCCGCTGCTGGCCGACCCGAGCGTCACCGACGTGCTGGTCACCGCGCCGGACCGGGTGTGGGTCGACCGGGGCGGCGGCCTGGAACTGACGCCGGTCACCTTCCCCGACGCCCCGGCGGTCCGACGGCTCGCGCAACGGCTGGCCGCCGTCGCCGGACGCCGCCTGGACGACGCCCGCCCCTGGGCCGACGCCCGCCTCCCCGACGGGACCCGGCTGCACGCGGTACTGCCCCCGGTGGCGGTCGGCTGCACCTGCCTGTCGCTGCGTGTGGTCCGGCCCCGCGCGTTCACCCTCGGCGAGCTGGCCCGCGCGGGCACGCTGCCGCCGGGCGGGGAGGGGCTGCTGCGGGCGCTGATGGCGGCCCGGCTCTCCTTCCTGGTCAGCGGCGGCACCGGCACCGGGAAGACGACGCTGCTGAGCGCCCTGCTCGGGCTGGTCGGCCCCGGTGAGCGGATCGTGCTGGCCGAGGACTCGGCCGAGCTGCGTCCCGACCACCCGCATGTCGTCCGGCTGGAGACCCGGCCCGCCAACCAGGAGGGCGCCGGGCTGGTGACGCTGGAGGACCTCGTCCGGCAGGCGCTGCGGATGCGGCCCGACCGGCTGGTCGTCGGGGAGGTGCGCGGCCCCGAGGTGGTGCATCTGCTGGCCGCGCTCAACACCGGCCACGAGGGCGGCTGCGGCACCGTGCACGCCAACGCGGCCGCCGACGTCCCGGCCCGCCTGGAGGCACTGGGCACGGCGGCCGGGCTCGACCGGGCCGCGCTGCACAGCCAGTTGGCGGCCGCGCTCTCGGTGGTGATCCACCTGGTACGCGACCGGGCCGGGCGGCGCCGGATCGCCGAGGTCCATGTGCTGGAGCGGGACACCTCGGGGCTGGTGCGGACGGTGCCGGCGCTGCGGTGGGGCGAGCGGGCCTTCGTGCCGGAGCGCGGGTGGGAGCGGCTGCGGGAGTTGCTGTCCGAGGGAGCTGGGGGCGAGGGAATCGGTGATGGCTGACGTCGGTGTGGGAGAGACAGGGCTGCCTTTCGCGGGCGGCGGGTTGGTCAGCGCGGGGCCGGCGCCTTCGGAGCGGGGTCTCGGTGAGCTGCGGTGGCTGCACGATCGGAGTGAGGTGGCCTGCCGTGGCTGACGTCGGTGTCGGAGAGACGGTGCTGGGTGCGGGGTTGGCCTGCGCCGGGGGCGTGGCCTGGGCGCTGAACGCGCGGCATCAGGGGGTGCGACGGGCGAGGCTGCTGTTCGCGGGCGGTGGAGTGGTGGACCCCGGGCCGACGCCCTGGGAGCGGGGTCTCGGCGAGCTGCGGCGACTGCACGACCGGGTGGGCGCCGAGTGGTGGTCGCTCGTGGCGGGGCTGGTGCTGGCGCTGCTGGGGGCCTCGGTCGTCCCGGTGGTGGCGGGGGCCGCCGGGGTGCCGGTGCTGCGCCGGGTGGGGAAGGCGCGGCGGGCCCGGCTGGTGCGGGAAGGCCGGGCGGACGCGGTGATCGCCCTGTGCGGGGTGCTCGCCGGGGAGGTCCGCGCCGGTCAGCAGCCCGGTGAGGCCCTGCTGCGGGCCGAGCGGGACTCCGGGGGCCTGGGCGAGGCACAGGCGGCCGCGCTCGCGGCTGCGCGGTTCGGGGGCGATGTCCCGGGCGCGCTCGCCGTTGCGGCCCGGCAGCCGGGTGCCGAAGGGCTGCTGGGGCTGGCCGCCTGCTGGCGGGTGGCGGTGGACCAGGGCGCGGGTCTGGCGGCGGGACTCGACCGGCTGGACGGTGCCCTGCGCGCGGAACGCGACCAACGTGCCGACCTGCGCGCCCAGTTGTCCGGCGCTCGCGCCACGGCCCTGCTGCTGGCGGTGCTGCCCCTGTTCGGGCTGCTGCTGGGCGCGGCCATGGGCGCCGATCCGCTACGGGTGCTGCTGCACACCGGGGCCGGGCTGGGCTGTCTGGTGGCGGGAGCCGTGTTCGAGGGCGCCGGGCTCTGGTGGGCGGTCCGGATCGTGCGGGGAGCTGAGGCGGCATGAGCGGGGAGTTCGTCCACAGCCTGGGGGTGGCCGTGGGGATGACCGCAGCCCTCGGCTGGGCGGTCCGGCGGCTGGAGCAGGTGCGGCAACGGCAGCTGGCACGAAGAAGGTTGGCGGCGGTGCTGGCCGTGGAGCCACCCGGGGCCGGCCGCTCCCTCGCGGTCGCCGACGCGGCCCGGAAGTGGCTGCCGGTGGCCGGGGCCGGGTGCGGGGCGTGGGTGGTCGTCGGCGGGGTCTTCGGGGCGTTGGCGGGAATCGGGGCCGGTGCGGCGCTGTGGCGGTGGCAGGAACACCGGGCGGCGGTACGGCCTGCGGTGGAGCTTCTCGACACGGTCGCCGCCTCTCGCCAACTCCCGCTGGCCGCCGAGCTGCTGGCCGCCTGCATCGAGGCCGGGGCGGGTCCGGTGGTCGCCGCCCAGGCGGTCGGGGAGGCACTCGGAGGGCCGGTCGGCGACGCGCTGGCACGGGGTGCGGCGGAAGCCCGCCTCGGCGGTGAACCGGCGGACGCCTGGGCCCGGTTGACCGCCCTGCCCGGCGCCGGAGCACTCGCCCGTCTGCTGGAGCGGGCCGACCGGTCGGGGCTCCCGGCGGCCGAACCCGTGGCCCGGCTCGCCTCGGACGCGCGGGCGGAGTCGATACGGGCGGCCACGGTCCGGGCGCGCCGGGCGGCCGTACTGATCTCGGCGCCGGTCGGGCTGTGCTTCCTGCCCGCCTTCATCGCGGTCGGCGTGCTGCCCGTGGTGATCGGCCTCGCGGGCGGCGCGCTGGGAGGAGGTGGGCCCTGACCGACCGGACCGACGCGCACGACAACGACAACGACAACGACAACCGAGCTTCAGTGAAAGGAACTTGAGATGCGAGAGAAAGCCGGCAGGGCATGGGCGCTGCTGCGGAAGCGGTGCCGCAAGGACGCCGGGATGGTGACCTCCGAGTACGCCATGGGGATCATCGCGGCGGTCGGATTCGCCTTGCTGCTCTACGAGGTCGTCACCAGCGGCCAGGTCAAGGCGGAACTCCAGGGCATCGTGAAACGAGCGCTCAGTGCGCGCATGTGAACGGGGCGCGGACCAGGGGTTCGTGACGGCGGAGGCGGCCGTGGTGCTGTCGGTGCTGGTGGCGTTCACCATGGCGCTGGTCTGGGGGCTGCTCGCCGTGGCCGCCCAGATCCAGTGCGTGGACGCCGCCCGCACCGGGGCGCGGGCCGCCGCCCGCCAGGACCCGCCCGAGGCAGTGGTCCGGCTGACGAGAGAGGCGGCACCGGGTGGGGCGACGGTCGTCGTCGCCCGCGAGGGCGAGCAGGTCCGCGTGACGGTGACGGCGAGGCCGCCGGTGCTGACGGGGCTGCCGTTCGAGGTGCGGGAGGAGGCCGTGGCCGCCGCCGAGGAGGCGCTGGGGGACAGGGAGGAGGGTCCATGAGGAGCCGGGAGGGCGACCGGGGTTCCGCGACCGTCTGGAGCCTCGGGGTGATCGCCCTGCTGTGCGTGGTGTTCGGCGCCGTGCTCGGTCTGGGGCACGCGGTGGTCGTACGGCACCGGGCGGCGGGCGCGGCCGATCTGGCGGCGCTCGCGGCGGCGGACCACTGGGCCGAGGGCGCGGAGGCGGCGTGCGACGCGGGGCGGCGGGTGGCGTCGGCACAGGGTGCGCGGCTGGTGCGGTGCGCGCTCGTCGGCGAGACCTCGGACGTGAGCGCGGGGTCGGGACACGGACCGTTCACGGCGGAGGTACGGGCCAGAGCGGGACCTCCCGACCCGTCGGGCACGGGGACCCAGGCGGCACCGCAGGGCACCGGCCCCACGGCCCAGGCATCGCAGGGCACCGGCCCCGCGCCCCCGGCCCCGCATCGCAGGGCCCCGGCCCCCAGCCGGACGAGCCGGACTAGCCCGCCTCGCCCTCCCCGACCGCCCCGGCCCCCGCCCCGCTCCCGTCCGGCTCCGTCTCCTCCGGCGCCCCCCGCAGCAGCGTCGTAAGAAGCCTCACCGCCCCCCGCTTGTGCAGCGGCTCGTTGCCGTTGCCGCATTTGGGGGACTGGATGCAGGACGGGCAGCCGGCCTCGCACTCGCAGGAGGCGATGGCCTCGCGGGTGGCTGTCAGCCAGGCGCGGGCGGTGTGGAAGGCGCGCTCGGCGAAGCCCGCCCCGCCGGGGTGGCCGTCGTAGACGAAGACCGTGGGGAGCAGCGTGTCGGGGTGCAGCGGGACCGAGACCCCGCCGATGTCCCAGCGGTCGCAGGTGGCGAAGAGGGGCAGCATGCCGATCGAGGCGTGTTCGGCGGCGTGCAGGGCGCCGCCGAGGATCTCCGGGTTGATCCGGGCTTCGTCGAGCTGGTCCTCGGTGACCGTCCACCACACCGCGCGGGTACGGAGCGTGCGCGGCGGGAGATCGAGTTTCGTCTCGCCCATCACCTCACCGGTGATCAGGCGTCTGCGCAGGAAGGAGACCACTTGGTTGGTGACCTCGACCGAGCCGAGGCACAGGCGGCCGGAGCCCCACGGGATCTCCGTCTCCGTCTCCAGGACGGCGATGGACGTGGTGTCGCGGGCGGCGGTCGAATACGGCGGGTCGGCCTGCTCGACCAGGGCGACCGAGTCCTTCAGGTCGAGCGAGCGCACCAGGTAGGTGCGGCCCTGGTGGAGGTGGACCGCGCCCTCGTGGACGGCGGAGTGCGCGGCCTCCGCGTCGACCGTGCCGAGCAGCCGCCCGGTGCCCTCCTCCACGATCTGCACCGGAGGCCCGCCGGTGCCCCGGATGTCGGTCAGGTCGGCGGCGCGTTCCCGGCGCGTCCAGTGCCAGGCACGGGTGCGGCGGCGCAGCAGCTTCGCGGCCTCCAGCTGGCCCACCACATCGGCGCTCACGGGGCCGAAGAGATCGAGGTCGGCCTCGGTCAGCGGGATCTCGGCGGCGGCGGCGCACAGGTGCGGGGCGAGGACGTAGGGGTTGTCCGGATCGAGGACCGTGGACTCCACCGGGCGGTCGAACAGGGCCTCCGGGTGGTGGACGAGATAGGTGTCCAGCGGGTCGTCGCGTGCCACCAGGACCGCCAGCGCGCCCTGCCCGGAGCGGCCGGCGCGGCCCGCCTGCTGCCACAGGGAGGCGCGGGTGCCCGGATAGCCGGCGATCACCACCGCGTCCAGGCCGGAGATGTCCACGCCCAGCTCCAGGGCGGTGGTAGCGGCGAGACCGAGGAGGTCGCCGGAGTGCAGGGCGCGTTCCAGGGCGCGGCGCTCCTCGGGGAGGTAGCCGCCGCGATAGGCGGCGACACGCCGGACCAGGGAGCGGTCGACCTCGGCGAGGCGTTCCTGCGCGATGACCGAGATCAGCTCGGCGCCGCGCCGGGAGCGGACGAAGGCGACCGAGCGCACGCCCTGCACGGTGAGGTCGGTCAGCAGGTCGGCGGTCTCGGCGGTGGCGGTGCGGCGCACCGGGGCCCCCTTCTCGCCGTGCAGCTCGGTGAGCGGGGGCTCCCAGAGGGCGAAGACGAGTTCGCCGCGCGGGGAGGCGTCGTCGGCGACCTCGACCACCGGCAGCCCGGTCAGCCGGCGGGCGGCGACCGAGGGCTCGGCGGCCGTGGCGGAGGCCAGCAGGAAGACGGGCGACGCGCCGTAGCGGGCGCACAGTCGGCGCAGCCGGCGCAGTACCTGGGCGACGTGCGAGCCGAAGACGCCCCGGTAGGTGTGGCACTCGTCGATGACGACGTACTTGAGCGACTTCAGGAAGGAGGACCAGCGGGGGTGGGAGGGCAGGATGCCCCGGTGCAGCATGTCCGGGTTGGTCAGGACGTAGTTGGCGTACTGCCGGACCCACTCGCGTTCCTCGAACGGGGTGTCGCCGTCGTAGACCGCCGGGCGCACCGCGTTGCCCAGGGGTGCGGCGAGTTCCCGTACCGCGCGGCACTGGTCGGCGGCCAGGGCCTTGGTGGGGGAGAGGTACAGGGCGGTGGCGCCCCGGCCGTTCGGGGCCTCGGAGCCGTCCAGCAGGGCGGACAGCACCGGCATCAGATAGGCCAGGGACTTGCCGGAGGCGGTGCCGGTGGCGACGACGACCGAGTCCCCGTCCAGGGCGTGCTCGGCGGCGAGTGCCTGGTGGGCCCAGGGGTGCTCGATCCCGCGCTCCTGGACCGCGGCGATCACCTCGGCGCGAATCCGGTCCGGCCAGACGGCATGGCGGCCCGCACGGGGGGGCAAGTGCTCCGTATGAGTGATGCGCGCGGACCTGCTCGGACCGGAGGCGAGCCGGTGCAGAACCGTCTCCGGAGACGGGCGGGACGCCGGGTCCGGCTGGGGGTGATCGGGTCGGTGATTCTTGGCCATCGACACCGAGTGTGTCACCGGCTTGACGGACAATGGAGCCAAGGCGTCGTGCACACCTGCCGGTAAGTGATTGAATGCCATGGCGGCTGGCGAAGTGTTCCAAGGGCCGTAAGCCGGGATGTCCCGAGGGATGACCGCTCGATAGCAAGGTGCTGGAGGATTCGTGGACCTGTCCCTGTCGACCCGTACCGTCGGCGATCGTACGGTCGTCGAGGTCGGTGGCGAAATCGATGTGTACACCGCGCCCAAGCTGCGCGAGCAGTTGGTCGAGCTGGTGAACGACGGCAATTTCCACCTCGTCGTCGACATGGAGGGCGTGGACTTCCTCGACTCCACCGGGCTCGGCGTGCTGGTCGGTGGCCTGAAGCGGGTGCGTGCCCATGAGGGCTCGCTCCGTCTGGTCTGCAACCAGGAGCGCATTCTGAAGATTTTCCGTATCACCGGCCTCACCAAGGTGTTCCCCATCCACACCTCGGTCGAGGAAGCGGTGGCGGCCACCGACTGATCAGGGTCGTAAGCCGGGTCCGGGCCGTCTCGGCGGTCCGGGCGCCGGTCGACTCCGCCTCGGTTCCGTCAGCGGTCCGGGGCGCGGAAGTTTCATCGTGGGGGTGCGGGCTTTCGGCGGCCCCGGCCCCGCACCGCACGCCCGTAGTACGCGAGGGGGATGCATGGCCACCGTCGAACTCCGCTTCAGCGCGCTGCCCGAGCACGTCCGGACCGCCCGCCTGGTGGCGGCCGCGGTGGCGCGCAGGGCCGGAGTGGACGAGGCCGTACTCGACGAGGTCCGCCTCGCGGTCGGCGAGGCGTGCTCCCGCGCGGTCGGACTCCACCAGAGCGTGGGCATCACCGCGCCGGTCAAGGTCGCGCTGATCGAGGAGGAGAAGCTGTTCTCCATCGAGGTCGGCGACGAAGCCCCGCACGCCGTGCCCGCCGAGCGGGTCGCGGGCGGCGCGGCCGCCGACGCGGACGTGGAGACCGAGGAGGACGAGATGGGCCTCGCGGTCATCAGTGGCCTCGTGGACGACGTCGAGGTCACCACCGGAGAGAACGGCGGACTGATCCGCATGTCCTGGCCGGCCACCCCGCCGCCGACCGTACTGATCTGAACCGCGCGCCACGCGCGCCGCACGACGTCCGAGGGGCCCTGCACCGCAGGGCCCCTCGCGCCGTTCCGGCCACTTTCGGCCTAACCGCCGGCCGCCCCGAATACGTGAAGGAATTCACGACCGGAAACCTCCGCAGATCGCGCCGGGGAAGAAGCGATCTCACATGCCTCAGGGGTATTACTCCGTCCGGGTTTCGTGCTCTGGTCCTCCACTCGATCGTTTGCTAAAGGGTTAGGGGCGGGCAATTCTGTTTACCGTGCCGGTCGGGATCACCATCGGGCAGGTTGCAAGTCCGTCCACAGATTGAGCTCGGCCCAAGCGTCAAGGAGGACGAATGGCGGGGCTTCTCATCCCTGGTCAGGCGGGTCACTCCGCATCCCACTCCGCGTCCCTCGCGACCGTCGTCCTGACCGACGGCAACCGCGCCCTGGTCGCCGTGATCGCGGCGGTGGCCCTCGCGGCGCTGGTCGTCGCGGGCGTCCTGGTGCGCCAGGTGCTGTCGGCGGGCGAGGGCACCGCACGCATGCGGGAGATCGCGGAGGCGGTCCAGGAAGGCGCGAAGGCATATCTGGCTCGGCAGTTGCGCACGCTCGGCATTTTCGCCGTCGTGGTGTTCTTCCTGCTTCTGCTGCTCCCCGCCGACGACTGGAATCAGCGGGCCGGACGCTCGGTGTTCTTCCTGATCGGCGCGGTTTTCTCGGCGGCCACCGGCTATATCGGCATGTGGCTCGCCGTACGCAGCAATGTGCGTGTCGCCGCGGCCGCCCGGGAGGCGACTCCGGGAGAGGGCGAGGCGGAAAAGGATCTCACCGTCGTCTCGCACAAGGCGATGAAGATCGCATTTCGCACGGGCGGCGTGGTCGGCATGTTCACCGTCGGCCTCGGCCTGTTCGGCGCCTCCTGCGTGGTGCTGGTCTACGCGGCCGACGCGCCCAAGGTGCTGGAGGGATTCGGCCTCGGCGCCGCCCTGATCGCGATGTTCATGCGGGTCGGCGGCGGCATCTTCACCAAGGCCGCCGACGTCGGCGCCGACCTGGTCGGCAAGGTCGAGCAGGGCATCCCGGAGGACGACCCGCGCAACGCGGCGACCATCGCGGACAACGTGGGCGACAACGTCGGGGACTGCGCGGGCATGGCGGCCGACCTCTTCGAGTCGTACGCCGTCACCCTGGTGGCCGCGCTGATCCTCGGCAAGACCGCCTTCGGCGACGCGGGGCTCGCCTTCCCGCTGCTGGTCCCGGCCATCGGTGTCGTCACCGCGATGATCGGCATCTTCGCGGTCGCCCCGCGCCGCGCCGACCGCAGTGGCATGAGCGCCATCAACCGGGGCTTCTTCGTCTCGGCGGTGATCTCCCTGGCGCTGGTCGCGGTCGCCGCCTACGTCTATCTGCCCGGCCGCTACTCCGAGCTGACCGGGGTGCCCGACGCGGCGATCAGCGGCAAGGACGGTGACCCCCGGGTGCTGGCGCTGGTCGCCGTGGCCATCGGCATCCTGCTCGCCGCCGTGATCCAGCAGCTCACCGGCTACTTCACCGAGACCACCCGCCGCCCGGTCCGCGACGTCGGCCGCACCTCGCTCACCGGCCCGGCGACCGTCGTCCTCGCCGGCATCTCGCTGGGCCTGGAGTCCGCCGTCTACACCGCCCTGCTGATCGGCCTCAGTGTGTACGGGGCGTTCCTGCTCGGCGGCACCTCGATCATGCTGGCGCTGTTCGCGGTGGCGCTCGCCGGTACCGGGCTGCTGACCACGGTCGGCGTGATCGTGGCCATGGACACCTTCGGCCCGGTCTCCGACAACGCGCAGGGCATCGCCGAGATGTCCTCGGACGTCGAGGGCGCCGGAGCCCAGGTGCTCACCGACCTGGACGCGGTCGGCAACACCACCAAGGCCATCACCAAGGGCATCGCCATCGCCACCGCCGTCCTCGCGGCCGCGGCCCTCTTCGGGTCGTACCGGGACGCGATCACCACCGGCGTCGCGGACGTGGGGGAGCGGCTCAGCGGGCCGGGCTCGCCGCTGACCCTGTCGATGGACATCTCGCAGCCCAACAACCTGGTCGGCCTGATCGCGGGCGCCGCGGTCGTCTTCCTCTTCTCCGGGCTCGCCATCAACGCCGTGTCGCGGTCGGCCGGTTCGGTGGTGTTCGAGGTGCGCAGGCAGTTCCGCGAGCACCCCGGGATCATGGACTACACGGAGAAGCCGGAGTACGGCCGGGTCGTCGACATCTGCACCCGGGACGCCCTGCGCGAGCTGGCCACGCCCGGACTGCTCGCCGTGATGGCGCCGATCTTCATCGGGTTCACCCTCGGCGTCGGCGCCCTCGGGGCCTTCCTGGCCGGCGCGATCGGCGCGGGCACGCTGATGGCGGTGTTCCTCGCCAACTCCGGCGGCGCCTGGGACAACGCCAAGAAACTCGTGGAGGACGGCCACCACGGCGGCAAGGGCAGCGACGCCCACGCGGCCACCGTGATCGGCGACACGGTCGGCGACCCCTTCAAGGACACCGCGGGCCCGGCCATCAACCCGCTGCTGAAGGTGATGAACCTGGTCGCGCTGCTCATCGCGCCCGCGGTCATCAAGTTCTCCTACGGCGACAGCAGCAGCATGCTCGTCCGCGTCCTGGTCGCGGTGTTCGCGCTGCTGGTGATCGTCGTCGCGGTGTACGTGTCCAAGCGGCGCGGGATCGCGGTGGGCGACGAGGACGCCGGTGAGGTCTCCAACTCCACGCCGCCGGCGGTGGTTCCGTAAGGGTTCCCCAACGGGCGGGCGGACGGCGCGGGCTGACGCGTCGCCGCCCGCCCGCGTGTGTGGGGACGCCCGGCACGGGCCTGTCGGCCGTGAGCCTTCTCTCGCATGGTGCGAAACACCGCAAAAGTCTGCTTATAGGGCACCGGTCGTGTGGATGGTCTCGTTCCGCCGTGTAGATTCCGGTGGCCGATAGCCATGGAAGGGACCGATCCGGTGAACAAGAAGCTCGCGGCCGCCCTGTCCGGCGGCGCGGTACTGATAACGGCGCTGACGGGATGCGGCAGCGACGGCGGCGGCCCCGACCCCAAGCTGGGTGTCTGGGCGAAGAAGGTGTGCGACGCGGTGCCCGCGCAGTACACCAAGATCAAGGCGGCCAACGCCGGGATCGCCAAGATCGCCAGCGACAGCGACCTCCCGCCGAAGACGGCGAAGGAGACGTACGCGCAGGCGTTCCAGGACATGTCCGACGGCTACAAGGCCATCGCCACCGCCATCAACGGCGCCGGTGCTCCTCCCGGGGTCGACGGCGGGGCCAAGCGTCAGCAGGACGCGGTGAAGAACCTCAACAGCCTGGCCACCTCCTACGGCGACCTGAAGAAGAAGGTCGACGGGCTGGACACCAAGGACCAGGGCAGGTTCGCCAAGGGCCTGCACGAGGTCGCCGACCAGACCAAGGAGATCGGCCGCCAGAGCAGCAGCGGCACCGAGGCGCTGAAGCGCCTGGAGCAGGGCGACGTCAAGGAGGCCATCGCCGAGCAGCAGAGCTGCAAGGTCTCCGCCTCGGCACCGCCCGCCGCCAAGAGCTGACGACGGCCGGGCGCGGCGGCCCCGGGAAGGCGCGGCGGGCCACAATGGGGTCGTGACTGACTCCGGCTCCGCCCCCCTGCCCGCCACCGACCGGCCCGAGGCGGCCGCCCGCCTGCGCGACGCCCTGCTGTCCGCCTCCTTCACCGCGGACGGCCTGCTCGACCTGCTCGGCGCCCCCGCCTACGCGGCGCTCGCCCGCAGCGAGACCGTGCCCGCCCTGCGCGCGACCCGCGGTGACACGCCGCTGGAGGCCCTGGTGCGGCTGTTCCTGCTCCAGCAGCCGGTGCCCCGCGCCCGCCTGACGGACGTACTGCCCGTCGAGGACGCGGTGGCCGCCGGGTGGCTCAAGGCCGTGGGCGGCGACGAGCTGGCCGCGACCGTCGACGTCCGCCCCTACGGCGGACCCGACGGCGAGGACTGGTTCATCGTGTCCGATCTGGGCTGCGCGGTCGGCGGGGCGGGCGGCATCGGCAGCCGGGACGAGGACGTGGTCCTCGGCGTCGGCGGCGCCTCCACCACGCTGGCCGGCATCACCGTGCGCACCCCCGTCGCCGCCGCGCTCGACCTCGGCACCGGCTCCGGCATCCAGGCGCTGCACGCCGCCCAGCACGCGACCCGGGTCACCGCCACCGACCTCAACCCGCGCGCCCTGCACATCACCGCGCTCACCCTCGCCCTCTCCGGCGCGCCCGCCGCCGCCCTGCGCGAGGGCTCGCTGTTCGAACCGGTCAAGGACAACGAGACGTTCGACCTGATCGTGTCCAACCCGCCCTTCGTCATCTCGCCCGGCGCCCGGCTCACCTACCGCGACGGCGGGATGAGCGGGGACGACCTGTGCCGCTCGCTCGTCCAGCAGGCCGGGGAGCGGCTGAACGAGGGCGGGTTCGCGCAGTTCCTCGCCAACTGGCAGCACGTGGAGGGGGAGGACTGGCAGGACCGGGTGCGCTCCTGGGTGCCGCGCGGGTGCGACGCGTGGATCGTGCAGCGCGAGGTCCAGGACATCACGCAGTACGCCGAGCTGTGGCTCAGGGACGCCGGGGACCACCGCGAGGACCGGGCGGAGTACCAGTCGCTCTACGACGCGTGGCTGGACGAGTTCGAGGCGCGCAAGGTGAAGGCGGTCGGCTTCGGCTGGATCACCCTGCGCCGCACCGGCTCGGCCGAGCCCTCCGTCACCGTGGAGGAGTGGCCGCACCCGGTCGAGCAGCCGCTCGGGGACACCATCCGGGACCACTTCGGGCGCCTGGACCACCTGCGCGCGCACGACGACGCGGCCCTGCTGGAGGGCCACTTCAAGCTCGCCGCCGAGGTCGTGCAGGAGCAGGTCGGCCTGCCCGGCGCCGAGGACCCCGAGCATGTGGTGCTCCGTCAGCACCGGGGCATGCGCCGGGCGACGAAGGTGGACACCATCGGCGCGGGCTTCGCGGGCGTGTGCGACGGCTCGCTGAGCGCGGGCGTCATCCTGGACGCCATCGCCCAGCTCGTCGGCGAGGACCCCGTGGTGCTGCGCGACCGCACGCCCGCGCAGATCCGGCTGCTGGTGGAGCAGGGCTTCCTGGAACCGCTCGGCTGAGCCGCACCGGCGGGACACGTCGGCTGATCCGGTTGTCGTACCCGGCGTACCCGGTCCGGTGGACGGGCGGCCGGATCATCGTCGTATGCCGGGGGCACGGCGCGGAACGGCAAAAAGGCCGGAAAGTGATGTGTGCCGCCCCGACGGCGACAGAGGTGGCCCCGTCCGTTCATCCCGCCGTCGCCCCGCCGTCCACCGGGCGTGGCAGCCTCCCCGCGCTGGAGAGTTGCGGACCGCGCCGGGGCGCGCGGGAGGGGCGGACGGATCATGGAGAGCGTGCCGGCGGTGTTCGCGGGAGCGGTGTTCGCGCTGTTCGGAGGGGCTCTGATGGTGTGGACCGGGGTGCGGGTGCGCCGCGCGGAACCGGTCGCCGTCGGTGTGAACCGGGTCGCATCCGCGGTGTGCGCCACGGCCTCCGCTCTCGTCTCGCTGGGGCTGGCCGCGTACTGCCTGACGCGTCCCTGACCGCGTCGGCCGGACCGGCGCGGCGACGGCCGGAGCGGATGGCTCCGGGCATCGGGTGAGCGCTCGGCGGGTACTCCGGGCGGCAGGAATGGCGGTAGTCGGGTTACCGTTCGAGTGGCCGTTGTGGGCTTTTCCCGTTTGACACGGGGGCGGGATGTACCGTCACACTCCGCAGCGTCACACCAGCCACCGATACGCCGCGACCCCAGGGACGAGCGCCCGGGGGAGGACCCCAGCGCCGACCGGAGAGAAGAGCGAAGTTGTCCCCGACCAGCGAGACCGCACAGGGCGGCCGCCGACTCGTCATCGTCGAGTCCCCTGCCAAGGCGAAGACGATCAAGGGCTACCTCGGCCCCGGATACGTGGTCGAGGCGAGCGTCGGGCACATCCGGGACCTCCCCAGCGGCGCCGCCGAGGTGCCGGAGAAGTACACCGGTGAGGTCCGCCGCCTCGGTGTGGACGTGGAACACGACTTCGCGCCGATCTATGTCATCAACGCGGACAAGAAGGCGCAGGTCAAGAAGCTCCGGGACCTGATGAAGGACTCCGTCGAGCTCTTCCTCGCCACCGATGAGGACCGCGAGGGCGAGGCCATCGCCTGGCACCTCCAGGAAGTCCTCAAGCCGAAGATCCCCGTGAAGCGGATGGTCTTCCACGAGATCACCAAGGACGCGATCCGCGAGGCCGTCGCCAACCCGCGCGAGCTGAACAAGAAGCTGGTCGACGCCCAGGAGACCCGCCGCATCCTCGACCGCCTCTACGGCTACGAGGTCTCGCCGGTCCTGTGGAAGAAGGTCATGCCGAAGCTGTCGGCGGGCCGCGTCCAGTCCGTCGCCACCCGGCTCATCGTCGAGCGCGAGCGGGAGCGCATCGCCTTCCGCTCCGCCGAGTACTGGGACCTGACCGGCACCTTCGCCACCGGCCGCGCCGGTGACGCCTCGGACCCGTCCTCGCTGGTCGCCCGCCTCCAGAGCGTCGACGGCCGGCGTGTCGCCCAGGGCCGCGACTTCGACTCCCTGGGGCAGCTCAAGAGCGCCAACACCCTCCACCTCGACGAGGGAAGCGCCCGCGCGCTCGCCGCCGCCCTGGAGACCACCCGGTTCTCCGTGCGCTCGGTGGAGTCCAAGCCGTACCGCCGCTCGCCGTACGCCCCGTTCCGTACGACGACCCTCCAGCAGGAGGCCAGCCGCAAGCTCGGCTTCGGCGCGAAGGCGACCATGCAGGTCGCCCAGAAGCTGTACGAGAACGGCTACATCACGTACATGCGTACCGACTCCACGACGCTGAGCGAGACGGCCATCGGCGCCGCCCGCGCCCAGGTCACGCAGTTGTACGGGGCCGACTACCTCCCGCCGCAGCCGCGCTCCTACGCCGGCAAGGTCAAGAACGCGCAGGAGGCGCACGAGGCGATCCGCCCCTCCGGCGACCGCTTCCGCACCCCCGCCGAGACCGGCCTGACCGGCGACCAGTTCAAGCTGTACGAGCTGATCTGGAAGCGCACCGTCGCCTCCCAGATGAAGGACGCGACCGGCAACAGCGTCACCGTCAAGATCGGCGGCACCTCGGCCGACGGCCGGGACGTCGAGTTCAGCGCGTCCGGCAAGACGATCACCTTCCACGGCTTCCTGAAGGCGTACGTCGAGGGCGCCGACGACCCGAACGCCGAGCTGGACGACCGCGAGCGCCGGCTGCCCCAGGTCTCCGAGGGCGACCCGCTGGCCGCCGACGAGATCACGGTCGACGGCCACGCCACCAAGGCCCCGGCCCGCTACACCGAGGCGTCCCTGGTCAAGGAGCTGGAGGAGCGCGAGATCGGCCGCCCGTCGACCTACGCGTCGATCATCGGCACGATCCTGGACCGCGGCTACGTCTTCAAGAAGGGCACGGCCCTGGTGCCGTCCTTCCTGTCCTTCGCCGTGGTCAACCTGCTGGAGAAGCACTTCGGCCGGCTCGTCGACTACGACTTCACCGCCCGCATGGAGGACGACCTCGACCGCATCGCGCGCGGCGAGGCCCAGTCCGTGCCGTGGCTCAAGCGCTTCTACTTCGGCGAGGGCCTGCACACCGGTGCCGCCGCCGACGCGGGCAACGGCGACGGCGACCACCTCGGCGGCCTGAAGGAACTCGTCACCGACCTGGGCGCGATCGACGCCCGCGAGGTCTCCTCGTTCCCGGTCGGCGACGGCATCGTGCTGCGCGTCGGCCGCTACGGTCCGTACATCGAGCGGGGCGAGAAGGACACCGAGCAGCACCAGCGCGCCGACGTCCCCGAGGACATGGCGCCGGACGAGCTGACCGTCGAGCTGGCCGAGGAACTGCTGGCCAAGCCCAGCGGCGACTTCGAGCTGGGCACCGACCCGGCCAGCGGCCACCAGATCATCGCCAAGGACGGCCGCTACGGCCCCTACGTCACCGAGGTGCTCCCCGAGGGCACCCCGAAGACCGGCAAGAACGCGGTCAAGCCGCGCACGGCCTCGCTGTTCAAGTCCATGGCGCTCGACACGGTCACGCTCGAGGACGCCCTGAAGCTGATGTCGCTGCCCCGCGTGGTCGGCACCGACGCCGAGGGCGTGGAGATCACCGCGCAGAACGGCCGCTACGGCCCGTACCTGAAGAAGGGCACGGACTCGCGCTCGCTCACGGCGGAGGAGCAGCTCTTCACGATCACGCTGGAAGAGGCGCTGGCGATCTACGCCCAGCCCAAGCAGCGTGGCCGGGCCGCCGCCAAGCCGCCGCTGAAGGAGCTGGGCGAGGACCCGGTCTCCGCCAAGCCGGTCGTGGTCAAGGACGGCCGCTTCGGTCCGTACGTCACCGACGGGGAGACCAACGCCACCCTGCGCTCCGGCGACAGTGTGGAGGAGATCACCCCCGAGCGCGGCTTCGAGCTGCTCGCCGAGAAGCGGGCGAAGGGGCCCGCCAAGAAGACGGCGAAGAAGGCCACCGCCAAGAAGACGGCCCCGGCGAAGAAGACCACCGCCAAGAAGACGGCGGCCAAGAAGACGACGGCGGCCGCCAAGAAGACCACGGCGAAGAAGACGGCCGCCAAGAAGACGACGGCGGCGAAGGCGACGGGCTCCGGCTCCGAGGACTGATCCCCTCACCCGCCCTCCGCGTTCGCGAACACCCCGGTACCGGCCTCGGTACCGGGGTGTTCCGCGCTCCGGCGTACGCCCCTTAGGGGATCAAGGTGTGAGGGTCAGGGAAGGGGTGGGGACAAGGGGGGCATGGGGGTGGGTGGCTGCGGATAGGCTGAACGCATGACGCGAGCCGAGCAGCCAACGGCCCCCAACCCAGCACCGGACGACGCCCTTGTCGCGGATTCCCGCGAGCGCGCCGTCCGTTCACTGCTGCGCCGACCCGACCTGCGCCGCCTCTGGAGCGCGCAGCTCGTGAGTGGCGTCGGTGACGCCCTCGCGCTGTTGGTGCTGGTGGTGCTCGTCCTCCAGGCGGCCGTCACCCAGGGCTCCTTCGGCGGCGGGTACCGGGGCGCGGCGTTCGCAGTGGCGACCGTCTTCGGGGCCCGGGTGCTGGCCACCGTGCTCTTCGGTGCCGTCCTGCTCGGCCCGCTGAGCACGCTCACCGCCCCGGACGGCCCGCTCGACCGGCGCTGGACCATGGTCGGCGCCGACGGCGTGCGGGCCGCGCTGCTGATCGTGGCGCCCCTGTGGATCGACTGGACACCGGGCAACGCCCTGACCGTCCTGCTGGCCACCGCCTTCGTCACCGGCATCGCCGAGCGGCTGTGGACGGTGTGCCGGGAGAGCGCGGCCCCCGCGCTGCTGCCCGCCCCGCCCCCCGAGGGCGCGTCGGTGCGGCCGCTGCCGGACCACCTGGACGCGCTGCGCCGCCTGTCGCTGCGCACCGGCTTCGTGGCGCTGCCGCTGGCCGCCGCCGCCCTGGTCACCGCCTCCCTCTTCAACAACCTGCTGGGCACCGGCATCGCCTGGTTCGACCAGCACCACGCGGCCCTCGCGGCCTACGTCGCGGCCGGCCTGTTCGCCGCCTCGGTGTCCGTGCTGACCGCCCTGAAGCTGCCCGGTACGCGCACCCCACGCCCCCGCTCCCCGCTGGAGGGCCTGCGCCGTCCGCGTTCCGGCAACGGCGTCGACAAGGGCCGCACGGGCGCCGTACTGCTGCTGGTCATCGCCTGCGCCGCCGTGGCCGGGGCCATCTCCGCCGCCGTCGCGGTGTGCGTGCTGCACGCCTCCGACCTGGGCGGCGGCCCGGTGCTCTACGGCCTGCTGGTGCTGGGCCTGACCGGCGGTGTCGGCGTCGGCATCCGTACCGCGCCCTCGCTGCTGCCCTCGCTGTCCCGGCGCCGGCTGCTCGCGCTGGCCATCGCGCTCACCGGCATCGCCCTGCTGGCCGCCGGACTCGTCCCGGACGTCACCACCGTCCTGCTGATCCTCACCCTGGCCGGCATCGGCGCGGGCATCTCCGCCAACACCGGGCACGCCCTGCTGGACCAGGAGACCGAGGACTCCCGCCGTACCCGGATCACCGAGCACCTGCACGCCGTCGTCCGGGTCTTCATGGCGCTCGGCGCCCTGATCGCCCCGGTCGTCGCCGGGCTCATCGGCCGCCACCGGCTGGAGAACGGCCGCTTCGTGTTCGCGCACGGCGGTGCCTCGTTCACCCTGATGCTGGTCGGCGCGCTGCTGCTGCCGGTGGCCGTGCTGGTCCTCGCCAAGGTCGACGACCGCTCCGGCATCCCGCTGCGCCAGGACATCAAGGACGCCCTGCTCGGCGGCGACGACCCGGTCACCGCCCCCGCGGGGAACGGTTTCTTCATCTCCCTGGAGGGCGGCGACGGCGCGGGCAAGTCCACCCAGGCCGAGGCGCTCGCCGAGTGGATCCGCGCCAAGGGCCACGAGGTGGTCCTCACCCGCGAGCCCGGCGCCACCCCGGTCGGCAAGCGGCTCCGCTCGATCCTGCTGGACGTCTCCGAGGCCGGCCTGTCGCACCGCGCGGAGGCGCTGCTGTACGCCGCCGACCGCGCCGAGCACGTCGACACCGTCGTACGCCCCGCCCTGGAGCGCGGCGCGGTCGTCATCTCGGACCGGTACATCGACTCCTCCGTCGCCTACCAGGGCGCCGGCCGGGATCTGTCGCCGACCGAGATCGCCCGGATCAACCGCTGGGCCACCGGCGGTCTCGTCCCGCACCTGACCGTCCTGCTGGACGTGCCGCCGGAGGTCGCGCGGGAGCGCTTCACCGAGGCGCCGGACCGGCTGGAGTCGGAGCCGGCCGAGTTCCACGCGCGCGTGCGGGCCGGTTTCCTCACCCTCGCCGCCGCCGACCCCGGCCGCTACCTGGTCGTGGACGCGGGCCAGGAGCCCGAGGGCGTCACCAGCGTGATCCGGCACCGGCTCGACACCGTGCTGCCGCTCTCCGAGGCCGAGATCGAGGCCCAGGAGGAGGCGCGCAGGAAGGCCGAGGAGGAGGCCCGTCGCAAGGCCGAGGCCGAGGCCGCCCGCAAGGCCGAGGAGGAGCGGGTCGCGCGTGAGCGCGCCGAGCAGCTCGCCCGGCTGCGGGCCGAGGAGGAGGAGCGCAAGCGCCGCGAGCTGGAGGAGGCGCAGCGCCGCGAGGCCGAGCGGCAGGAGGAGGAGGCCCGGCGCCGCGCCGAGGAGGCGCACCGCCGTGCCGAGGAGGAGCGTCAGCGTCTCCTCGCCGAGGAGAAGGCCCGCGCCGAGGAGGAGGCCCGCCGCAGGGCCGAGGAGGAGCGGCGCCGCAAGCAGGCCGAGGAGGAGGCCCGGCAGCGCGCCGAGGCCGAGGCCCTGCGCCTGGAGAAGCAGCGCAAGGCCGAGGACGCGCTGCTGCGCGCGGAGGAGGCCCGCAGGCGCGCGGCCGAGGCCGCCGCGGCGGCCGACACCGCGGCCCGCAAGCCGTCCGAGCGCGAGCGTGCCGTCCCGGAGGCCCCGGACACCCCGGCGCCCCGCGCGGGCGACGACACGGCCGTGCTGCGCCCGGTGCGCGACGGCGCCTCCGAGTCCGAGGTGACGGCCGAGCTGCCGCAGCCGCCCGCCCCGCAGGGCGCGGCCGACGAGACGGCGCTGCTGCCGAAGTTCTCCGACCGGGACGCCGACGAGACCGCCGAACTGCCCCCGGTGAGCCCCGCCGAGCAGACGGCCGTCCTGCCGCCCGTCCGAGACGACGAGGACCGCACCCGCGAGATCCCGCAGGTCGGCGCCGACGGCAAGCCCCGGCGCCCGCGCCCCGACTGGGCCGAGGAGACCCCGCTGGACGACCTGCCGTCGCTCGCGGACGAACTCCTCGGGTCCTACGACGAGCACGACGACCGCGACCGGCACGACGACGGCGGCCGACGCGGCCGGGGCCGGCGCGGCTGACCGGGGCGGAACCAGGGGCGGTGTCCACCGGGCGCTTCGGCGTCGCGGAGGGCGCCGCCCTTCGCCGTGCGGGCGGCGCTGTCGGTGGCCGCCCGCACAATGGACGACGGAAGCTGAAGTGACGGAAAGGGCGGCGTGACCCATGAGTGTCTGGGACGACCTCGTCGGGCAGGAGAAGGTCGGCGTGGCGCTGGAGGCGGCCGCGCGGGACGCCGACGCGCTCGTCACGGCCGCGACGGAGGGCCGGCCGGCGCCCGAGGCGTCGAAGATGACCCACGCCTGGCTGTTCACCGGCCCGCCCGGCGCGGGCCGCAACCAGGCGGCGCGCGCCTTCGCCGCCGCCCTCCAGTGCGTGAGCCCGGACCGCGCCCTCGGCGGCACCCCCGGCTGCGGTTTCTGCGACGGCTGCCACACCGCCCTGCTCGGCACCCACGCCGACGTGTCCTCGGTGGCGGCCGTGGGCGCGGAGATCCTGGTCAAGGACATGCGGGACACGGTCCGCAAGTCGTACACCAGCCCGGCGAACGGGCGCTGGCAGATCATCCTGGTCGAGGACGCCGAGCGGCTGAACGAGAAGTCGGCCAACGCCGTCCTCAAAGCCGTCGAGGAGCCCGCGCCGCGTACGGTGTGGCTGCTGTGCGCGCCCTCCATCGAGGACGTGCTGCCGACCATCCGGTCCCGCTGCCGCCACCTGAACCTGCGTACCCCGCCGGTCGCGGCCGTCGCCGACATGCTGGTGCGCCGGGACGGCGTCGAGCCCGAGGTCGCCGCGGCCGCCGCCCGCGCCACCCAGGGGCACGTCGACCGCGCCCGGCGCCTGGCCACCGACCCGGAGGCCCGCCGCCGCCGCGCCTCGGTGCTGAAGCTGCCGCTGCGGGTCGAGGAGGTCGGCGGCTGCCTCAAGGCCGCCCAGGAGCTGGTCGACGCCGCCGCCGAGGACGCCAAGCAGCTCGCCGAGGAGATGGACGGCAAGGAGACCGACGAGCTGAAGGCCGCGCTCGGTGCCGCCCAGGGCGGCCGGATGCCGCGCGGCACCGCCGGGGTGATGAAGGACCTGGAGGACATGCAGAAGCGGCGCCGCACCCGCACCCAGCGCGACAGCCTCGACGTCGCCCTGGGCGACCTCACCGGCTTCTACCGCGACGTCCTCGCCCTCCAGCTCGGCTCCCGCGTGGCCATCGCCAACGAGGACGCCGAGGACGCCCTCCAGCGCATCGCCGGCGCGGGCTCCCCGGAGTCCACCCTGCGCCGTATCGAGGCCATCGCCGCCTGCCGTGACGCCCTGGACCGCAATGTGGCCCCGCTGCTGGCGGTGGAGGCGATGACGATGGCCCTGCGCGCGGGGTGAGCTGGGGGTGGGCCCAGGGGTGGCGTGGGGTGACGCCACAACCTGGACGCAGAGCACACAGAACGTCGCACAGCGTTACGCTCGCCTGATGGACACCAGGCCCTCCCCGTCGCCCCCGCCCGCCCGGCCGCCGCTGGCGCGCCGCCCGTTCCGGCCGGTGGCCGCCTCCCGCGCCACGGCCCGGACGGCGGCGGCCCTGTTCGTGGCGTCCACGCTGCTCGTGACCGGCTGCGGCGCGAGCGGTGCGGGCCCGGGCGGCACGGTGGGGGCGGCGCTGGCCGCGCTGCCGGTGTCGACGCCCTCGGCGCTGTCGCCGTACTACACGCAGAAGCTGAGCTGGCGGGCGTGCGGCGCCGCCGGTTTCGAGTGCGCCACGATGAAGGTGCCGCTCGACTACGACAAGCCCGCCTCCGGCGACATCAAGCTGGCCGTGGAGCGAAGGAAGGCCACCGGCAAGGGCAAGCCGCTCGGCTCGCTGCTGGTCAACCCGGGCGGTCCCGGCGGCTCCGCCATCGGCTACCTCCAGAGCTACGCGGGCATCGGCTACCCCGCCGAGGTCCGCGCCCGCTACGACATGGTCGCCGTCGACCCGCGCGGGGTGGGCCGCAGCACACCCGTGGAGTGCCTCGACGGCCGCCGGATGGACGCGTTCACCCAGACGGACGTGACCCCGGACGACGCCAGGGAGACGGACGCCCTGGTCGGCGCCGACCGGACGTTCGCCGAGGGCTGCGGCGCGCACTCCGCGAAGCTGCTGCGGCACGTGTCCACCGTCGAGGCGGCCCGCGACATGGACGTCCTGCGCGAACTGCTCGGCGACCAGAAGCTGAACTACGTCGGCGCCTCGTACGGCACGTTCCTCGGCGCGACCTACGCCGGGCTGTTCCCGCACCGCACGGGCCGGCTGGTGCTGGACGGCGCGATGGACCCCTCGCTGGACGCCCGGCAGATCAACCTGGACCAGACGGCGGGCTTCGAGACGGCGTTCCGGGCGTTCTCGGCGGACTGCGTCAAGCACGCCGACTGCCCGCTGGACGGCAAGGACGCCACCCCCGCGCAGGTCGGCGACCGCCTGAAGACGTTCTTCCGGACCCTGGACGCCCACCCGATCCCGGCCGGTGACGCGGACGGCCGCCGCCTGACCGAGTCGCTGGCGACCATCGGCGTGGTCGCCGCGATGTACGACGAGAGCACCTGGGAACAGCTCCGCGAGGCGCTGAACTCCGCGATGGACGAGAACGACGGCGCGGGCCTGCTGTCCCTGTCCGACAGCTACTACGAGCGCGACGCCCGCGGCCACTACAGCAACCTGATGATGGCCAACGCGGCCGTGAACTGCCTCGACCTGCCGCCCGCCTTCGACGGCCCGGAGCAGGTGGAGCGGGCGCTGCCGCAATTCGAGAAGGCGTCCCCGGTGTTCGGCCCGAGCCTGGCCTGGTCCGCCCTGAACTGCACGTACTGGCCGGTCAGGGCCACCGGTGAGCCGCACCGCATCGAGGCGAGGGGCGCGGCGCCCATCGTGGTCGTCGGCACCACCCGCGACCCGGCGACCCCCTACCGCTGGGCCCAGTCCCTCGCCCGCCAGCTGTCCTCCGGCCGCCTCCTCACCTACGAGGGCGACGGCCACACCGCCTACGGCCGCGGCAGCTCCTGCGTCGACTCCGCGATCGACACCTACCTCCTCCACGGCACCCCGCCCGCCCCCGGCAAGCGCTGCACCTGACCCCCACCACACCGGGCCCCACGGGCCGGGGCCCGGTACGGACCACCCCTCGAACCTGTGTAGACTTACCGACGTTGCCGATCGCACCCCGGTGCGTCCAACACGCCGCTTTAGCTCAGATGGCCAGAGCAACGCACTCGTAATGCGTAGGTCTCGGGTTCGAATCCCGAAAGCGGCTCCGGTGAGAAACCCCAGGTCGGATGGCCTGGGGTTTTCTGTTGTCCGGGGGCGGTGTCCGGCCGGGCGGTCAGTGGGTCAGCTTCAGGCCCGCCACGCACGCGATGAGCCCGAGCAGCAGGAGGATCTTGACGGTGCTGACGGGCTCGCCGTCGAAGAGCATCGCGTAGGCCGCGGTGAGGGCGGCGCCGATGCCGACCCAGACGGCGTAGCCGGTGCTGACCGGGACCGTGCGGAGGGCGAAGGCCAGGCCGGTCATGCTCAGCAGGAGGGCCAGGGCGAAGACGACGGACGGGAGCGGGCGGCTGAAGCCCTGTGACTTGCCGAGGGCCGTGGCCCACACCGCTTCCAGCATTCCGGAGACAACGAGCGCGATCCATCCCATGGGGAACTCCCACGCGCCGTCTTGTCGTGGGCTGGGTACGGCGCACTCGTCCAGGAGCCTCGTGCGAGCTCTGCCCGCCATGGTCGCACAGGCGCGCTCACTTGGCGTCGGCGTAGCACTCCACCACGGCGGTGCTGAAGGGGAAGCGGACCGGGGTGTCGCCGAAGGTGAGACGGGCCGCCAGGGCGGACGCCTCCCGGATGGCCGCCGCGACCTGTTCGGCCTCCTCGGCGGGGCAGTGCACGATCACCTCGTCGTGCTGGAAGAAGACCAGCTCGGCGGCGAGGTCCGCGCACGCGCGCCGCAGGGCCGCGAGGAGCAGCAGCGCCCAGTCGGCCGCGCTGCCCTGCACGACGAAGTTACGGGCGAACCGGCCCCGCCCCCGGTCGGCGGCCGTCTCCCCGCGCTCGTCGCCCAGCGGGATGCCCGCCTCCTCCGCCGCGTCCGCGCCCGTCCCCGCCGCCGGCGGGCAGGTGCGGCCCAGCCAGGTGCGGACCAGGCGGCCCTCCTCGCCCGCGCGGGCGGCCTCGTCCACATAGGCCACCGCCCTGGGGTAGCGGCGGCGCAGCGCGGCCAGGTTCTTCAGGCCGTCGCCCGCGGTCTGGCCGTAGACCGCGCCGAGGACGGCCAGCTTGGCCTGGTCGCGGTCGCCGGAGAAGGTGCGCTCGGACACCGCCTGGTAGAGGTCGCCCTCGCGGGACGCCACCTCCATCAGGCCGGGATCGCGGGAGATCGCCGCCAGCACCCGGGGCTCCATCTGGGCCGCGTCGGCCACCACCAGCCGCCAGCCGGGGTCGGCCACCACCGCGCGGCGGATCACCTTGGGGATCTGCAGCCCGCCCCCGCCGTTGGTGACCCAGCGCCCGGTGACCGTGCCGCCCGCGTGGAACTCCGGGCGGAACCGGCCCTCGCGCACCCAGTCCCGCAGCCAGGACCAGCCGTGCGCCACCCAGATCCGGTACAGCCGCTTGTACTCCAGCAGCGGGGCCACGGCCGGGTGGTCCACGTCGCGCAGCTCCCAGCGGCGGGTGGAGGCGACCTTGATCCCGGCCCGCGCGAAGGCCCGGACCACGTCGGCCGGGAGGTCGGGGCGGACCCGGTGGCCGAAGGCGGCGGACACCTCGTCGGCCAGCTCGGCCAGCCGGCGTGGTTCGCCGCCGCCCGCGTACCGCTCGCCCAGCAGGTCGGTGAGGAGAGCGCGGTGCACGTCCGCGCGCCAGGGCAGGCCCGCGCGGTTCATCTCGGCGGCCACCAGCATCCCCGCCGACTCCGCGCTGGTCAGCAGGCGCATGCGGTCGGGGTGGGCGGTCCGCTCGTGTCTTCGCTGCTGCTCGGCGTAGACCTCCAGGAGGTCGGTGAGCGGCATCCGGGTGCCGGCCGGCTCGAACAGGGCGGACTGCGCACCCGGTTCGGCCGCGCGCTGCGGCGGGTCGGGCGGTACGGCGCCGCCCCGGAGGCGGGCCAGGGCGGCGGCGGCCGAGCGTGGTTCGCCGTGCCGTCCCTCGTGGCCCAGGAGCAGGGTCTCGGCGTCCTCGACGTCGTAGCACCGCTCTACTCGCACCCCCGTGGCGAGCAGGAGCGGGTAGACCTCGGCGGTCGACCTCCACACCCAGCGTCCGGTCTCCGGGCGGCTCCGCACCGCCTGGGCGAGATCGCTCTCGCGCCGGACCGGACCCGAGGGCAGCCCGTCCCGGCCGAGGGGGGCGACGTCCACGCCACCGTCCTCGGCCGGTGCGAGTGCCCACCGGTCGGTCATGTGTTTGAGTCTGGCAGGGGGGTCTGACAACGGGCCTGAGCTGTGCTTTCGCCGCGCCGTTCAGCCTTCCTGCGTGTCGTCCGGGTGGGTGGCCGCCTGCTGGGCGGAGGCGGCCGCCTGCTTCTGCTCCATGAGCAGGGCCAGCACCCGGTTCACGTACTCCTCGGTGCTCTCCTTGGTGATGCCGAGGCCGGCCAGGACGCCGGTGCCGTTCTCCTGCTCCAGCAGGGCCAGCAGGATGTGCTCGGTGCCGATGTAGTTGTGGCCGAGCCGGAGTGCCTCGCGGAAGGTGAGTTCCAGGGCCTTCTTGGCCTCGGGGCCGTAAGGGACCAGATCGGGAGTGGATTCGGTGGCCGGGGGGAGCGCGGCGGTCGCGGCCTCGCGCACGGCGTCGGCCTGGACGCCCTGCGTCTCCATCGCCTTGACCGCGAGGCCCTCCGGTTCGGCCAGCAGGCCGAGGATCAGGTGCTCGGGGCGGCCCTCGGCGTTGCGGGCGGTCACCGCGGCGTTGTGCGCCGCCATGACGACGTTGCGGGCGCGCGGGGTGTAGCGGTTGAAGCCCTGGCTGGGGTCGAGGTCGGCCGACTCCTTGGAGACGAAGCGCTTCTGCGCCGCCTGCCGGGTCACGCCCATGCTCCTGCCGATGTCGGTCCAGGACGCGCCCGAGCGGCGGGCCTGGTCCACGAAGTGCCCGATCAGATGGTCCGCCACGTCGCCCAGGTGGTCCGCGGCGATCACCGCGTCCTGAAGCTGTTCGAGGGGTTCGGCGCGGGCGGTCTTGATGGCCTCGATGAGGTCGTCGAGGCGTACGGATGCCGTGACTTTCGGGTTGGTCGCCATGTGACAACCGTAGGTTGACGGTGACGAGGTGTCAACCGATGGTTGACAGTCGATTCACGGGAGGGGCCGGAGAGTTGTCCACAGGCTGTGGACGGCTTCTGCGGGCTGTCGGCCCGTCGTGGCACGATCGACCACGTGACCAGCACTGTCAGCACCGTCGAACGCGCCTTCGCGGCCGCTCTCTACGACGACACCGACTCGGGACTCGACACCGGCGCGTCCCTGCTCGCCGCCGACACCGGCGCCGACGCCGAACTCACCCGGCGCGGCGAGGAGTTCATGACGGCCGCCTGGCAGCGCGGGTGGCAGCCCGCCGATGTGGCGCGGCTGGTGCGCCGCGAGTTGGAGGACGCCCACCTCGGCCTCGCCGCCGCGCTGATCCGGGCCCAGGCGGCCAAGGACCGGCCGCGCGGGCCGCGTTGGACGGCCCAGCTCGACGCCCTCGCCGAGCAGCCCGAGCCCCGCCCCGCCGACCGCTTCTCGCACGCCACCACCGTCCTGGAGCTGTACCGGCTGCTGCTGCGCCTGCCCACGCTGGAGCCGCTGGAGGAACCCCGCCGGGCCGCCGGACCGGGCACGTCCCGCACCCTCGGCCGTATCCGCGCGCTGCTCGCCAAGGCCGAGGGCACCGGGTACCCGGAGGAGGCCGAGGCGCTCACCGCCAAAGCGCAGGAGCTGATGGCCCGGCACAGTGTCGACGAGGCGCTGCTCGCCGCCTCCGCCCCGGCGCCGGACGCGCCCGGCGCCTGCCGGATAGGCGTCGAGCCGCCGTACGAGCAGGCCAAGGCCGTCCTGCTGGACGCGGTCGCCCGTGCCAACCACTGCCGCGCGGTGTGGAACGAGCCGTACGCCTTCTCCACGGTCGTCGGCTTCGAGGCCGACCTGGAGGCGGTCGAGCTGCTGTACACCTCGCTGGTGGTGCAGGCCACGCACGCGATGGCCAGAGCCGAGAACGCCCAGCGGGCCGGGGGGCGCAAGCGGACCAAGACCTTCCGGCAGTCGTTCCTCGCCGCCTACGCCCACCGCGTCGGCGACCGTCTCGCCGCCGCCGCGGAGAGCCAGGTCAGCGCGGACCTGCTCCCGGTGCTGGTCACCCGCGAAACAGCCGTCACCCACCGCCTGGAGACGATGTTCCCGCGCACGACCACCACCCGCCTGCGCGGCATCACCGACGAGGCCGGCTGGACGGAGGGGGCGAAAGCGGCGGACAAGGCCCAGGTGAGGTCACGCCCGAGGCTGCCGTGAGCACCCGCCCCCGGAAGGTCCTAGTCGCCGACCTGCTGGAAGGCGCTCACCGACGCGTTCACCGCGTCCGCGCCCTTCGCGGCGACCGGGCCGAACTTCCAGGGGAAGGTCTTGGCCTCGCCGCCGCCGGGGAGGGTGACCTCCATGGTGCTCGCGTTCAGCGCCTTCGCGTCGCCGTCCGCGCCGCGGGTGTAGGAGATGGTGAAGGTCGCCGACGCGCCCTTGGCCAGCTTCAGGGTCTGGGGCTGCGCGCCCTCGCCGGCCGACAGCTTCACCGAGCGGTCGCCCTGGCGCAGGACGACGCCGGGGAAGTGGTCCAGGGTGCAGGGGGCGCTCTGGTTGGTGATGCTGACCGGCACCTCGCCGGTGTCCCCGGCGGCGGGCGCGACGCTCGCGGAGCCGACCTCCAGGGCCACCGCGCCGGTCGCACAGCCCGATCCGGTCTTGCTCTTGGCGCCGTCCGCGCCGCCACTGCCGCCGCCGTCGCAGGCGGTCAGGGCGAGGGCGGCGGCGAGAACGGTGAGGGTGAGCGGAATGACGCGGCGCATGTACTGGTCCCATCGAGGTCGTGACGTCTCCCCGCATCATGGCGCCTCGGCGCGGCGGCCGAGCACGCACCCCCGCCGATTCACCAGGACGGGGAACGCCTACGACGGCTGGAGACTCGTCGGCAGCCCGGTCGGCAGCTTGCCGCCCTCCGCCCTGGTGTACGACTCCGACCCGGCACCGCCCTTCCAGGTCACCTTCAGCCCCTTGGCGTCGACGGAGTCGACCGTGCCCTCGGCCCGGCTGTCGTCGCCGCCCTGACAGGTCAGCCTGATCACGCCCTGCCCCGCCCGCTCGCCCGCCGTACCGCTGCACACCGTGCCGCCGGTGACGAAGAGGCCGGCCTGCTTGCCGGTGATGACCAGGGCGACGATCTTGCCGCCGCCGGTGGTGATCCAGCTGCCCTGGAGCCGGTCGGAGGCGCCCGCGCCTCCGGAGCCGTCCTGGCCGGAGGGGGCCGGGGCCGCGCTGCTCGTGGTGGGGGAGTCGTCCGGGGAGCCGTCCCCGCCGCAGGCCGTCACGCCGAGCGCGAGCGCGCCCACCAGTCCCGCCGCCGCAGCGGCCCGTACCTTCGCCGTCGTCACGTCAAGCTCCCAACCAGTAGCCGGTCGCCCCGCCGGCCGTGCGCGAGGCCCCCCTGAGCCGGAGGTCCGCAGCAAGTTACCAGCCGTTACCCGGGGGAATCCCGGACACCGGGCAACAGGAAGGGCCCCGCGCGCGTCTCCCCCCGAAGTGGGACGTTCCGAAGTGGGACGTTCCGAAGTGGGACGTTGCGATTTGGACTACCTGGCGCGGAAGCGCGGGCACGACGCCCGCCCGCGCATGCCCGAACCCGCTTTCGGGCATGCGCGTCAACACCACCTGCCCCAGGGCCTCGGGTAAAGCGGACGTCAAAGCTGTAACCGCGGGAACACCCGCCGTGCACGTGCATCTGCCCATTCATCTGCACATGAACAAGGTTATGATCCGGGTCGATCGACCATGGCCACATCAGACAGTGCACAGCGGGGAGCGACCTGTGGACCGCTACGTTGACGGCGTGTACGGGGGGTACGACGTGTACAACGGCATGACTGCCACGCAGCTGGACGGCGTGGCCTGGCAGAAGAGTCGCCACAGCAACTCCCAGGGTTCCTGCGTGGAGTTCGCGCGGCTGCCCGGCGGCGAGGTCGCGGTGCGCAACTCGCGCTTCCCGGACGGGCCCGCGCTGGTCTACACCCGCGCGGAGATCGAGGCGATGCTGCTCGGCATCAAGGACGGCGAGTTCGACCACCTCATCGCCGGCTGACCCCACCACCGGCGGCCCCGGGCGGCAGCCGGTCCGGCAACGATGTCAACGCCCCTGGCCGGCAAGGGAGCCGGGCATCGTCAGCCGACTAGAGGCCGCCCTGCCCGGCATCGTCCTTCCCGAGCCGGAACAGCGCCCACACCAGCTTGCCCCCGGCGCCGCCCGAGGCCGGATGCCAGCCCCAGCCGTCCGCGAAGGACTCCACCAGCAGCAGCCCGCGCCCGGACTCGGCCGAGAAGTCGTCCTCGGTCTCGCGCGGCACCGGACTCTCGTCGCTCGGGTCGCGCACCGCGCACACCAGCCGCCCGGTCCAGCGCAGCAGATGCAGCCGCACGGGCGCCGACTGCCCTGCGCCGGGCGGGAGTTCGGCGGGCAGGGCATGGCGCAGCGCGTTGGTGACGAGTTCGGAGACGACCAGGGCTATGTCGTCGAAGCGGTCGCCGACGTCCCACGGGCCGAGGGTGGAGCGGGTGAAGTTCCGCGCCTCGCCGACGGCCTCGTAGCGGGCCGGCAGCGCGCAGGAGGCGGCGTCGGACACGGCCGAGGGGTCCAGCGGAGGAAGGCCCTGCCGTAACGGCTTGAGCATGGTCGATCCATTCGTCCCCATGCGAGGCACTCCCGGAATTCGCGGTCGTTGCGAGGCAGCGGTGGCGCGGCACCCATGGTTTCGGATGCGCACAGCAGATGCAAGGGCAGATGCACGTGCACGCGGCCGAAATCGCCCTGCGCGTACCGCTTCTTGGCCATTTTTTCCGCCATCGAGGCGTACATCGGCGCCAGTGGTCGTGACCTCTGGCGGGCAGGAACGGTTCACCTCTTTCCGTTTCCGTAACCGTACGAGTACTGCTTGAAGTGTTTTAGTGGCAGACTCAGGCACTTGCGGATGGTTGGGGAGGCGACGTACGTGAGCGCGGGAGAGCCCGGATCGGTGGTGCGGCGGATGCTGCTCGGCTCGCAACTCAGGCGGCTGCGAGAGGCGCGGGGGATCACACGCGAGGCGGCGGGTTACTCGATCCGCGCCTCCGAATCGAAGATCAGCCGGATGGAACTGGGCCGGGTGAGCTTCAAGACCAGGGACGTCGAAGACCTGTTGACGCTCTACGGCATCGACGACGAGGCGGAGCGCGAATCGCTGCTCTCCCTCGCGCGGGAGGCCAACGTGGCGGGCTGGTGGCACAGTTACTCCGACGTGCTGCCGAGCTGGTTCCCCACCTATGTGGGCCTGGAGGGCGCCGCGCACCTCATCCGGGTCTACGAGGTGCAGTTCGTGCACGGCCTGCTCCAGACCGAGGACTACGCCCGCGCGGTCGTCCGGCGCGGCATGCGCGGCGCGAGCGCGGCGGACGTGGAGCGGCGGGTGGCGCTGCGCCTGGAGCGGCAGAAGCATCTGCTCGGCGACCACGCGCCGGAGTTCCACATCGTGCTCGACGAGGCCGCCCTGCACCGCCCCTACGGTGACCGCGAGGTCATGCGCGGCCAGCTCCGGCATCTGATCGAGGTCTCCGAGCGGCCCAACGTGCGCCTTCAGGTCATGCCCTTCGCCTTCGGCGGACACTCCGGGGAGAGCGGTGCCTTCACCCTGCTCAGCTTCCCCGAGTCGGACCTCTCCGACGTGGTCTACCTGGAGCAGCTCACCAGCGCCCTCTACCTGGACAAGCGCGAGGACGTCGCCCAGTACGAGCACGCGCTAAAGGAACTCCAGCAGGACAGCCCCGGGCCCGAGGAGAGCCGCGACCTCATCGCGAGGCTGGCCGAACAGGTGTAATGCGCAAGGGAGTTGAGGGGTCTCGCGCTCCTCGCTCCGCGTAGCGCACCCGTACGATGGCCTGTGATCAGCACCTGGCGTGACTCAGCCGTACGCTCACGATTGAGGGATCACATGGCGGCCTTTTTCAGCGACCTCGCCCAGCAGTACATCGACGGCGAATGGCGGCCGGGCACCGGCTCCTGGGACGTCATCGACTTCAACCCCTACGACGACGAGAAGCTGGCCTCGATCACCGTGGCCTCGGTCGACGAGATCGACCAGGCGTACCGGGCCGCCGAGCGCGTCCAGAAGGAATGGGCGCGCACCAGCCCCTACGCGCGTCGCGCGGTCTTCGAGCGGGCCCTCGGGCTGCTCCAGGAGCGCGAGGAGGAGATCGCCGAGCTGATCGTCGCGGAGCTGGGCGGTACCCGGGTGAAGGCCGGGTTCGAGCTGCACCTCGCCAAGGAGTTCCTGCGCGAGGCGGTCCACCTGGCGCTGGCCCCCGAGGGCCGCATCCTGCCCTCCCCGCTGGAGGGCAAGGAGAACCGCGTCTACCGGGTGCCGGTCGGCGTGGTGGGCGTGATCAGCCCCTTCAACTTCCCGTTCCTGCTGTCGCTGAAGTCGGTCGCCCCGGCGCTCGCGCTCGGCAACGGCGTGGTGCTCAAGCCGCACCAGAACACGCCGATCGTGGGCGGCACCCTGATCGCCAAGCTCTTCGAGGACGCCGGCCTGCCCGGCGGGCTGCTCAACGTGGTGGTCACCGACATCGCGGAGATCGGGGACGCCTTCATCGAGCACCCGGTGCCGCGTGTCATCTCCTTCACCGGCTCCGACGGCACCGGCCGCCATGTCGCCACCGTGTGCGCCGCGAACTTCAAGCGGGCGGTGCTCGAACTCGGCGGCAACAGCGCCCTGGTGGTGCTGGACGACGCCGACCTCGACTACGCGGTGGACGCGGCCGTCTTCAGCCGGTTCGTGCACCAGGGGCAGGTCTGCATGGCCGCCAACCGGGTGCTGGTGGACCGTTCGGTGGCCGGGCAGTTCACCGAGAAGTTCGTCGCCAAGGTGCGCTCACTGCCGGTCGGCGACCCGCGCGACCCGGCCACGGTCATCGGCCCGGTCATCAACTCCACGCAGGCCAACGCCCTCTCCTCGGTGGTCGAGCAGGCGCTCGCGGAGGGGGCGACGGCGCTGGTGCACGGCCCGGTCGAGGGCAATCTGGTCTCGCCCAGCGTGCTCACCGGCCTGCCGGAGGGGTCGGAGCTGCTGCGGCAGGAGGTCTTCGGGCCGGTCGTCTTCCTCGTGCCGTTCGACGGCGAGGAGGAGGCGGTCCGGATCGTCAACGACACCCCCTACGGGCTCAGCGGCGCCGTCCACACCGGTGACATCGAACGTGGGGTGGCCTTCGCGCGGCGGATCGACACCGGGATGTTCCATGTGAACGACGGCACCGTGCACGACGAGCCGATCGTGCCCTTCGGCGGGGAGAAGCACTCCGGCACCGGCCGGCTGAACGGCGAGACGACCCTGGAGGCGTTCACCACCACCAAGTGGATCTCGGTGCAGCACGGCCGCAGCGGCTTCCCGTTCTGAGCCGGCGCGAGAAGTTCCGGCACCACGGGCCAGCGAAAACACCATCTGTCCTCGATGGCCCGTAGCTTCTTCGGTGTCGGGGCGAACGGCACCGGCGGGACGGAAGAAGAGGCGGACGGTCATGGTCACTCATGTGGGAGCCGAGGCACCGGGCGACGAGCGCGGAGCACTGCTGGCGTTCCTGGAGGAGCAGCGCGGCGGCATCCGCCGGGCCCTGCTGGGCGTGACGGAGGAGCAGGCGCGCACCCGGCCCAGCGCGAGCGGGCTGTCGCTGGGCGGGCTGCTGAAGCATGTCGCCGAGGTCGAGCAGGCGTGGCAGGCCCGCGCCCGCCAGGAGCCGCCGGCGGTGCACCGGGACCAGTCGAACTGGCAGGAGTGCTTCGAGCTCACCGACGACGAGACGGTGGCGGGGCAGCTCGCGTACTGGGCGGAGCTGGCCGCGGAGACGGAGAAGCTGATCCGCTCCGCGCCCAGCCTGGACGACACCTTCCCGCTGCCCTCGGCCCCCTGGTTCCCGCCGGACGGCGCGGTCTCGCTGCGCTGGCTCTGTCTCCACCTGATCCGCGAGACGGCCCGCCACGCCGGTCACGCCGACATCATCCGCGAGTCCCTGGACGGCAGGACGGCGTTCGAGCTGGTGGCGCTTGAGGAGCAGCAGTCGGAGTCCCAGCAGCCGGAGTCGTAGTGGCCCTCAGTGGTGGAACCCGGTGGCGGTCTCCCTGTCACCGGTCGGCCCCTGCTGGCGGCGCAGGCCGTCCAGCGCGCGGGTGAGGTCGGCGAGGAAGAGGTCGGCCAGGTCGTGCGAGAACCCGTTGCGGCACACCACCCGCAGCACGGAGAGGTCCTCCCGGTCCGGCGGGAAGGTGTAGGCGGGTACCAGCCAGCCGTACTCGCGCAGCCGCCGGGAGACGTCGAACACGTCGTACGCGCTGACGTGGTCGGCGGTGGTGAAGGCGAACACCGGGAGCTGGTCGCCGCGCGTCAGCAGGCGGAAGTCGCCGAGTGCCTCGATCTTCCCGGCGAGGTAGGTCGCCACGGCGCGGGTGGAGCGCTGCACCGCGCGGTAGCCCTCGCGGCCCAGGCGCAGGAACGTGTAGTACTGGGCCGCGACCTGGGCGCCGGGGCGGGAGAAGTTCAGCGCGAAGGTGGGCATGTCGCCGCCGAGGTAGTTCACCCGGAACACCAGCTCCTCGGGGAGCGCGTCGGCGTCCCGCCACAGCGCCCAGCCGACGCCGGGGTAGACAAGCCCGTACTTGTGGCCGGAGGTGTTGATGGAGGCCACGCGCGGGAGGCGGAAGTCCCAGACGAGGTCCTCGTCCAGGAAGGGGGCGACCATCGCGCCCGAGGCGCCGTCCACGTGGACGGGGATGTCCAGGCCGGTGCGCTCCTTGAGAGCGTCCAGCTCGGCGCAGAGGGCGGCGATGGGCTCGTAGGAGCCGTCGAAGGTGGAGCCGAGGATGCCGACCACCCCGATGGTGTTCTCGTCGCACAGGTCGGCCGCCGCGCGCGGGTCGAGGTGGAAGCGGTCGCCCGCCATGGGGACGAGCCGGGGCTCGACCTCCCAGAAGTCGCAGAACTTCTCCCAGCAGACCTGGACGTTGACGCCCATCACCAGATTCGGGCGGGCCCCCGGGTACCGGTCGGCGTTCCGTTTGGACCAGCGGCGCTTGAGCGCCAGGCCGGCCAGCATGCACGCCTCGCTGGAGCCGGTGGTGGAGCAGCCGACCACGGCCGAGGGGTCGGGGGCGTTCCACAGGTCGGCGAGCATCGCCACGCAGCGCCGCTCCAGCTCGGCGGTGCGCGGGTACTCGTCCTTGTCGATCATGTTCTTGTCCAGGCACTCCGCCATCAGCACCCCGGCCTGCGGCTCCATCCAGGTGGTGACGAAGGTGGCCAGGTTCAGCCGGGCGTTGCCGTCCAGCATCAGTTCGTCGTGCACCACCTGGTACGCCGTCGAGGGGGCCAGCGGCTTCTCCGGCATCCGGTGGGTGGCCGGGGCCTCGGTCATCCCGCTCACGGGGTCGGCGTCCCCGAAGAACGGGTTGACGGATATGCGGCGTTCCCCGTGCTTCTTGGAACCTCGGTGCAGCGCCATGGGCCATGCCTCCATCTGGGGGGAGATCTCAGATCAGGAACGGTTCAGCGGATCGGGGTCCCGTCCGCGTGCAACTGCATCTGCGGGCGTCCGGTCACCAGCAGCCAGGCGGGCAGCGAGGCGATGCACAGCAGGGCGAGCACTGCGGGGGAGGAGACCAGGGCGGCGGCCGTGAAGAGGCTGATCCAGCCCTGCCGGGTGATCGCCAGCAGCATGCCCAGCACGCCCGTGGCCACCGCGACCGCGGGCTGCACGGCCGGGACCAGGGCGTGCGCGCACAGGCCGAACGCGGCCCCGATGAACACGGACGGGAAGATCCGGCCGCCCCGGAACCCGCAGGAGGCCGCCACCACCAGCGCGGCCAGCTTCACCACCGCCAGCACCGCGAACTGGCCAGCCGACCAGCCGTCGGGGTCCCGCGCCAGCTCCCCGACCTCGGTGAGCCCCTTGAACAGCGTCAGATGCCCGCCCGCCGCCGCCAGCGCGCCCAGCACCAGGCCGCCCGCCGGGAGCATCAGCATCGGGTGCCGCAGCCGGTGGAAGGCGGTGTGGACGTAGGGGAAGACGCGGACCGCGCACATGCCGAGCAGCGCGGCCGCCGAGGCGATCACCAGGGCGGCTACCACGTCGTTCCAGCGGGGGTGGCCGAAGGGCGGCAGGCCCAGGTCGAAGGTGGGGCGGGCGACCAGGGTGGTGGTGATGGCGCCGCAGGCGGCCGCGGTCAGCGGGGCGAACAGGTTGTCCCAGAGCCGCCCCCGCAGCGGGCGCCCGGCCAGCGACTCGGAGATCACCAGCGCGGCCGCGACCGGGGTGCCGAACAGCGCCCCGATGGTGCCCGCCTCCGCCAGCACCGGCCACAGCGCGTCCGGCGCCCGGGGCACCAGCTTCTGCCCGAGCCACATGGCGAGCCCGACGTTGACCGCGATGATCGGGTTCTCCGGGCCGAGGCTCGGCCCGCCCGCCAGCATCAGCCCCACCGCGAGCACCAGCCCCGGCAGCACCCTGGGCGGCAGCACCGGCGCGTCCAGGCCGAGGGTGGCCGGGTCGGGCCCGGCGTGCCCGGGGACCAGCCACACCACCAGGCCGACCGCGACACCGGTGGCGAACAGCATCACGAACATCCAGAGCACCGAGTACCGGCCCACGCCGAGCGCGTCCGGCAGCGGTCCCCACAGCACGTGCTGGAGCTGTTCGGCGGCCGTGCTCACCCCGACGAAGACGAGGCTGGTCACGATCCCCACCGCCACGGAGGGCAGGATCAGCGGCAGCAGCGCACGCGCCGGGGCCGTGGGAGAGGTCGGGGGCGGCTGCCGCGCGGTGTCCTGGGCCACGCGATCACCATAAGCGGACAGAACGGGCACAACATCCCGGGCGGGAGTCCCCCTTGCACCTCACCCGGCGTGAGGACCGAGCGTGGACCCCGGCGGCGCACCCGGCGCCGCCGACGACAAGGAGCGAGGAACGTTGAGCTTCTCCGTGGGACAGGTCGCGGGGTTCGCCGGGATCACGGTGCGCACCCTGCACCACTACGACGAGATCGGGCTGCTCGTGCCCAGCGCCCGCACGCACGCCGGACACCGGCGCTACGCCGACGCCGACCTCGACCGGCTCCAGCAGATCCTGTTCTACCGCGAGCTGGGCTTCCCGCTCGACGAGGTCGCCGCCCTGCTCGACGATCCCGGCGCGGACCCCCGCGCCCAGCTGAGGCGGCAGCACGAGCTGCTGACCGCCCGGATCGAGCGACTGAGCCGGATGGCGGCGGCCGTGGAACACGCCATGGAGGCACGCACGATGGGCATCGACCTCACCCCCGAGGAACGCTTCGAGGTTTTCGGGGACCACGACCCCGAGCAATACGCCGAGGAGACCGAGCGCCGCTGGGGCACCACCGAGGCGTACGCCGAGTCCCGCCGCCGCACCGCCCGCCACACCAAGGCCGACTGGCAGCGGATGCGCGCCGAGTCCGACGACTTCAACGCCCGTTACGCCACCCTGGTGGCCGACGGCGTCCCGCCCGCCGACCCGGCGGCGATGGACCTCGCCGAGGAGCACCGCCGCCACATCGACCGCTGGTTCTACCCGTGTCCCCACGCGACGCACCGCTGTCTGGGTGAGATGTACGTCGCCGACCCCCGCTTCACCGCGTACTACGACGCCCTCGGCCCCGGTGTCGCCGCCCATCTGAACGCGGCCATCGCGGCCAACGCCGACCGGCACGCGGCGTAGGCACCCCGGTCCTGGCTCACTCCTGGGCCAGGACCACCGCCGTGCCGTACGCGCAGACCTCGGTGCCCAGGTCGGCAGCCTCGGTGACGTCGAAGCGGAAGGCGACCACCGCGTTGGCACCCCGCGCGCGTGCCTGCTCCACCAGGCGCTCCATGGCCTGGTTGCGGGTCTGCACCAGGGTCTTGGTCAGCCCCTTCAGCTCGCCGCCGATCATCGACTTCAGCCCGGCGCCGATCTGGCTGCCCAGGTGCCGCGAGCGCACGGTGAGGCCGAAGACCTCGCCGAGCACCCGCTCCACCCGCCGTCCGGGCACGTCGTTCGCCGTCACCACCAGTACGTCCGGCTCGGGCCCCTGGCCGCCGCCGTAGTCTTCGAGTCCCATGACGCACAGCTTTGCGCCGGTCGCCGCACCGTGCATTCTGGGACGGCCGCTGGAACCCGGGCCCGTCACGAAGCGTTGATAGCTTTGGGCGGCCACCCTCGCAGCCGCCGTCGCCGCCCTCTTCCCCCCTCAGGAGCCCGGACCCGTGATGACACTCGCCCTCGGCCCGAGCTGGCTCGATCCCAACTACCTGCTGGACACGTACAGCATCTGGGGTCTGCTGCTCATCGTCTTCGCCGAGTCCGGCCTGCTCATCGGCTTCTTCCTGCCGGGTGACTCGCTGCTGTTCACCGCCGGTCTGCTGATCACCTCGGGGCAGCTGGACTTCCCGCTGTGGGGGGCGATCGCGCTGATCTGCGCCGCCGCGATCCTGGGCGACCAGGCGGGCTACATGTTCGGCAAGAAGGTCGGACCGTCCCTGTTCAACCGGCCCGACTCGCGCCTGTTCAAGCAGGAGAACGTGATCAAGGCGCACGAGTTCTTCGAGAAGTACGGACCGAAGTCGCTGGTCCTGGCCCGCTTCGTGCCCATCGTGCGCACCTTCACACCGATCGTCGCGGGCGTCAGCGGGATGCGGTACCGCTCGTTCCTGACCTTCAACGTCATCGGCGGTGTGCTCTGGGGCGCCGGGGTGACGCTGCTGGGCTCCTGGCTCGGCAACATCGGCGTCGTCAAGGACAACATCGAGGCGATGCTCATCCTCATCGTCCTCATCTCGGTGATCCCGATCGCCATCGAGTTCCTGCGCGCCCGCGGCAAGAACAAGCGCGACCAGCAGCAGGCCCCCGAGCAGCCCGCGTACGAGCAGCAGCCGCAGGCCCCGGTGATGGACGACTCCACGACGCAGCTGCGCCGCATCGAGCCCGACCAGCCCCACCAGGACCCCTACGGCCGCCCCTACGAGCAGCAGGCGGCCCCCCAGCAGCAGCCGCAGCACTGGCAGCAGGGCTACGGCAACCGGCCCCAGGGCGGCCAGGGCCACGGCGGCTACGGGCAGCAGCAGGACCCGTACTACGGACAGCAGCCCCACCAGCCCCACCAGCAGCCGCAGTACGACGGCTACGGACGGCCGCACCACCCCCAGCAGCAGCAGTCCTACCCCTACGGCTACGACCAGGGCCACGGCCAGGGCGGTCACCACCCCCAGTAGGGGATGGCCGCCTAGAAACCCCTGGTCCGCTTGGCCGCCCGGCGCTTGCCGGGGGAGCCGATCCGCAGGGTGAGCCGGGAGATCTCCGCACCCAGGTTCACCCCGATGGCGATGGCCATGGCCAGGGAGACGGCCTTGGCCAGCGACACCAGTCCCTTGTCCACATGGCTCTGCGCGATGGACAGCAGTCCGAAGTACGTGGCCGAACCGGGCAGCAGCGGGCCGATCGCCGCCGTGGTGAACGGCAGCGCGGACGCGAACTGATAGCGCGCCAGCAACTGCCCGAAGAGGCCCACCAGACCGGCCGCCACCGCCGTGGATGCCACCGGCGAGAAGTTGGCCGTGTGCAGCGCGCCGTACACCGACCAGGCGACGCCGCCGTTGAGCGTCACCCACAGCACGGTGGAGCGCTCCTGCTGGAGCAGCACCGCGAAGGTCAGCGACAGCACCATGGAGGCCAGGATCTGCAGCACCGGCCGGGACTGGATGTTCAGCACCGCGTCCGGGTTCAGCTCGCCGCCCACCTGCACACCGAAGTACAGCACCGTCAGCACACCGATCACGATGGCGACGAAGAAGTACATGACCTCCAGCAGCCGCGCCGACGCGGTGATGTAGAAGCCCGTCAGTCCGTCCTGCACGCCCGCCACCAGCGCCCGTCCGGGCAGCAGCGCGAAGAGTCCACCGGTGACCACCGCGGACGCCTTCACGTCCACGCTCGCAAGGGCGAACGCCACGCCGATCGCGGCGGGTGGCATCGCGGCCACCGTGAACTGGTAGAACTCCGGCAGCCCGCGCCCGGCCAGCAGCCAGGCGAGCCGGTCGCCGAGCATCGCGCCCAGCGCGGCCGCCACGAACACGATCGCGTCACCGCCGACCAGCACCGAGGCCGCGCCCGCCAGCAGCCCGCTCGCCAGGGTCAGCGCCCAGCCGGGGTAGGGGTGCCGGTTTCGGCGCATCTCCGCGAGCCGGCCGTACGCCTCCTCCAGGGAGACATGGGCCTCGGCGTCCGTGAGATCGTCCACCAGCCGGAAGACCGCCGCCAGCCGGGTGTAGTCGGTGCCGCGCCTGCGGACCGTCCGGGACGCCGTCACCGGGTCCTCCACCAGGGAGGGCTGGTGGGTGATCGACAGCAGGGTGAAGGTCACCGTCGGCTCGCAGCGGTCCAGCCCGTAGGACCGGCACACCGCGAACATCGCGGCCTCCACGTCCTCGGCGCCCTCACCGCCCGCGAGCAGCAGCTCGCCGATACGCAGGGTCAGGTCGAGCACGCGCGGGACCGCGGGGCCCTCGTCCTCGGCGCGCACCACCGGCTCCAGCGCCGGCCGCTCGGCCACCGGCATGCGCAGCATGGTGCGCATCCGGTCCTGCCAGGGCGCGTCGGTGATCAGCGTGATCATCGGGACGCCCGTCGCGGGGGTGAACGCGGACGACGACTCCTTGACGCTGTAGGTGCGCGGTGTGTTGAACGCCGAGCCCTCCGGCTCGGCCTCCGCCTGCGTCGACTCCAGCCCCTTGGGCATGGCGAACTCGGACGTCGTCTCCGACTCGCCGCTTCCCCTGGCGACCGCGAGTCCCTCCGGGATGGCGAACTCGGACGTGATCTCCGGGTCGAACGTGGCCCGCGCCTCGTCCGACCGGGGCTTGCGGTCCTCCGCCTCCGACACCTCGCACCGCTCCCTGAATGGCACCTTCCGATTACGCCTCAGTATGCGCGTGAAAGCACGAGCGGGCCGCACCACCCCCACCGGGGTGACACGGCCCGCTCGCCGAGGAAGGGCAGGTCAGTGACCGCCCTGCTCCTCCAGGCGCTTGTAGGAGCGCTCGATCTCGGCCTCGGCCTCCTGGCGGCCCACCCAGTTGGCGCCCTCGACCGACTTGCCCGGCTCCAGGTCCTTGTAGACCTCGAAGAAGTGCTGGATCTCCAGGCGGTCGAACTCCGACACGTGGTGGATGTCGCGCAGGTGCTCCACGCGCGGGTCGGTCGCCGGGACGCACAGCAGCTTGTCGTCGCCGCCGGCCTCGTCCGTCATCCGGAACATGCCGATCGCGCGGCACTTGATGAGGCAGCCCGGGAACGTGGGCTCGTCCAGGATGACGAGCGCGTCCAGCGGGTCGCCGTCCTCGCCGAGCGTGTTCTCGACGAATCCGTAGTCGGTCGGGTAGGCGGTCGAGGTGAAGAGGCGACGGTCCAGGCGGATCCGACCGGTCTCGTGGTCCACCTCGTACTTGTTCCGCGAACCCTTCGGGATCTCGATCGTGACGTCGAACTCCACCGGTGGCTCCTCCATGATCAGCGCATAGTTCTGGTGATTAAGTGTCCCTCACGCAGGAGTGTGATCGCGAAAGGGGCTGGTGGTCGTGCCGGAGCTGGGACCTTTGCGGTCCGTGGGACCGCGTGTGAAGCGGCTCGCGGACGCCCTACGACCGAGTCTGGCGCACACGGCGTCCGTGGTGAAACCGCGTCTCGCGCGGTTGACGTCCGCCCTGCGTCCCGGACCTGGCCAGGCCGGTCCCAGGCCCTCTCGGACCTGGTACTTCACCGCCTCGGCGGCCACCGCCGGACTGGCACTGGCCGCCGGCGCAGTGGCCGTGGCCGGCCCCTTCGACGGCGCCGGTCAGCGTACGGCGGAGCGGGACCGCGCGGTCGCCCTCACGCTCGCACGTGGCGGAGATCACGACGCCGTCGGCAGCGTGGGGGGCGGTGCCGAGGCCGTGCCGAGCGCCCCGCCCGTGCTGCGCGCGCTCGGCGCGGCCGCGGAGCCCGCCACGTCCGGCAAGGTGCCGCCGAGCGGCATCGCGGGCGTCCTGGACCCCCTGCTGGCCGACCCCGCCCTCGGCGAGGGCCACGCCGCGGCCGTGGTGGACGTGGCCACCGGCCGCCGTCTCTACGGCACCCACTCCGGCCAGGCGTTCACACCCGCCTCCACCACCAAGATCGCCACCGCCGTGGCCGCGCTGTCCGCGCTCGGCCCCGACCACCGGCTCACCACCCGTACCGCGCTCGACCCCGACACCGGCGAACTGGTCCTCGTCGGCGGCGGCGACCCCACCCTCACCGCGCACAAGGCGAGCGGCGGCTGGGCGAGCCTGCGCACCCTGGCCACCGGCACCGCCGCCGCGCTGAGGAAGCGGGGCGTCGAGAAGGTCACGCTGTCCTACGACACGACGCTCTACTCCGGCCCCTCGCGCCACCCCATCGGCGTCAACGACAACCTCGCCGAGGTCACCGCCCTCACCGCCGACGAGGGCCGCACCGACAACTCCGGCAGCGGACCGGTGACCCGGGTGGCCGACCCCGCCGCCGAGGCCGCCCGCACCTTCGCGGGGCTGCTGAAGGAGGCGGGCATCGAGGCGACCCCGCCCGGCCCCTCCAAGGCGACCTCGCGCGCGACGACCCTCGCCGCCGTCTCCTCGCCCCCGCTGTCCGACGTGGTCGAGCGGATGCTGACCAACAGCGACAACGACATCGCCGAGGGGCTGGCCCGGCAGACCGCCCTCGCCTCCGGGCAGCCCGGCAGCTTCGCGGGCGGCGCCAAGGCGGTCGCCGCCCGGCTCACCAAGCTCGGACTGCCGATGCGCGGCGCCTCCTTCCACGACGGCAGCGGGCTCGACCGGGACGACCGGCTCACCGCCGACCTCCTGACCTCCCTGCTCGCCACCGCCGCCGACCCCGGCCGGCCCGGCCTGCGCCCCGTCCTCACCGGCCTGCCCGTCGGCGGGTTCACCGGCACCCTCGCCGAGCGCTACGCCGACGGCGGCGCGGCCGGCCTCATCCGCGCCAAGACCGGCACCCTGACCGGCGTCAACTCGCTCGCCGGCACGGTCGTCACCAAGGACGGCCGCCTCCTCACCTTCGCCTTCCTCGCCTCAGGCACCACCGACCCCCAGTCCGCCCAGTCCGCCCTGGACCACACGGCAACCACCCTGGCCAACTGCGGCTGCGGCTAGCCTCCGGCGGTCGGACGGGGGCCCAGCCTTGGCGAGCCACGGCCCGCGCCGGGCGCCCCTGGCGGGGTGAGTCTCCGCGCGGGACGCGCCAAGGGGCCGACCATCGGACCGGGCGGCCGGTCACGCGGCGTTGGGACGGCTCGTCTCCCCGGGATCGGCGTCACCGGGTCCCCGTCCGGCACGGTCCGCGCACTGCCCGGAGGGCGGGGGCTCACGTACCGTTGACGCATGACGAGCTTCGGTGGCACCGCTTCTCAGGGGATGGTCGACTGGAACCTCGCGGTGGCGACCGCGACGCGGCTCGTGCGGCCGGGGCCGGAGATCAGCAGGGAAGAGGCCAGGGCGGTGGTCGCTGAGCTGCGCCGGCACGCCAAGGTCTCCGAGGAGCACGTCCGCGCCTTCACCCGCATGGGGACCGGGGACGTCCACGACACCCCCGTACTGGTCGTCGACCGGCCCGGCTGGGTACGGGCCAACGTCGCCGGGTTCCGCGAGCTTCTGCGGCCGCTGCTCGACAAGATGCAGGAGCGGCGCGGCCCCGGCGCGGGCAACGCCGTCCTCGGTGCCGTCGGCGGCAAGGTGACCGGCGTGGAACTCGGCATGCTGCTGTCGTTCCTGTCCTCCCGCGTCCTCGGCCAGTACGAGACCTTCGCCCCCGCCGCCCCCGACCTGCCGGCCGGCACCGCGCCCGGCGGAGGCGGCCGGCTGCTGCTCGTCGCGCCGAACATCGTCCACGTGGAGCGCGAACTCGACGTCGACCCCCACGACTTCCGGCTCTGGGTGTGCCTGCACGAGGAGACGCACCGCACCCAGTTCACCGCCGTGCCCTGGCTCCGCGACCATCTGGAGGGCGAGATCCAGGCGTTCCTCGCGGAGACCGACGTCGACCCGATGACGTTCCTGGAGCGCGTCCGGGACGCCGCCCAGTCGCTCGCCGGGGGCCGCCCCGAGGGCGAGGAGGAGGACGGCGGACGCTCGCTGGTGGAGCTGGTGCAGAGCCCGGCCCAGCGGGAGATCCTCGGCCGCCTCACCGCCGTCATGTCCCTGCTGGAGGGGCACGCCGACTTCGTGATGGACGGTGTCGGCCCCGAGGTCGTGCCGAGCGTCGCCGAGATCCGCGAGAAGTTCCAGCAGCGCCGGGCCAAGGGCGCCTCCCGCCTCGACCTCGCGCTGCGCAAGCTCCTCGGGCTGGACGCCAAGCTGCGCCAGTACCGCGACGGCGAGCGCTTCGTCCGCGCGGTCGTCGACGAGGTCGGCATGGACGGCTTCAACCGGGTGTGGACCTCGCCCAACACGCTGCCCACCAAGGCGGAGATCTCCGACCCGGCGGGCTGGGTCGCGCGCGTGCACCGCACGACTGAACCCTGAGGGGCGGGCGGACGGCAGGCAAACGCCCCTCCAATCACCCGTCCGAGGGACCGTCAGCCATGCGTAGGCGTGCAATGCTCGGGGAAGGGCCCGCTTCTGTCACCATCGACGCACTCTGAGTGACCGGACTTCGGGCTCGTCCCCCGAAACTTCATGAAGGGAACCGGACATGGGTCCCCATCCCGCGGTCGCGGCGATACGCCTGGCGGTCCGCCGCGTCCTCCACGACATCGCCACCGGCCAGGCCGCCGAGCACGGCGGCACCGGACACACCACCGGCCACGGCGCCGTGGCCGTCGCCCACCGGACCGGCGGTCCGGGCACCGCGCAGCGCCACCGGGGCCCCGCCTCCGCCACCGCGCCGCTCGTCCTCGTCGCCTGCTCCGGCGGCGCCGACTCCATGGCGCTCGCCTCCGCCCTCGCCTTCGAGGCCCCCCGCCTCGGCCTGCGCGCCGGTGGCGTCACCGTCGACCACGGCCTCCAGCCCGGCTCCGCCCTGCGCGCCGACGAGGTGGCCCTCAGACTGCGCGAACTCGGCCTCGGCCCGGTGGAGTCCGTCGCCGTCACCGTGGGCCGCGACGGCGGCCCCGAGGCGGCCGCGCGGGACGCCCGGTACGCCGCCCTGGACGCCGCGGCCGAACGCCACGGCGCCGCCGCCGTCCTGCTCGGCCACACCCGCGACGACCAGGCCGAGACCGTCCTGCTCGGCCTCGCCCGCGGTTCCGGCATCCGCTCCCTGTCCGGCATGGCCGCGGTCTCGGGGGCCGACGGCCGTTACCGGCGCCCGTTCCTCCAGCTCGACCGGCAGACCGCCCGCAAGGCGTGCCTGGTCCAGTCGCTGCCCGTCTGGGACGACCCGCACAACACCGACCCGGCCTACACCCGCTCCCGGCTGCGCCACGAGGGCCTGCCCGCGCTGGAGAAGGCGCTCGGCAAGGGCGTCGTGGAGGCGCTCGCCCGCACCGCCCAGCTCTCCCGCGACGACGCCGACGCCCTGGACACCTGGGCCGGCCAGGCCGAGTCCTCCGTACGGGACGCCGAGGGCGAGCTGCAGTGCGCCAAGCTCTACGCGCTGCCGCCCGCCGTGCGCCGCCGGGTGCTGCGCCGGGCCGCCATCGAGGCGGGCGCTCCGGCCGGTTCGCTCTTCGCCCGGCACATCGAGGAGATGGACCGCCTGATCACCGGCTGGCGGGGTCAGGGAGCCATCAATCTGCCGGGCAAGGTCGTCGCTCAGCGGCAGGGTGGCAGACTGGTGATTCGGCAAGGCTGAAATCCCGACCCCCGGAGCCCGACTCCGACGGGCCGGGCCTGCCGGTGGCCGCCGGCGCGGCCATAAGTGCGGGACGACCGAAAGTGATGCGGGTGGACGCGAAAGACATGGGTGCCGACCTCCAGCGGGTGCTCATCACCAAGGAAGAGATCGACGCGAAGCTGGCCGAGCTGGCCGCGAAGATCGACGCGGAGTACGCGGGCAAGGACCTGCTGATCGTCGGTGTCCTCAAGGGCGCGGTCATGGTCATGGCGGACCTGGCGCGTGCGCTGTCCACCCCCGTCACCATGGACTGGATGGCCGTGTCCTCCTACGGCGCGGGCACCCAGTCCTCCGGTGTCGTCCGGATCCTCAAGGACCTCGACACCGACATCAAGGGCCGGCACGTCCTGATCGTCGAGGACATCATCGACTCCGGGCTGACCCTGTCCTGGCTGATCAACAACCTCGGCTCGCGCGAGCCCGCCTCCCTGAAGGTGTGCACGCTGCTGCGCAAGCCGGACGCCGCCAAGGTCTCCATCGACGTGGAGTGGGCCGGCTTCGACATCCCGAACGAGTTCGTGGTCGGCTACGGCCTGGACTACGCCGAGAAGTACCGGAACCTCCCGTTCGTGGGGACGCTCGCGCCCCACGTCTACGGCGGCTGACCCGGGCGGCGCACACCGCCGGGGAAGATCGGGAACCCCGGCGGGCTCCGTGACGTTGGAGCATTGGAAGACGGGCTGTGGTCCGTCCGGGCCGCCGAGTGCGGCTGCGGACGACGAGGCTGGGGTACCGTCAGAAGAACTGTCTTATCAAACTCACTATGGCAGGAGGGACGGGGCGTCACCGCTCCGTGTGGATGGACGTGAAGCGATACTTCCGTGGGCCGGTCATGTGGATCGTGCTGGCCGTCCTTGCCGTGGTCGTGTTGATGCAGGTCGTCGGCAATTCCGGCGGCTACAAGACGGTGGACACCGGCCAGGTCGTGGCGGCGATCAACGACAACAAGATCAAGTCGGCCAAGCTGACCACCGGTGACGAGCAGACCATCAAGGTCACGCTCAAGGACGGCGTCAAGGTCAAGGACAGCTCGAAGATCCAGGCGAGCTACATCGGCGACCAGGGCGTGGCTCTGGCGCAGACCCTGCAGAACAAGTACCAGGACAAGCAGATCACCGAGGGATACACCGTCTCTCCCTCGAAGCAGAGCCCGTTCGTCGGCGTGCTGCTCACCCTGCTGCCCTTCGTCCTGATCGTGGTCGTGTTCCTGTTCCTGATGAACCAGATGCAGGGCGGTGGTTCGCGGGTCATGAACTTCGGCAAGTCCAAGGCGAAGCTCATCACCAAGGACACGCCGAAGACCACCTTCTCCGACGTCGCCGGCTGTGACGAGGCCGTCGAGGAGCTCCACGAGATCAAGGAGTTCCTCCAGGAGCCGGCCAAGTTCCAGGCCGTCGGCGCCAAGATCCCCAAGGGCGTGCTGCTGTACGGTCGCCCGGGTACCGGCAAGACCCTGCTGGCGCGTGCCGTGGCGGGCGAGGCCGGGGTGCCGTTCTACTCGATCTCCGGTTCCGACTTCGTCGAGATGTTCGTCGGTGTCGGTGCCTCCCGTGTGCGTGACCTGTTCGAGCAGGCCAAGGCGAACGCCCCGGCGATCGTCTTCGTCGACGAGATCGACGCGGTCGGCCGGCACCGTGGTGCCGGGCTCGGCGGCGGTCACGACGAGCGCGAGCAGACCCTGAACCAGCTCCTGGTCGAGATGGACGGCTTCGACGTGAAGGGCGGCGTCATCCTGATCGCCGCCACGAACCGGCCCGACATCCTGGACCCGGCGCTGCTGCGTCCCGGTCGTTTCGACCGGCAGATCGCGGTCGACCCGCCGGACCTCCAGGGCCGCCTGGAGATCCTCAAGGTCCACCAGAAGGGCAAGCCGGTCGCGCCCGACGTCGACCTGGCCGCCGTCGCCCGCCGGACCCCCGGCATGACCGGCGCCGACCTGGCCAACGTGCTCAACGAGGCCGCGCTGCTCACCGCGCGCAGCGACCAGAAGCTGATCGACAACAAGGCGCTGGACGAGGCGATCGACCGTGTGGTCGCGGGCCCGCAGAAGCGGACCCGGATCATGTCGGACAAGGAGAAGAAGATCACCGCGTACCACGAGGGCGGACACGCCCTGGTCGCGGCGGCCTCGCCGAACTCCGACCCCGTCCACAAGATCACCATCCTGTCCCGCGGCCGTGCCCTGGGCTACACGATGGTGCTCCCGGACGAGGACAAGTACTCGACCACGCGCAACGAGATGCTCGACCAGCTCGCCTACATGCTGGGCGGACGCGCGGCGGAGGAACTGGTCTTCCACGACCCGACCACCGGCGCCGCGAACGACATCGAGAAGGCCACCAACGTGGCCCGCGCGATGGTCACCCAGTACGGCATGACCGAGCGGCTCGGCGCCATCAAGTTCGGCGGCGACAACTCCGAGCCGTTCCTCGGCCGTGAGATGTCGCACCAGCGCGACTACTCGGAAGAGGTCGCCGGGCTGGTCGACGAAGAGGTCAAGAAGCTCATCGAGACCGCGCACAACGAGGCGTGGGAGATCCTGGTAGAGAACCGGGACGTGCTCGACAACCTGGTCCTGGCGCTCCTGGAGAAGGAGACCCTGGGCAAGGAGGAGATCGCCGAGGTCTTCGCGTCGATCCACAAGCGCCCGCCGCGTCCGGCCTGGACCGGCTCCTCGCGGCGTACGCCGTCCACCCGCCCGCCGGTGCTCTCCCCCCGGGAGCTGGCACTGACCAACGGTGCGAACGGCACGACGCCCGCGATCAGCACGGTCAAGTCCACGACGACCGAGCACGGTCCGGTCCCGGAGCCGTCCCCCGAGGACCGCCCCGAGAGCTGACGCTCCCTTCGGCCACCGGCCGGAATGCATGCCGCGCCCCCCGGGTTCTAGCCTGGGGGGCGCGGCATTTCACCATGTCCGCGCGCTGGACGCACAGGAACGAGGCACCACATGACCGACCCCGTGACGCTGGCCGGTGACGGCACCATCGGCGAGTTCGACGAGAAACGCGCCGAGAACGCCGTCCGCGAGCTCCTGATAGCCGTCGGCGAGGACCCCGACCGCGAGGGCCTCCTGGACACCCCGGCACGGGTGGCACGGGCGTACCGGGAGATCTTCTCCGGGCTCCGGCAGCGCGCGGAGGACGTGCTCACCACGACGTTCGACCTCGGGCACGACGAGATGGTCCTGGTGAAGGACATCGAGGTCTACAGCACCTGCGAGCACCATCTGGTGCCCTTCCGGGGCGTGGCGCACGTGGGCTACATCCCGTCGGTCACGGGGAAGATCACGGGCCTGTCGAAGCTCGCCCGGCTGGTGGACGTGTACGCGCGCCGCCCGCAGGTGCAGGAGCGGCTCACCACGCAGATCGCGGACTCGCTGATGGAGATACTCGAACCGCGCGGGGTGATCGTGGTGATCGAGTGCGAGCACATGTGCATGTCCATGCGCGGCATCCGCAAGCCGGGCGCGAAGACCATCACCTCGGCGGTGCGCGGTCAGCTCCGGGACGCGACGACCCGCAACGAGGCGATGAGCCTCATCATGGCGCGCTGACCGCGCCCTCCGCTCAGGCGGCCGGTTCGGTGCCGGTGGGCGGGGTGTCGTCGTCCTCGGGGAGGCGGCAGACGCGTTCCAGGAGGATGGCGGCCGCTATGACGGCGAAGCCGGCGAGGACCGAGAAGCCGGCGTAGATGGCCTGGTCGCGGCGGGCCGGGATGTCGAGCAGCTCCAGCAGGAGGACGCCCGTGCCGCCGTAGACGCCGCTGACCAGGGCGGCTACCAGGGCGCTCGCGTGGCCGAAGACGACCGCGCGGGCGGCCATCATCGGGTCGACGCCCTTGGCGTCCGGGCGGCGCTCGCGCTGGGCCTTGAAGCGGGCGCGCAGGGAGAGCGCCGTGGCGAACAGGACCACGGCGATCAGCGCGAGCACGATGGGCGCGGCCACCGGTACGCCGGGCAGGGTGCCGAGCGAGTTCCAGAGGCGGGCGCCGGCCCAGGACAGGACGCCGGCGACGACGAACACGCCTGCCAGCACCCTGATGCGAAGCTGTTTCACGGTGTCCCTTCAGGTCCCCCCGGACCGTGCGGGGCCCGTGGTCGTTGTCGACCTTAACGACTACTCGGGCAGTCGGAGTTCCAGATCCGCGCGGGGCGCGACTCCCTCGCGGGTGACACCGGACAGCAGACCGGCGACCGCGCCCTGACCGGGCAGCTCGGCGCCGGGGTCCACGTCGTGCCACGGGGCGAGGACGAAGGCCCGCTGGTGCGCGCGCGGGTGGGGCAGGGTGAGCCGGGGGTCGGCGGAGGTGACGTCGGCGTAGGAGACGATGTCGACGTCCAGGGTGCGCGGGCCCCACTGCTCGTCGCGGACCCGGTGGAACGCCTCCTCGACGGCCTGCGCCCGCTCCAGCAGGGAGGACGGCGGCAGGGTGGTCTTCAGCACCACGACCGCGTTCAGGTACGAGGGCTGGCTGCCGGGCTCGACGCCCCACGGCTCGGTCTCGTACACCGGGGAGACGGCCTTGACGCGGACGCCGGGGGTGTCCTCCAGCGCGTCCACGGCGCCCTGGAGGGTTTCCAGACGGTTGCCGAGGTTGGAGCCGAGGGAGAGGACGGCCCGCTGGGGGTTGTGCAGGGTGGAGTCGGCGTCGTCGACCTGCTGGACGACGGACGCGGGCACCGGCTGGACGGTCGGGTCGCTGTGACCCTTGCTGAAGGGACGGGTCATGCTCGGCTCCGGAGGATGGTGACGGTCACGTCGTCGAAGGGGACGGTGATCGGGGCGTCCGGCTTGTGGACGCAGACCTCGATCTCCTGGACGCCTTCGTGCTTCAGACAGGTCTGCGCGATCCGCTCGGCGAGGGTCTCGATCAGGTTGACCGGCTCACCCTCCACCACGGCGACGGCCTCCTCGGCCACGATGCCGTAGTGCACGGTCTTGGTGAGGTCGTCGTCGGCCGCGGCCGGGCGGGTGTCCAGACCCAGGACGAGGTCCACGATGAAGGTCTGGCCCTCCTCGCGTTCCTTGGGGAACACCCCGTGGTGCCCACGGGCCTTCAGGCCCCGCAGCGCGACACGATCCACGCGAATCACTCCTGCAATCGTCGGGAACGGCCGGTCGCTGCCGCGCTCGGGCGGCACACCGGCCCTGGACGAATCTACCCGCGCGCACGGACAGCGCCGGGCCACGGGGGTGCCGGCTGGTAGCCGCACTTACCCCGGCGAGGGTGATTCCAACCACGCTCAGGCGAGTGTGCCGTCGTCCGGCCCCACGCCCTCGTCACCGCCGGCCCCGCCCGCTCCGCCCTCGTCGTCCTCCTCCTCGTCCTCGGACGTGGCGAGGACCGGGGAGGCGTGGTGGGACCACAGCTTCCAGCCCTCGGAGGTGCGCCGGAACACATTGGTGGCGACGACGAGCTGCCCGACCAGCGGCCCCAGCTCCTCGCCCTCCTCGGGCGCGGGCCCGCCGCTGAGGATGTTCTCGGTGCAGCTCACGATCGCGGTGTTCCCGGTGACGGAGACATGCACGTCGGTGAGGAAGAACTGGATGTAGTCGGTGTTCGCCATGATCAGCGCGTACGACCTGAGCACCTCGCCGCGCCCGGTGAGCACCGGCCAGCCGGGGTGGACGCAGGAGACGACCCCGGTGTCGGCGGGGTCGTGGTACTCCTCGTCGACGCCCAGGTCGGCGGGGGCCAGCCAGAGCCCGGCCACCTCCTCGAAGTCACCGCGCTCCATCGCCTCGTAGAAGGAGGTGTTGGCGGCGGACACCTCTTCGACGTCGACGTCGGCGGCGCTCACCGGGCCCCCTCCACCGCGCGGGCCACGCGGACCGCGTCGGCCGTGGCGCGTACCTCGTGGACGCGGACGGCCCAGGCGCCGGCGTGGGCGGCGAGGGCGGAGACGGCGGCGGTCGCGGCGTCGCGTTCGCGGGCCGGCGGGGTGGTGCCTCCGGGACCGGCCAGGACGTGGCCGAGGAAGCGTTTGCGGGAGGCGGCGACCAGGAGGGGATGGCCGAGCGCGTGCAGCCGGTCGAGATGGGCGAGGACGGTGAGATCGTGCTCCGCGTCCTTGGAGAAGCCGAGGCCGGGGTCGATGACGACGCGTTCCGGGGCGACGCCCGCCGCGAGGACGGCCTCCACGCGCGCGTGCAGCTCGTCGCAGACCTCGGTGACGACGTCCTCGTAGACGCCCCGCACGTTGCCGCCCTCCAGAAGACCGCGCCAGTGCATGACCACGAAGGGGGCGCCGGTGGCGGCGACCACGGGCAGCATCGCGGGGTCGGCGAGACCGCCGCTGACGTCGTTGACCAGCACGGCGCCCGCCGCGAGCGCCTGCTCGGCGACGGCCGCGCGCATGGTGTCCACCGAGACCGTCACACCCTCGGCGGCCAGGCCGCGCACCACGGGGACCACCCGGCGCAGCTCCTCGGCCTCGTCGACGCGGGTCGCGCCGGGCCGGGTGGACTCGCCGCCGACGTCGACCAGATCGGCGCCCTCGGCCGCGAGGCCGAGCCCGTGCTTGACGGCGGCGGTGGTGTCGAACCAGCGGCCGCCGTCGGAGAAGGAGTCGGGGGTGACGTTGACGACGCCCATGACCGCGCAGCGGTCCCACGTCGGAAGACCCGCCACTTCGCCTCGCCCGCTGAGGTTCTTCATACGTTCAGCGTAGGCCCCGGGGCGCACGGCGAAGGCGCCCGGGTCGGTACGGAACGGCACCTTCCGGACCGCCCCGGCAAGGCGGTCCGGGGCCTTCGGGGCCCTCCGCGCGAGCTGCGCGGGATTGGTCCGGCCGGGTCAGGCGGCCCGTACGCCGTGCTCGTGGGAGCCGTGCGCGCAGGGCCGGGCGGCGGTGTTCCGGCGGCGCCGCAGGAAGCGGGGCAGCGGCAGCGCGAGGTCCACGAAGCCCTCCGCCTGCATCGCGGCGAAGCCGATGCGGGGCAGGTCGGCCGAGGCCCGGTAGACCACGAAGCGGGGCTCCCAGCGGGGCTGGAACTTGGCGTTGAACTTGTACAGCGACTCGATCTGGAACCAGCGGGAGAGGAACACCAGCAGCCCCCGCCAGGCCCGCAGCACCGGCCCGGCGCCGATCTTCTCGCCGCGCGCGAGGGCGGAGCGGAACATGGCGAAGTTGAGCGAGACCCGGGTGATGCCGAGCTTGGGCGCGGCCTGGAGGGCGGCGACGATGAGCAGCTCGTTCATGCCGGGGTCGGCGAGCCGGTCACGGCGCATCAGGTCCAGCGAGACGCCGTCCTCGCCCCACGGCACGAAGTGCAGGACCGCCTTCAGATCGCCGTACGGGCCGGGTGTGTCGTCGTGCTTGTGGGCGGTGGCGATCAGGCAGTCGCCGTCGGCGGGGTCGCCGATGCGGCCGAGCGCCATGGAGAAGCCGCGCTCGTTGTCGGTGCCCCGCCAGTCCTCGGCGGCCAGCCGTACGCGCTCCAGCTCGCCGTCGGAGAGGTCACGGACGCGCCGGACGCGGGTCTCGTAGCCGGCCCGCTCGATGCGCTTGACCATCTGGCGCACGTTCCGCATCGCGCGTCCGGCGAGGGAGAAATCCGCCACGTCGACCACCGCCTCGTCGCCCAGCTCCAGGGCGTCCAGGCCGGTCTCGCGGGTCCACACCTCGCCGCCCGTCTCCGAGCAGCCCATCACGGCGGGGGTCCAGGAGTGTGCCTTGGCCTCGTCCATGAAGCGCTCGATGGCGCCGGGCCACGCCTCCACGTCCCCGATGGGGTCGCCGCTGGCCAGCATCACGCCGGAGACCACCCGGTAGGTGACGGCGGCCTTGCCGCTGGGGGAGAAGACGACGGCCTTGTCCCGGCGCAGCGCGAAGTGGCCGAGGGAGTCGCGGCGGCCGTGCCGGTCCAGCAGGTCCCGCAGGCGCGCCTCGTCCTCCTCGGTGAGGCGGGCGGCGGGGTGTTCGGGCCGGAAGGCGAGGTAACTGGTGGTCACGGCGGTGAGCCAGCCGAGGGCGCCGAGGGAGAAGGCGACCGTCCAGGAGGTGCTGCCCTGGTAGTCGACGGGACCCTCGAAGCCGAACAGGCCGTAGACGACATGGGTCAGCCGATCGGCCAGGCTCGGGTCGCCGAGGGTCCGGTCCGGGTGGACGCTGACGATGATCAGTCCGAGGACGAGGGAACCGGCGCTCATGAGGACGAAGTTGGCCAGGGCCCGCCAGCGGCTGCGCGGATCGGGCAGCGCGGCGAACTCGGCGCGGTGGCGCAGCAGCGGCACCAGGAGCGCGACCGAGATGAACACGCCGAGCAGCGAGTGCCGGTACACGAACTCGGCGACCGCGCCGGCCGGCAGCAGCACGACGGCGGCCCGCCAGGCCCGCCGCTTGCGGCGCCTGAGCCCGTGCGCGAGCAGGAGCAGCAGCACGCCCGCGCTGAGCGAGAGGGCCGCGGCGAACGGCCCGAAGGAGCCGGGCAGCGCCTCCGCGATCGCGTGCATACGGCTGTGACGGAAGCGCGGGAACACGCCCGCGGCGATGTCGAGCAGGCCGACGAGGGCGCAAGCCCGGCCGATCAGGGTGGGGACGGCCTCCGCACGCGGGCCGCGCAGTATGCGCCGCGCCCGGTTCGAACCCCGCGGAACCCCGCCTGACAATTCCCCATCTATCCTGACAGACATCGCATCCCGTAGCTCTGCGAGAGACCTTGAACCCGGTGCCGATCGGGCATCCGGTGACATTGCGCCCTCTAGGACGGTGTCTTGGGGAGACAGGTTCCTCCCGCTCCGGAAAGTCGGGTCAAAGGTCAAGGAAAGCCTGGGGCAAATCCGTGCTGCCGCACGGGTGTCCGAGGCGGAAAGCGCAGGCAGGACGGCCATGGGTCTCACGAGCAACTCACTTCTGGTGCTGGCGGTGGCGTTCGCCGTGGTGCTGTTCGCGGCCACGCTGTGGCTGTGGCCGCGCCTGGCCCGGCGCAGCTGGGCGGCCCTCGGCGGCCGGATCGGTCTGCTGCTCGCCACCCAGTTGGCCCTGATCTGCTCCCTCGGGGTGGCCGCCAACCAGAGCTTCGGCTTCTACGCGGGCTGGGACGACCTGCTCGGCCGGGAGACCGCGCAGGGTGTCATCGTCGACCAGTCGGCCACCACCCCGGGCGCGGGCGGCCCGCTCCAGGTGGTCAACATCAAGGCCCCGCCGGGTGACGCCGGTTCGCGGGCCTCGGCGGTGGGCCAGGTCCAGAAGGTCGACATCGTCGGCCGGCTCTCCCACATCGCCACCCCGGCCTACGTCTATCTGCCCCCGGAGTACTTCCAGCCCCGGTTCCGCACCCGGACGTTCCCGGTCTCGGTGGTGCTCACCGGCTACCCGGGCACCGCGCAGGCCCTCGTCACCAAGCTCAAGTACCCGACCGTCGCGCGGGGTCTGGCCAAGGACGGCCGGGCGCAGCCGATGATCCTGGTGATGCTGCGGCCCACCGTCGCGCCCCCGCGCGACACCGAGTGCGTGGACATCCCGCAGGGCCCGCAGACCGAGACCTTCTTCGCCAAGGACCTCCCCGAGGCCGTCCTCGCGCACTACCGGGCCGGTGGCCGCCCCAGGAGCTGGGGCATCATCGGCGACTCCACCGGCGGCTACTGCTCCCTCAAGCTCGCCATGCGCCACCCGGACGTCTACGCGGCCGGCGCCGGCCTGTCGGCGTACTACACCGCGCCCATCGACCCCACCACCGGCGACCTCTTCCACGGCAACCGCAGCCTGCGTGATCACGCCGATCTGCACTGGCTGCTCGCGCACGAACCGGCCCCCGACACCTCCCTGCTCGTCACCAGCAGCAAGGTCGGCGAACACAACTACCGGGACACGCTGAGGCTCGTGAACGAGGTGCGCGCCACCGGCCGGACCAGGATCTCCTCCATCATCCTCGAGAGCGGCGGCCACAATTTCAACACCTGGCGACGCGAGGTCCCGCCCGCCCTCCAGTGGCTCAGCGGCCAGCTCAGCGACCGTTGAGCCCGAGTGCTGAAACCCCGTGAAGCCCTTGCCGTGGCCGGAATTTTGGGCCTCGGGGGCCCATGGGGCGCCTACGCGCGGTAAGTTTCTGGCCATGCCACGTGGACGCCACCGCCATTCACCGCCTCTGCACCGGCTGTTGCCTCCCTCCGCGATCGCCGGTGTCGCCGTCGTCTGCGCGCTGGCTCCCTGGGTGTTCTCCTCCCTCGGGGTGGTGCGCGCCCTGGCCGGTGTCGCCGCGCTCACGGCGATCGGCGGCGCGGTCGTGATGCGCCAGTGGGACGCACAGGCGGGCAAGCAGGTCGCCGAACTGACCCGAGCCCGGGTCAGCGACGAATGGCGGTACGACGAACGGGTCGCCGAACTGGAGACCGACCTGGAGGAGTCGCGCGAGCTGCGCGCCAAGCTGGAGCGGCGCCTGCGGGCCAAGCGCGCCGAACTGGCCGGGCTGCGCGGCGAACACGCCTCCCTGCTGCGCCGGTACGCGACCGCCGAGACCGAGCGCGCCAGCGCGCTGGAGGGGCGCCGGCTGCTGGAGATCGAGGCGGTGCCGGAGTCCGGCGCCCTCGCGCTGCCGGCCGGGACGAGCGTGGCGGCTGCGGAGGACACCACCGAGGCGCCGGAGGCCGCGGAGGCCATGTCGGTCCCGGAAGCCGTGTCGGCCAAGGAGCTGTACCTGAAGGCCGCGACCGCGCTGGCCCGGCTGGAGCGGTCGGCGGAGGAGCCCGAGCCCGTGGCCGAGCCCGCAGCGGACGCCGAGGCGGAGTCCGAGGTGGCAGCCGTTGCCAAAGGAGATCCGGACAGTGCGGGCACTGAGGCCGGCGCCGACGGCACCGACGGGCACGCCGCCGAGCGAGCCGAGGCGCCCGCCGAGGGTCTGGGACCCGTGGACGCCGAAGGCGAAGTGACCGAGGCGCACACCACCCCCGGGGAGGCCGCCGAGGAGGCTCCGGAGGAGGCCCAGGCGCACACCGCCACCGGGCAGCGTGCCGCCGGGCACTTCACCGTGCCGACCGCCGTCGCCGTCGTACCGGCCGCGCCCTCCCGGCGTCCGCTGGTCGAGGGCGGGTTCGACTTCTTCGGTACGCAGAAGGACACCTCGGCGGAGCTGGACGTGCGCAACGAGGACCTGGCCGACGTGGTCGGGCAGGAGGCCCTCGCGCTGCACAAGGCGGACGCCGGGATGGCGTACAAGCCCGCCGGCAGCTACGACGTGGGCCAGGTCATCGACCTGACGGCGCACGACGAGACCGAGCACATCGACGTGGAGGGGCTGCGCAGCGCGGCCTCCTGACCCGCTCTCCCCCAGGCGTGGGGGAGACTGGGACGCATGACTGCCACGGAGACCACGGTCGGGATCGGCGGTGCCGCCGAGAGCACCGACATGGTGCTCAACATCGGCCCGCAGCACCCCTCCACGCACGGCGTGCTCCGGCTGCGCCTGGTGCTGGACGGCGAGCGCGTCGAGCGTGCCGAGCCGGTGATCGGCTATATGCACCGGGGCGCGGAGAAGCTGTTCGAGGCCCGTGACTACCGGCAGATCATCATGCTGGCCAACCGCCACGACTGGCTGTCGGCGTTCTCCAACGAGCTGGGCGTGGTCATCGCCGTCGAGCGGATGCTCGGCATGGAGGTGCCCGAGCGCGCGGTGTGGACCCGCACCCTGCTCGCCGAGCTGAACCGGGTGCTCAACCACCTGATGTTCCTCGGCTCCTATCCGCTGGAGCTGGGCGGGATCACCCCGGTCTTCTACGCGTTCCGGGAGCGCGAGGTGCTCCAGAACGTGATGGAGGAGGTCTCCGGCGGGCGCATGCACTACATGTTCAACCGGGTCGGCGGCCTCAAGGAGGACCTCACCGACGGCTGGACCGGCCGCGCGCGGGACGCGGTGGCCGCCGTCCGCTCCCGCATGGACGTCTTCGACGACCTGGTCCTCGGCAACGAGATCTTCCGGGGGCGCACGCGAGGCGTGGGCGCGCTCACTCCCGAGGCCGTGCACGCGTACGGCGTGAGCGGGCCCATCGCGCGTGCCTCGGGCGTCGACTTCGACCTGCGCCGCGACGAGCCGTACCTCGCCTACGGGGACCTCCAGGACACCCTGAAGGTCGTCACCCGGACCGAGGGCGACTGCCTGGCCCGCTTCGAGGTGCTGCTGGAGCAGACCCACAACGCGCTCGCCCTCGCGGACGCCTGTCTGGACCGGCTCGCCGAGCTGCCGCCCGGCCCGGTCAACCAACGGCTGCCCAAGGTGCTGAAGGCGCCCGAGGGGCACACCTACGCCTGGACCGAGAACCCGCTCGGCATCAACGGCTACTACCTGGTCAGCAAGGGCGAGAAGACGCCGTACCGGCTGAAGCTGCGGTCGGCGTCGTACAACAACATCCAGGTGCTGGGGGAGCTGCTGCCGGGGACGCTGGTGTCCGACATGGTGGCGATCCTGGGGTCGCTGTTCTTCGTGGTGGGAGACATCGACAAGTGAGTCACAGGGGCGGCTCGGGGAGCCCGGCCGGCTGGAGGAGCCAGACGAAGTCGCCGAGGCCGCCCGGCGCGGTGAGTTCGGCGGCGGCTCCGGCGGCCGCGAGGGCGCGTACGTAGGCCGCCGGGTCCGTGGTGGCCAGGGTGAGCGGGGGGCGTGCGCCGGTGACGTCCAGCGCGCGCAGGGCCTCCCGCTGGGTGAGCAGGCGGGGGGTGCCGTGGGTGCTCCCGCCCGCCGCGCAGGCGTCCAGGGCGACGTGCGCGGTGATGTCGCAGGTGCCGTCGGGCACCGGGGCCGTCTCCCGGCCCGCGCGGAATCCGGTGAGCGTGCCGTAGGGCGGGCGGGTGCCGAGGGTGTGGGCGTAGTCCACGGCCACCGCGAGCCCCCGCTCCAGCCTGCCGACGGCTTCGGCCCAGGCCCGGTCCCTCGGCAGCCCGATCTCCGCCCGCAGCCCCTCGTCGGCGGCCAGGGGCCACCACCGGGCCAGCCACTCCGCGTCCGCGCCCGTCACCGGCTCCCCGAGCCGCTCGGTGCCGTCCGGCGCGACCAGCACCAGCCGGGGCACGCCCGCGCGGTCGGTCTCGGCCACGTCCACGGGCACGTTGTCCAGCCACTCGTTGGCGAACAGCATCCCGGTGACCCCCTCGGGCACCTCCGCCCGCCACGCGATCCGCCCGTCCAGCCCCTCGGGCCGGTCCGCGACCTCCACGGCGTACGCCCGCGTGCGCGCCGCCACCCCGTCGGGCAGCGCGGCCAGCACCCCCTGGACCAACTCCCCGCGCCCGGCGCCCAGATCGACGAAGTCCAGCACCTCGGGCCGCCCCAGCGCCACGTCCACCCGGCACAGCAGCCGGGCCACGGCGGCGGCGAACAGCGGCGAGGCGTGCACGGAGGTACGGAAGTGCCCGGCGGGCCCCTCGGGACGCCGGTAGAAGCCCCCGGGCCCGTACAGTGCCCGCTCGGTCGCCTCCCGCCAGCCCCGCTCAGATGTCTCCCGCACCGGGTCAGCCTAGGCGTACGCCCACCGGGTCGGCCTATGCGTACAGACGACCGGGGCATCCACCTTGCGGCGTACGTGTGCCGGGCACGGATCGCCCCTTCGGCTGACCCCCGCACGCACCGGGTTTCCCTACGCTGATGACGTGCAGCGCCTCTATGACTTCCTCCGCCGCCACCCCACGGGGGTCGACTGCTTCTGGGCCGTCGTCCTGCTCGGGCTCTCCGGCGTGAGCGTGGTGAACATGGACGGCGCCCCGCACCACCACGGCTCCTTCGCCGCGGCCTGGGTGATCTCCACCGTGCTGTGCGTGATCCTGGCGCTGCGCCGCCGCCTGCCGGAGCTGATGCTGGTCGCGGTGCTGGCCGCCGGGCTGGCGCAGCTCATCCTGGACGTCGAGCCGCTGGTCGCCGACTTCACCATGCTGGTGATCGTCTACACGGTCGCCGCGACCGGCGCCCTGTGGGCCTCCAGGCTGGCGCTCGCCACCAGCCTGGTCGCGGCCTCGCTGGCACAGCTCCGCTGGCCGAACGAGCAGGTCAGCGGGTTGGGGCAGCTCGCGCTCGCGGTGTTCCAGACGGTGCCGTTCGCGCTTGCCTGGGTGCTCGGCGACTCCATGCGCACCCGCCGCGCCTACTTCGCCCAGCTGGAGGAGCGGGCCGCCCGGCTGGAGAAGGAGCGCGAGGCGCAGGCCAAGGTCGCCGTCGCCGCCGAGCGCGCCCGGATCGCCCGCGAACTGCACGACGTGGTCGCGCACAACGTCTCGGTGATGGTGGTGCAGGCCGACGGCGCCGCCTACGTCCTGGACGCCGCCCCCGACCAGGCCCGCCAGGCGCTGGAGACGATCTCCTCCACCGGCCGCCAGGCGCTGGCCGAGATGCGCCGCCTGCTGGGCGTGCTGCGCACCGGCGAGCACCAGGAGAGCGGGGAGTACGTCCCGCAGCCCGACGTGCGGCAGATCGACGACCTGATCGAGCAGTGCCGCGACTCCGGGCTGCCGGTTGACTTCAAGGTCGAGGGCACCCCGCGCCCGCTGCCCAGCGGGGTGGAGCTGACCGCGTACCGGATCGTGCAGGAGGCGCTCACCAACACCCGCAAGCACGGCGGGGCCGAGGCGGGCGCCAGCGTCCGGCTGGTGTACTTCGACGACGGGCTCGGCCTGCTGGTCGAGGACGACGGCAAGGGCGCCCCGCACGAGCTGTACGAGGAGGGCGGCGCGGACGGCCAGGGACACGGCCTGATCGGCATGCGGGAGCGGGTCGGCATGGTCGGCGGCACCCTGGACGCCGGGCCGCGTCCCGGCGGAGGCTTCCGCATCAGCGCGCTGCTCCCGCTGAAACCGGCGCACTGACACCTGTCACGTACGCGCCCCACACTCCAAGAAGGACACGGAAGAGGACCCCGATGGCGATCCGCGTGATGCTCGTCGACGATCAGGTGCTGCTGCGCACCGGTTTCCGGATGGTGCTCGCCGCCCAGCCGGACATGGAGGTCGTCGCGGAGGCCGGCGACGGGGTGGAGGCGCTCCAGGTGCTGCGCGGCACCCCCGTCGACGTGGTCCTGATGGACGTGCGCATGCCCAAGCTGGACGGGGTGGAGACCACCCGGCGCATCTGCTCCGAGCCCGAGCCGCCCAAGGTGCTCATCCTGACCACGTTCGACCTGGACGAGTACGCGTTCTCCGGGCTGAAGGCGGGCGCCTCCGGCTTCATGCTCAAGGACGTGCCGCCGGGCGAGCTGCTCAGCGCGATCCGCGCCGTGCACAGCGGGGACGCGGTGGTGGCGCCCTCCACCACGCGCCGGCTGCTCGACCGGTTCGCCCCGATGCTGCCCTCGGCCGTCAAGGAGCCCCGGCACGCGGAGCTGTCCCGGCTCACCGAGCGCGAGCGCGAGGTCATGATCCTGGTCGCCCAGGGGCTCTCCAACGGCGAGATCGCGGCCCGCCTGGTCCTCTCCGAGGCGACCGTGAAGACGCATGTGGGCCGCATCCTCACCAAGCTGGGGCTGCGCGACCGGGTCCAGGTGGTCGTCCTCGCCTACGAGACCGGACTGGTCCGTGCGGGCGGCCAGCCTTAGGGGGTGTCTTGTCGATCGGGCCGGATGAGGGAGCGGCGTCTGGTGCCGTGCATCGCAAGGCGGAGGAGGGAGTCGATGCGGAGCATCGGGGACCGACGACAACGCGGCGAGGTGCGGTGCCAGGCGTCGCGAGCCCGGCGTGATCGACAAGACACCCCCTAGGGCTCAGCGCAGGACGCCCTCGATGAAGTCGCTGCCCAGCCGGGAGACGGCGGCCAGGTCCAGCTGGTGCTGGACGTAACGGCCCTGGCGGCAGCTGGTGATCAGGCCGGCCTTCTTCAGCACGGCCAGGTGGCGGGATACCTCGGGCGCGGACATGCCGTGCGCGTCGGCGAGTTCGCTGGTGCTGTGCGGGCTGCGGGCGAGGTGGCGGCACAGGCGCAGGCGCGCGGGGTGGGCGAGGGCCTCCATGCGCAGGGTGAGCTGCTCGACGGTGGGCGCCTTGGGACGCGTGGCCTTGGCGGGGTAGGTGATGACGGGCTGCCAGTCGTACCGGTGCAGCACGATCACATGCGGCCAGCCGAGGCTGGTCGGCACCAGGACGAGGCCGCCGTCACCGGTGGTGCCCCGGCCCACCAGGAGCTTGTCGATGGTGACGATCCCGGCCTCCTCGTCCAGCGACACCGCGCCGGAGAGCGAGGAGAGGGCCTCGGCGGGACCCTTGCGGCGCAGCAGCTCGGTCTTGTGCCGTGCGTCGGCGGCGAGTTGGGGTTGCAGCCGGGCCCAGGTGTCGGCGAAGAACGCCTCGTCGCAGTCGAGCACCAGCTGCCGGAACCAGGCGCGGACCGTCGGCGGGTCCTCCAGCAGGCGCCGGGCGAACCGCTCCTGGACGGCACCGCGCGCGGCGGCCAGGTCCAGGGCGCGGCGGCGCAGCTCCGGGTCGCCCAGCGGGCCGGGGCTCCGCCGGGAGTACTGGGGGTGGCAGGTGAACTCCAGCGCCGCGTCGACGAACTGCTCGTCCGTCAGCTTGTCCAGCTGGTCGAGATCCTCGGCGAGCGTGCCGCCCGGCAGCCCGCGCCGGCCGGGGAGCCCGGCGAAGGGCGCGAACACGTCGGAGAACGTGGTGCGCCACAGGAAGTCCGCCTCGCAGAGCCGGTCGGCCAGGCACGGGTCCAGCCGGCTGGACACGGCGGTGACCCAGCCCTGGAGCTCCGGATGGTGACCGGGCTCGCTGAGCGCGTGCAGGGCCATCCCCAGCTCGGCCAGCGGTGAGGGCACCACGGAGATGCGCTCCGCCGGGAGCCCCTTGACGTCGATGGTCACGCTCATGTGCCCATGGTGCCCCCGGCCACTGACAACGCCCCCCGGATTGACGGCCCCCGTCAATCGACGGGACCCGGGGGCCGGTCGTCCCGGGCCAGCCGTCCGGCGAAGTCCACGGCCGCCTCCCGTACGTCCTGTGCCGTCCACTCCAGGCCCGCCGCGCGTACCCCGGTCTCCGTGAAGGAGAGGCCGGGGCCCCGGGAGTCCCAGGCGCCGGCGAACAGCAGGGTGCCGGTCTCCTCGGCCTGCCGCACCGCCGCCTCCGCGAGTACCTCGGGCTCGTACGGGAGCCAGACCTGGAAGTCGTGGGTGTGCGGCACCTCGGGGTGGACCCGCGCCCAGGGCAGCCCGGCCTCGGCGAACCCCTCGCGCAGCGCGGCGGCGACCACGCGCGCGTGCCGGACGTATTCGGGAAGCCTCGGCAGCTCCCGTTCCAGGCCGGCGAGGGCGGAGAGCGCGGTCGGGAACTGCTGGAAGACCATGCCCCCGTACCGGTGCCGCCAGGTGCGCGCCTCCTCCACGAGGCTCGCGGGACCGGCGAGCGCGGCGCCGCCCAGGCCGCCGAGGGACTTGTAGAACGACACGTAGACGCTGTCTGCCAGGGCCGCGATCTCCGCCAGGGGGCGGCCGAAGTGCTCGGTGGCCTCCCACAGGCGGGCGCCGTCGAAGTGCACCACCGCCTCGCGCTCCCGGGCGGCCTCGACCGTCTCGGTCAGCTCCTCCCAGGAGGGCAGCAGGAACCCGGCGTCGCGCAGCGGGAGTTCCAGCATGAGCGCGCCGACGGGCTCGTCCAGGCCGTGCACGTCGGCCGCTGTCACCGGGCGCGGCTCCTGGCTCACGGTCACCGGGCGCAAGCCGCTGACCTGGCTGAACGCATGGCGTTCGTGCACCTCGGGGTGGGACAGGGCGTGCAGGGCGACGGCCGGGTCGCCGGTGCGGGCGGCCCAGCAGCGCAGGGCGACCTGCTGGGCCATGGTGCCGGTCGGGAAGAAGACGGCGGCCTCGGTGCCGAGCAGTTCCGCGACCCGGCGCTCCAGGGCGGCCACCACGCCGTCGCCGTAGACGTCGGCGGGCTCGTCCAGGTCGTACACCTCGGGGGCCGCCGCGGTCAGCTCGGTGAGGCGTTCGCGGAGGGTGCCGCGCCAGCCGGCGCGCGCCAGCACGCGCGGGGCGGTGCGCATCGCGGTCCGGCGCCGCTCCCGTATCGAAGGTCGCTGTTCGTCCTCGGTCGTGTCGCTCATGCGGGGGATCATGCCGCGCCGGGCGCCGCGCGGGTACCGGGTTTTCCGGGCGGGGCGGGGGCGGGCCGGTGCGGTGGCCCACAGCCTGTGGACAACCGGGGGCCGGCCGCCGGATAGCGTTAACATGACGAGAAATCGTCCGGTACCCAGAGCGGACTGGAACGGGAAGGTCACGGTCGCGTGAGTACAGTCCATCCCCCTAACAGCACAGACGGCGCGGGCACCCAGGACCGCCCCGCGCGGCTCACTGTCGGCGTCGTCGGCGCCGGACGCGTGGGCCCCGCCCTGGCCGCGTCCCTCCAGCTCGCCGGACACCGCCCGGTGGCCGTCTCCGGCGTCTCCGACGCCTCGCGGAGGCGCGCCGAGAAGATGCTGCCCGGCGTGCCCCTGGTGCCGCCCGCCGAGGTGCTCCAGCGCGCCGACCTGGTGCTGCTCACCGTCCCCGACGACGCCCTGCCCGGCCTGGTCGCCGGCCTCGCCGAGACCGGCGCCGTCCGCCCCGGCCAGCTCCTCGTGCACACCTCGGGCCGGTACGGCGTCTCGGTGCTCGACCCGGCCCTGCGCGCGGGCGCGCTGCCGCTCGCGCTGCACCCGGCGATGACCTTCACCGGCAGCCCGGTCGACGTCCAGCGCCTCGCGGGCTGCTCCTTCGGCGTCACCGCGCCCGGGGAGCTGCGGCTCGCGGCCGAGGCCCTGGTCATCGAGATGGGCGGCGAGCCGGAGTGGATCAGCGAGGAGAGCCGCCCGCTCTACCACGCGGCCCTCGCCCTGGGTTCCAACCACCTGATCACCCTGGTGGCCCAGTCCATGGAGCTGCTGCGCACGGCCGGGGTCGGCGCCCCCGACCGGATGCTCGGCCCGCTGCTCGGCGCCGCCCTGGACAACGCGCTGCGCTCCGGTGACGCGGCCCTCACCGGCCCCGTCGCGCGCGGGGACGCGGGCACCGTCGCCGCGCACATCGCCGAGCTGCGCGAGCACTCCCCGCAGACCGTCGCCGGGTACGTGGCGATGGCCCGCGCGACCGCCGACCGCGCCCTCGCCCACGGCCTGCTCAAGGCCGAGCTGGCCGAGGACCTGCTCGGCGTGCTCGCCGACGAGGGGACCGGCACCGGCACCACCCCCGGCGAGGGCACCGACGCGGACGACGACGAGAACGGCCCCGAGGGGAACGACCGATGACCACCGCCCTGCTGAGCACCGCCGACGAGCTGCACGCACGCGTGCGCCACGGCCGTCGTGCCGTCGTGATGACCATGGGCGCCCTGCACGAGGGCCACGCCACGCTGATCCGCGCCGCCCGCGAGATCGCCGGGCCGGACGGCGAGGTCGTCGTCACCGTCTTCGTCAACCCGCTCCAGTTCGGCGCAGGTGAGGACCTCGACCGCTACCCGCGCACCCTGGACGCCGACCTCGCGCTCGCCGGGCACGCGGGCGCCGACGCGGTGTTCGCCCCGGCCGTCGAGGAGGTCTACCCCGGCGGCGAGCCCCAGGTGCGCGTCACCGCGGGCCCCATGGGCGGCCGGCTGGAGGGCGCCACCCGCCCCGGCCACTTCGACGGCATGCTCACCGTCGTCGCCAAGCTGCTGCACCTCACCCGGCCCGACGTGGCGCTGTACGGGCAGAAGGACGCCCAGCAGCTCGCGCTCATCCGGCGCATGGTGCGCGACCTCAACTTCGGCGTGGAGATCGTCGGCGTGCCCACGGTCCGCGAGGAGGACGGGCTCGCCCTGTCCAGCCGCAACCGCTACCTCGCCCCCCAGGAGCGCGCCACCGCCCTCACCCTGTCCCGGGCCCTGTTCGCCGGCCGCGACCGGCACGCGGCCCAGGAGGCCCTGCGCGCACGGGCCCTGGAGGTGCCGTCCACGCACGCGCGTGCCGAGGCGCTGAGCGCCATAGGCGAGTCGCGGGCGGCGGCCGACGCGCACGCCGTGGCCACCGCCACGCCCGGCGGCCCGGCGGCCGTCCGCGCGGCCGCCCGCCAGGCCCTGGACGAGGCCGCCCGCTTCGACCCGCCGCTCGACCTGGACTACCTCGCCCTGGTCGACCCGGCCGACTTCACCGAGATCGCAGACGACTTCACCGGCGAGGCGGTCCTCGCGATCGCCGCGCGGGTCGGCTCGACCCGGCTGATCGACAACATCCCGCTCACCTTCGGCAGCCCTGGAGCCGCCCTGTGACCAGCACCGGCATACGACTGCACGCCCCCGCCCCCGGCTGGTCCATCCCGGCCGACGTCGTGGTGGTCGGCTCCGGCGTGGCCGGCCTGACCGCCGCGCTGCGCTGCGAGGCGGCCGGCCTGACGACGGTCGTCGTCACCAAGGCCCGCCTGGACGACGGCTCCACCCGCTGGGCGCAGGGCGGCATCGCGGCCGCCCTGGGCGACGGCGACACCCCCGGACAGCACCTGGACGACACCCTGGTCGCGGGCGCGGGCCTGTGCGACGAGGACGCCGTACGCCTCCTGGTCACCGAAGGCCCCGACGCCGTACGGCGGCTGATCGGGACCGGTGCCCGGTTCGACACCGACGACGCGGGCTCGATCCAGCTCACCCGCGAGGGCGGCCACCACCGCCGCCGCATCGCCCACGCGGGCGGGGACGCCACCGGCGCGGAGATCTCCCGCGCGCTGGTCGGCGCCGTCCGCGCGCGGGGCCTGCGCACCATCGAGAACGCGCTCGTCCTGGACCTGCTCACCGACGCCGAGGGCCGCACCGCGGGCGTCACCCTGCACGTCATGGGAGAGGGCCAGCACGACGGCGTGGGCGCCGTGCACGCGCCCGCCGTGGTGCTCGCCACCGGCGGCATGGGCCAGGTGTTCTCCGCGACCACCAACCCCCCGGTGTCCACCGGGGACGGCGTGGCGCTGGCGCTGCGCGCGGGCGCCGAGGTCAGCGACCTGGAGTTCGTGCAGTTCCACCCCACCGTGCTGTTCCTCGGCCCGGACGCCGAGGGCCAGCAGCCGCTGGTCTCCGAGGCGGTGCGCGGCGAGGGCGCCCATCTGGTCGACGCCGACGGCACCCGCTTCATGCTCGGGCAGCACGAGCTGGCCGAGCTGGCCCCGCGCGACATCGTCGCCAAGGGCATCACGCGGCGGATGCAGGAGCTGGGCGCCGCGCACATGTACCTCGACGGACGGCACTTCGGCGCCGAGATGTGGGAGCACCGCTTCCCGACCATCCTGGCCGCCTGCCGCGCCCACGGCATCGACCCGGTCACCGAGCCCATCCCGGTCGCCCCGGCCGCCCACTACGCCTCCGGCGGCGTCCGCACCGACGAGCGCGGCCGTACGACCGTGCCGGGCCTGTACGCGTGCGGCGAGGTCGCCTGCACCGGCGTGCACGGCGCCAACCGGCTCGCCTCCAACTCCCTGCTCGAAGGGCTCGTCTACGCCGAGCGCCTCGCCGCGGACATCGCGGCCGAGCACACCGAGAACGGCCCGCACACGCGCGTACCGGCCCCCGTCCCGCACCACGGCACGCCCGCGCACCCGCTGCTGGCCCCCGAGGACCGGCTCGCCGTGCAGCGGATCATGACCGAGGGCGCGGGCGTGCTCCGCTCGGCCGCCTCCCTGGAGCGCGCCGCCCGGCGCCTCGCGGAACTGCACGCCCGCGCCAGCGACACCCTGGACGGCGAGGGCAAGACCGCCGAGCCCGGCGTCGACACCTGGGAGGCCACCAACCTGCTGGACGTGGCCCGCGTCCTGGTCGCCGCCGCCGCGCTGCGCGAGGAGACCCGCGGCTGCCACTGGCGCGAGGACCACGCCGACCGCGACGACCCGCACTGGCGCCGCCACCTCGTGGTGACCCTCCGCGCGGACCGTTCGCTGGCCGTACGCACCACCGAGAGCGCAGACTTCCCCCCTACCCGGTGACATCTCGGTCCACCGGGTGAACCAGCCTCCCCAGGAGCAGTGACGAACGTGAGCACCGACGACCTTCCCCTCGCCCCGACCGGCGGCTGCGGCGACGGCTGCGCCTGCGGCGCGGACGAGGAGGGCGAAGAGCAACTGGAGTGCGGTCTCGACCCCGCGCTGGCCGCGCTGCTGGCCGAGTCCGGGCTCGACCCCGTCGAGATCGAGGACATCGCCAACGTCACCGTCCAGGAGGACCTGGCCGGCGGCGTCGACGTGACCACCGTGGCGACCATCCCCGAGGACGCGGTGGCCACCGCCGACTTCGTCGCCCGCGAGGCCGGCGTGGTCGCGGGCCTCCGGGTCGCCGAGGCCGTGCTCTCCGTCGTCTGCGAGGACGAGTTCGAGGTCGAGCGGCACGTCGAGGACGGCGACCTGATCGAGGCCGGCCAGCGCCTGCTGTCGGTCACCACCCGCACCCGCGACCTGCTCACCGCCGAGCGCAGCGCCCTGAACATCCTGGGCCGCATGTCCGGCATCGCGTCCGCCACGCGCGCGTGGGCCGACGTGCTGGAGGGCAGCCGCACCCGCGTGCGCGACACCCGCAAGACCACCCCCGGCCTGCGCTCGCTGGAGAAGTACGCGGTGCGCTGCGGCGGCGGCGTCAACCACCGCATGTCGCTCTCCGACGCCGCCCTGGTCAAGGACAACCACGTCCTGGCCGCCGGCGGCGTTGCCGAGGCGTTCAAGGCCGTACGGGAGACCTTCCCGGACCTCCCCGTCGAGGTCGAGGTGGACACCCTGCACCAGCTCCACGAGGCCGTCGAGGCGGGCGCCGACCTGATCCTGCTGGACAACTTCACCCCCGGCGAGTGCGCCGAGGCCGTCACCCTCACGGCCGGCCGCGCCGAGCTGGAGGCGTCCGGGCGGCTCACCCTGGAGAACGCCCGCGCCTACGCCGACACCGGCGTGGACTTCCTGGCCGTCGGCGCCCTCACCCACTCCTCGCCGGTGCTCGACATCGGCCTGGACCTGCGCCCGGCGGAGTGAGGCGGATGCTGCTCACGATCGACGTCGGCAACACCCACACCGTCCTCGGTCTCTTCGACGGCGAGGACATCGTCGAGCACTGGCGCGTGTCCACCGACCCGCGCCGCACGGCCGACGAGCTGGCGGTGCTGCTCCAGGGCCTGATGGGCACGCACCCGCTGCTGGGTGAGGAACTGGGCGACGGCATCCACGGCATCGCCATCTGCGCCACGGTGCCCTCGGTGCTGCACGAGCTGCGCGAGGTCACCCGCCGCTACTACGGCGACGTGCCCGCGGTGCTGGTCGAGCCCGGCGTCAAGACCGGGGTGCCGGTGCAGTTCGACAACCCCAAGGAGGTCGGCGCCGACCGCATCATCAACACGGTCGCCGCCAACGAGCTGTACGGCGGCCCGGCGATCGTGGTCGACTTCGGCACCGCGACCACCTTCGACGCGATCTCCGCGCGCGGGGAGTACGTCGGCGGGGTCATCGCCCCCGGCATCGAGATCTCGGTGGAGGCGCTGGGCGTCAAGGCCGCGCAGCTCCGCAAGATCGAGGTGGCCCGCCCGCGCAACGTGATCGGCAAGAGCACCGTCGAGGCCATGCAGTCCGGCATCGTCTACGGCTTCGCCGGCCAGGTGGACGGCGTGGTCGGCCGGATGGCGCGCGAGCTGGCCGACGACCCGGACGACGTCACCGTGATCGCCACCGGCGGTCTGGCGCCGATGGTGCTGGGCGAGTCCACGGTGATCGACGAGCACCAGCCCTGGCTCACCCTGATCGGCCTGCGCCTGGTCTACGAGCGCAACGTGCCGCGCAGGTAGCCGGGCGAGCGGGGGACTCAGGGCCGGGCGGGGGAACCCTGGGTCCGACACGCGTGACAATGCGTCCCATTCCGTAACTTTTGTCCGATTAGCGGTAGCGTCGCCGCATGCCCACGCCATACGGAACTCGCGGCGGCATGGCGTTCGGCGCGGAGGAGCTGCGTGTGCTCCGCCGCGCCCTCGCCCTCGCCCTCCACCCCGGCACGGCCTCCGCCGAGGACGTGCAGGACTGCTTCCGCCTCGCCGACTCGGTCGACGAGGCACTGGACGAAGCGGCTCGCCTGCGCGCCTTCCTCCTGGCCGACCTGGGCCGCTACCGAGCCGCCCTGCCCGGCACCGCGGCCGGCTACCTCGCCCTGCTCCAGGAGGCGCTCGGTGCCGGGCACCGGCCCGCCCCGGACGACCTCGCCGCCCTGCGCGCCCTGCGCGGCAACCCGGTGGCCGCCACCCTGCTGGCCCACTGCCAGGGCGTCGTCGAGCGATGCGTCCGCGCCCGCTTCGCCACCGGCACGCCCACCGTCCCCGCGCCCGCCGCACCGCCCTCCCGCGCCCGTCTGCTGGCCCTTCCGGGCGGCGCGGAGGGCTCCCGGCCCACCGGGGCCGACGAGTCCGGGGAAGCCGCTCAGAAGCCCGCCGAGGAGCCCTCCCGGCCCCCGGCCCCGCGCCCCGGCGAGCGCCCCGCCGCACCGGCCGCCCCCAAGCGCCCCGTCCCCACCCCCGGCGAGGTCTTCCCGCGCCGCAAACCGCAGTCGCCGCCCGCAGGCCAGGACCGCGCCCGGCACCTCGCCGCAGGCTGACCTGGCCCTACGGGGCGGGGAGGACATAAGGCCCACCCCGCCCCCGCCGGGCCGCCCCGCCTGGCTACTCTGAAGCCATGGACTACGTCTCCGCGCTGGTGCCCCCCTTCGTCATGGCCGCCCTCTTCATCGGGGTCGTCCGCGTGATCGTGAAGACCCAGGGCGGAGCGGCCAAGGGCAAGGAGGACGCGGCCGTCGACGCCGCCCTCGCCCGCGCCGAGAACGCCCGCCAGGCCGCCCACGGCGACGCCTGAGCCACCCGCACGTCGGCACCGGTTTCGACCGGATCTCCCCCTATTATTTGTTTTGTGCCTCGCCCCTTGGGAGATCTCGAAGACGCCGTCATGTCACGGGTGTGGAAGTGGAACCGCCCGGTGACCGTCCGGGAAGTCCTGGAAGACATCCAGCGGGATCGCTCGATCGCGTACACCACCGTCATGACGGTTTTGGACAATCTTCATCAGAAGGGCTGGGTCCGCCGTGAGGCGGAAGGCCGCGCCTATCGATATGAGGCCGTCTCCACCAGAGCCGCCTACGCGGCCGCGCTGATGAACGACGCCTGGTCGCAGAGCGACAACCCCGCCGCCGCTCTCGTCGCGTTCTTCGGGATGATGAGCGAGGAACAGCGTCAGGCCCTCAGCGACGCCATCCGTATCGTCCAAGGGCCGCAAACGCGGGAGAACCCCGGTTCGGCGGAGGAGACCGGCGGACGATAGCGTCCGCCCATGTCAGCGAAGAGCCCCGAAGTCTCCGCGAATGCCATCACCGTCCGGCGTGCCCGGACCAGCGATGTTCCCGCTGTCCGCCGACTCCTCGACGCCTACTCGCGCGACCGCATCCTGCTCGACAAAGCCACGGTCACCCTTTACGAGGACATCCAGGAGTTCTGGGTCGCGGAACGCGGTGACAACGCCGAGGTCGTCGGCTGCGGCGCCTTGCACGTCATGTGGGAAGACCTCGCGGAAGTCCGCACTCTCGCGGTGAACCCGGCCCTCAAGGGCGCCGGAGTGGGCCACCGGCTGCTCGGGAAGTTGCTCGACACCGCGCGCCGGCTCGGCGTTCGCCGGGTTTTCTGTCTGACCTTCGAAGTCGACTTCTTCACCAAGCACGGCTTCGTGGAGATCGGTGAGACACCGGTCGACACCGATGTGTACGCGGAGCTGTTGCGCTCCTATGACGAGGGCGTCGCGGAGTTCCTCGGTCTCGAACGAGTGAAACCCAACACCTTGGGCAACAGCCGGATGCTTCTGCATCTGTGATCGCCAATGCCCCGGTTCCCTATGTCCGAAACGCGCACGTTTCCGGACGCGAGAGGGTCTGGGGCCTCTCCCCGAGGGTTTGTGTTTTTCCGGCAAAAGCGGTTTGCTTTCCGGCGTACTGCTGCACTGCATATAACAGGGGCGGCTAAACGGCGTACGCCGCGGACACCTCCCCGCCCTCACGTTTTCGATGAAAGGAAATCCCGTGGCACAGAAGGTTCAGGTCCTTCTTGTCGACGACCTCGACGGCGGCGAGGCTGACGAGACCGTGACGTTCGCGTTGGACGGCAAGACGTACGAGATCGACCTCACGACCGCCAATGCGGACAAGCTGCGGGGCCTTCTCGACGCCTATGTGAAGGGCGGCCGTCGCACCGGTGGCCGTTCCTCCGGTGGCCGCGGCAAGGCCCGCGCCGCCGCCGGTGGCAACCAGGACACCGCGGCCATCCGCGCCTGGGCCAAGGAGAACGGCTACGACGTGAACGACCGCGGCCGCGTTCCCGCGTCCATCCGCGAGGCCTACGAGAAGGCCAACGGCTGATCACGCCCCCGCGAACGGGGCCCGGCGCCCCGCCGCAGCCGGACCCGGTGGCACTGCGCTGCCACGGTGTCCACCAGCCGTACGAGATCGGGGGCGCCCGTGACGCCCTCGAAGGACGGCAGCGCGGGCAGCGTCGCCTCCACATCACGCCCCGGCTCGGGGGGCCGCAGCCAGACGGCGGCCCCCTGCACGGCCCCGGCGCCCGGCCGCGGCACCGCCGCGCCCGCCGCCCGCACGGGCGGGTCCGGCGCCTCCGTCAGGTCCCCGGCGCCCAGCGCCCGCAGGTCCAGCGCCAGCGCCCCCCACTCCAGCCAGTCGAGCAGCCCCGGCAGCTCCTCCGCGCCGCCCGCGGCCACCAGCAGCCGCATCCGGCCGCCCACGAGGGCCACCGGGGACTCCGGCGCCAGATGCCGCAGGGCCGCAGCCCCCGCCTCCGCCGGGACGTCCAGCACGTCGAAGCGCACCCCCGTCCTCAGCCGCAGCGGCACCCCCGGCGCCGTCGGCCAGCCCAGCACGCTTTCGTACCAGTGCCGGGCCGCCGCCCCGGGGGCCGGCGCGAGCGGACGCCTCGGGCGCGGGAAGGGCAGTGCCGATGACGCCGGGAAGGGCTCCGGGGATGCCGGGGACGTTGAGCCAGCCATGCCAGGTGCAACCGCCGAAGGCACCTGGGAGTTACGCTGAGCGTCCGGACGGTCACGTTGTGTGCGGCGAGGGGGAGCGCATGGGCGTACCCGGGGTCGTGAGGTTGTTCGCCCATAGCGGAGGGAAACGGTGCGCGCGGCATGGACCGCCCGTCACCGCGGGTAAGACATGCCTAGTGGGAGGGGGCGACACGCAGGAAAGGCCGTCTCACGTTCGCCATCGGCGGAACGGCGAGTGGGGTAACTGCCTGGCCTGCGGGAACATCGTCTCGCACCATCGAGTTGGAGCAGATGTCGGCGTTCGGGGTCAGGAGGCCATCGACGGTGTCGGCAGTTGGAATGAGCGGTCCCCGCTTGCGGGACTAAGCTGCGGAAGGACAGGGAGGGGAAGTTCCCCCCACTGCCTGACCGCTCTGAGGAGCGATTAACGATGTTCGAGAGGTTCACCGACCGCGCGCGGCGGGTTGTCGTCCTGGCTCAGGAAGAAGCCCGGATGCTCAACCACAACTACATCGGCACCGAGCACATCCTCCTGGGTCTCATCCACGAGGGTGAAGGTGTCGCCGCTAAGGCCCTGGAGAGCCTCGGCATTTCGCTTGAGGCGGTCCGTCAGCAGGTGGAGGAGATCATCGGTCAGGGCCAGCAGGCCCCGTCCGGCCACATCCCCTTCACCCCCCGTGCCAAGAAGGTCCTGGAGCTCTCGCTCCGGGAGGCCCTTCAGCTCGGCCACAACTACATCGGCACCGAGCACATCCTGCTCGGCCTGATCCGTGAGGGCGAGGGCGTCGCCGCCCAGGTCCTGGTCAAGCTGGGCGCAGACCTCAACCGGGTGCGCCAGCAGGTCATCCAGTTGCTCTCCGGTTACCAGGGCAAGGAGACGGCCACCGCAGGCGGCCCGGCCGAGGGCACCCCCTCGACCTCCCTGGTGCTGGACCAGTTCGGCCGGAACCTCACCCAGGCCGCTCGTGAAACCAAGCTCGACCCGGTCATCGGGCGCGAGAAGGAGATCGAGCGGGTCATGCAGGTGCTGTCCCGCCGTACGAAGAACAACCCGGTGCTGATCGGTGAGCCCGGCGTCGGCAAGACCGCCGTCGTCGAGGGCCTCGCCCAGGCCATCGTCAAGGGCGAGGTGCCCGAGACCCTCAAGGACAAGCACCTCTACACCCTGGACCTCGGTGCCCTGGTCGCCGGCTCCCGCTACCGCGGTGACTTCGAGGAGCGCCTGAAGAAGGTGCTCAAGGAGATCCGCACCCGCGGCGACATCATCCTGTTCATCGACGAGCTGCACACGCTGGTCGGTGCGGGCGCCGCCGAGGGCGCGATCGACGCCGCCTCCATCCTCAAGCCGATGCTGGCCCGCGGTGAGCTCCAGACCATCGGTGCCACCACGCTGGACGAGTACCGCAAGCACCTGGAGAAGGACGCGGCCCTCGAGCGCCGCTTCCAGCCCATCCAGGTCGCGGAGCCGTCGCTGCCGCACACCATCGAGATCCTCAAGGGCCTGCGCGACCGGTACGAGGCGCACCACCGCGTCTCCATCACCGACGAGGCGCTGGTCCAGGCGGCCACCCTGGCCGACCGGTACATCTCGGACCGCTTCCTGCCGGACAAGGCGATCGACCTGATCGACGAGGCCGGTTCCCGGATGCGCATCCGCCGGATGACCGCGCCGCCGGACCTCCGCGAGTTCGACGAGAAGATCGCCGGTGTCCGCCGGGACAAGGAGTCCGCGATCGACTCGCAGGACTTCGAGAAGGCCGCCTCCCTGCGCGACAAGGAGAAGCAGCTCCTGGCCGCCAAGGCCAAGCGGGAGAAGGAGTGGAAGGCCGGCGACATGGACGTCGTCGCCGAGGTCGACGGCGAGCTGATCGCCGAGGTCCTCGCCACCGCCACGGGCATCCCGGTCTTCAAGCTGACCGAGGAGGAGTCCAGCCGCCTGCTCCGCATGGAGGAGGAGCTGCACAAGCGGGTCATCGGCCAGGTCGACGCCGTCAAGGCGCTGTCCAAGGCGATCCGCCGTACCCGTGCCGGTCTGAAGGACCCGAAGCGTCCCGGTGGCTCGTTCATCTTCGCCGGTCCGTCCGGTGTCGGTAAGACCGAGCTGTCCAAGGCGCTCGCCGAGTTCCTCTTCGGTGACGAGGACGCGCTGATCTCCCTCGACATGTCGGAGTTCAGCGAGAAGCACACGGTCTCGCGTCTCTTCGGTTCGCCCCCCGGTTACGTGGGTTACGAGGAGGGTGGCCAGCTCACCGAGAAGGTGCGCCGCAAGCCGTTCTCGGTCGTCCTCTTCGACGAGGTCGAGAAGGCCCACCCGGACATCTTCAACTCGCTGCTGCAGATCCTGGAGGACGGTCGCCTGACCGACTCCCAGGGCCGGGTCGTGGACTTCAAGAACACGGTCATCATCATGACGACCAACCTCGGCACGCGGGACATCTCCAAGGGCTTCAACCTGGGCTTCGCGGCCTCGGGCGACTCGAAGACCAACTACGAGCGCATGAAGAACAAGGTGTCGGACGAGCTGAAGCAGCACTTCCGTCCCGAGTTCCTCAACCGCGTCGACGACGTGGTCGTCTTCCCGCAGCTGACCCAGGCGGACATCCTCCGGATCGTCGACCTGATGATCGGCAAGGTGGACGAGCGCCTCAAGGACCGGGACATGGGCATCGAGCTCTCCCAGTCCGCCAAGGAGCTGCTCTCCAAGAAGGGCTACGACCCGGTGCTGGGCGCGCGTCCGCTGCGTCGCACGATCCAGCGCGAGGTCGAGGACACCCTCTCGGAGAAGATCCTCTTCGGCGAGCTGCGTCCCGGCCACATCGTGGTCGTCGACACGGAGGGCGAGGGCGAGAACCAGACCTTCACCTTCCGCGGCGAGGAGAAGGCAGCCCTCCCGGACGCCCCGCCGATCGAGCAGGCGGCGGGCGGCGGCCCGAACCTGAACAAGGACGCGTAACCCTCCGGGGGTCCGCGTAGGTCCGGAAAAGGGGGCCGGTGCTTTCGGGCACCGGCCCCCTTTTCCGTATGTTCAGGGCGTGGCGCCCGAGGTCTGTCGAGAAGCGTTCTCCCCGAAGTCCTTCCCCGGCCCGTGCCGGGCGCGCGTGCTGTCCATGTCGCGCCACTCCGGGCGCAGCCCCGCCAGGTTCGTGGTGAGGAAGTAGGCGGCCCCGCAGGTGAGCAGTACGGGGACGAACCCGGCCGAGGCCACCGCCGCCCCGGCGAGCAGCCCGCCGAGGGGGATGCCCGCCCAGGCCAGTGAGTCCCCGAGCGCGTTGACCCGGCCCAGCATCCGGCGGGGCACCCGTTCCACCAGGACCGCGCCCAGCACGGGGTTGAGGAAGCCCGCGCCGAACCCGCTGACGGCCATGACGGCCAGCACCACGCCGAGCCGGACATCGACGGCGAGGATCAGGAACCTCGGCGCCCCCGCCAGCAGGAAGCCGATCAGGACCACGGCCCTGCGTCGCAGCCGGTGCGCGACCATCGCGGCGATCAGGCTCCCGGCGACCGCCGCCGCCCCCGTGACACTGCCGGTGAGACCGAGCGCGGCCGGACCGTGGCCCGACTCCCTGGCCCAGACCGGCCTGAGGACGGTGTTGAACGCGGCGTCCAGCAGGTTGGTGACGGCCACCATGGCGATGGCGGTGAGCAGCAGCGGCTCGGTCCGCAGAAAGCTGAAGCCCTCACCGAAGCGCTGCCAGTAGCCCGCCCCGGACGCCTCGGCCGGGTGCGCCGCGGACTCGGCCGGCCGTGCCGTGCGCCGGGGGAACGCCAGCGCGACGACCAGCGATCCCAGGGCGAAACAGCCGGCGTTGACCGCGACGCAGGTGAGGGGGTCGAGCAGGGCCACCAGCGAGCCGCCGACGGCGGGGCCGACCGTGGCGGCGAGCCGCTCGGTCACCCCGGACAGGCCCGCCGCCCGCTCCAGTGGGACCCCGCCGCGCTCGGCCGCCTCCGGGACCATGACCTCCTTGGCCAGGTCACCGGGTCCCCGGGCGGCGCCGATCACCGCGACCAGTGCCAGCAGCAGCGGGAAGGACAGCAGGTGCAGGGCGTGGCACAGAGGGATGGCGGCGGCGGCGACCGCGCTGACGAGGTCCGTGGTCCAGGAGACGGTGCGCGGTCCGGCCTGGTCCACCAGCGGCCCGGTGAACGCCTTGACCGCCACATAGGGCGCCATCTCGCAGAAGGCCACCACCCCGGTCTGGGTGGCGCTGCCGGTCGTGACCAGGATGAACCAGGGCAGCGCCACGGCGGAGACCCGGGTGCCGGTCAGGGAGACCGCCATGGCGGTCAGCACCCCGGCCAGCGGCCGTAACGAGCGGGCGCCTGGGCGCGGAGATGCCTCGGTCATGACGTTTCAGTGCCTGATGGGTCATCAGCAGACTCACTTGTGACGGGGATTGGGCTCGCATCCAGCTCGGGCAGGAGATGTGTGACGAGGCCGACCCGCTCGGCGCCCTCCGGCGCGCTCAGCGCAGCCTCGGGGGTGTCCCGCCGGTAGCGGGCGAGGACGGACCTCAACTCCTCACGCAGGGAGGCCGCTTCGTCAGGGGTGAGGCGCAGGGCCCAGTCACTCAGGTCGAAGGTGTCCCGCCAGGCAGGAGGCATCGTCTGCAGCTCGCTCAGCGTCTGCTGGACGCGCAGGGTGTAGGCGGCGGCGACGGACTGCAAGTAGGCGAGTGTGGCCTCGGGTTCGCGCTCGGCCAGCTCCGGGTCGTTCAGCTCGGTCATGTGGTGGACCGAACGCCACCAGCGTTCACGGGCGTTGCCGCGCTCCGTGTCCTCTTCCACGAAGCCGGCGGCGCCGAGCTGGCGCAGGTGGTAGCTGGCCGTCCCGGAGTTCACGCCGAGCCGCTCCGCGAGGCGGGTGGCGGTCGACGGGCCGTGCTTCCGCAGCAGCCCTACCAGCCGGACCCGTACCGGATGCGCCATGGCGCGCAGCCCCTTGGCGTCCAGTACGGCCGAGTTCACATCAGTGGGCGGGCCCTCGGGCCGCTTCGTCGCATCGGTCACCCTGGGGATACTAGACCGCCAAGACTTCTTCGCAAAGGTCTCTTCGCAAAGAAGTCTTGGCGAATCCTCAGGGGTCAGGCGCCTGCAGGTGTCCGATCGCTGTTCAGGACAACTGCCCGTCATAGTCCGGCAGTTTGAACGTCCTTTCCGCGTGCCCGCCGGTCAGGTCGGAGGGGCTGTTGCCGATGTTGGCGATGATTGTGTAGCCCTGGCGTTCGATGTCGGCGCGCTGGGCGGTCTTGTAGTCGGCGACGTTCTTGAAGAGGTCGACGAGGCCGCGGACCCGGAGGTCGGTGACGCGGTAGCCGTCGTGTTCGAGGTTGTAGGACGTGGGCCAGTGGAGGAGGCCGGGGCGGGCGGTGACGAAGATGAGGGCGACGCCGTGGTCCTGGGCGTACTGGGCGACCTTCAGGACCGGGCGGTTGGCGGGCTGGGGGAACCGGAAGCCGAAGTCGGTCTCCAGGGTGGTGTTGTCCACGTCCAGGACGATGGCCTGCTTCTCGGTGCCACTGGAGGCCGCGCGGCTCTGGATGTAGGGGAGGGCCTCGTCCATCACCCGCCCGCAGTCCTGCTGCCAGGTCGCGTAGTCGACGGCTGCGGCCGAGGGGGCGGGGGCGGCGGTGCCGGCGGCCTCGGCGGGGGCGGCGAGCGCGGTCAGCGCGGCGGTGGAGACGGCGACGGCGGCCATCCGGCGTGCCAAGGGGCGTCTGGTCATGAAGGCGGGTCCTCTCGCGTCCGTACGGTGCAGTGCATGCTCTGCGGAGCGGGTGGCGCGAGGGGAACCGTAGGGTTACTGGACGGTAGGTTGCTAGAGGCGCGCGTCACATTTATGGGGCCCCGGACGGAGGCCGCCGGTGACATGCCGCACAGGCGAAATGTCCGGTACTAGCCGGGATAGTGGTATTCCAAAACGGGGCAAACCCAGACGTACACGTCGAAACCCTGAGTGATACCGGCAGGCCGTACCGCCTGGTCCGGCCGAGGTGCCCGGCCTGTCAAGAGATGACCGATTTCGGATACTTCTACTACCTCGCGCCGTAGATGGGCCCTTTGAACCCGGATGGGGGGGTGGGTTACCAATGTGGAGTCCCGCCCGGCACACGGTGAAACATCCGTACGCCGGGTGGCTCTCTGTCTCCGAGTTCACGAGGTATCGATGTTCAAGCGTTCCACGTCTGTCCGTACGTCCGCGCTCCGCACTCGCGTGGCCGTCCTGGCCGCCGCTGTCGGTGGCGCGGCCGTGCTGGGTGGCGGGGTTGCCAGCGCCGCCTCCGCCTCCGCGACCTCCTGGGTCGACCCGGTGAAGAAGTACACCCTCTCCGCCAGCTTCGACCAGGGCGGCAGCCACTGGGCGCACAAGCACAGCGGTCAGGACTTCGCGGTGCCCACCGGCACCGAGGTCCTCGCGGCCCACGGCGGCACCGTCGTCAAGGCCGGCCCGAACGGCGCCGGTGACGGCCCCGCGTACGGCAACGCCATCGTCATCAAGCACGGCAACGGTCTGTACTCGCAGTACGCCCACCTGTCCCGTGTCGACGTCAAGATCGGCCAGGTCGTCAAGACCGGCCAGCACATAGCCAAGTCGGGCAGCACCGGTAACTCCACCGGCCCGCACCTGCACTTCGAGATCCGCAAGACGCCGAACTACGGCTCGGCCGTCAACCCGGTCACCTTCCTGAAGGCTCACGGCGTCCACGTCTGAGCCCCGGGCGACCGCCCCCCGGCCCTCACCGGCCACCGCCGGTAGTCCGGACCACGGATGTCCGGACTACCCCTTGCCGTAGGCGCCCTCGTGCGCCTGCGTCACCAGATCCACGGCGACTTCGAGAACCGCTTCGCGCTTCTTCTCGGGGTCGCCCTTCAGGTCCGCCAGCAGGAACATCCCCGCGTGCAGCGTGAACAGCGCGCTGACCGAGCGGACCTGGTCCACCATCTCGGCCTCGGGGTCGATGATGATCTCCCTGAGGCCCTTCATGCGTTCCTTGAACGTGTCCCCGATGCGCAGCTCCCGCACCGTCGCCTGGTTCTCCTGCATGAACCGGAAGAGCGGGTGCGCCCCGGCCAGTGCCGCGCTGTAGCGCCGTACGATCTCCTGCTTGGTCTCCAGGGTGTGCGGCTGGCTGCGGCCCCACTCGATCAGGTCCTCGATCGGCTGCGTCAGATCCTCGAAGAGGCTGACGATGATCTCTTCCTTGGTCTTGAAGTGGTAGTAGAGAGCCGCCTTGGTGACATCGAGGTGCTCCGCGATCTCGCGCAGCGAGGTCTTCTCGTATCCCTGTTCCGCGAAGAGTTCGAGCGCGACGTCCTGGATGCGCTGACGGGTGTTGCCGCGTCGCTGCTGCTTGGTGCCGTCCATGGTGTCGACCATCCTCGTACTCCCCCCGCTCCCGCGGAAACTTACTTGACGCCCGGCTAGTAGCAGGCTACCTTCCAGCATAGTGAACTAGCCGGGCGGCAAGTAAGTAGCAGCCGCCAGGGGGAGTGGGAGAAATGGCGGACACGCAGACGGCCAAGGCGGGCCAGGCGGAGCCCGAGCAGCCGGAGAAGCAGCCGAAGAGCGTACGAGTGGTTCTGCTCGCGCTCATGATCGCCATGATGCTGGCGATGCTGGACAACATGATCGTGGGCACCGCGATGCCCACCATCGTGGGCGACCTGGGCGGGCTCGAGCACCTGTCCTGGGTGGTGACGGGGTACACCCTCGCCACCGCGGCCTCGACCCCGGTCTGGGGCAAGATCGGTGACATGTACGGGCGCAAGGGCGCCTTCCTCGGCTCGATCGTGATCTTCCTGATCGGCTCCGCGCTCAGCGGCATGGCCCAGGGGATGGGCGAGCTGATCGCGTTCCGGGCCGTCCAGGGTCTGGGCGCCGGTGGTCTGATGGTCGGCGTCATGGCGATCATCGGCGACCTGATCCCGCCGCGTGAGCGGGGCAAGTACCAGGGCATGATGGCCGGCGTCATGGCGCTGGCGATGATCGGCGGCCCGCTGGTCGGTGGCACCATCACCGACAACTGGGGCTGGCGCTGGACCTTCTACATCAACCTGCCGCTCGGCGCGGTCGCGCTGGCGCTGGTCTCGGCCGTGCTGCACCTGCCGAAGAAGCGGTCCAAGGCGGGCATCGACTACCTCGGTGTGGTCCTGCTGACCGTCGGCATCACCGCGATCGTGCTGGTCACTACCTGGGGCGGTACCGAGTACGCCTGGACCTCCGCGCGGATCATGGAGCTGACCGCCCTCGGCGTCGTCTCGCTGGTCGGGTTCGTGTTCTGGCAGACCAAGGCCGCCGAGCCGGTGCTGCCGCTGCACATCTTCAAGAGCCTGAACTTCACCCTGATGTCCGTCATCGGCTTCGTGACCGGCTTCGTGATGTTCGGCGCGACGCTCTTCCTGCCGCTGTACCAGCAGGCCGTGCAGGGCGCCTCCGCCACCAACTCCGGGCTGCTGCTCCTGCCGATGCTCGGCGCGATGCTGGTGACCTCGATGGTCGCGGGCCGGGTCACCACGGGCAGCGGCCGCTACAAGGTCTTCCCGGTGACCGGCGGCGTGCTGATGATCATCGGGCTGTACCTGATGTCCACGATGGACACCGACACCACCCGGCTGACCTCCGGTATCTACATGGCCGTGGTCGGCGCGGGCATGGGCTGCCTGATGCAGGTGACCATGCTGGTGGCGCAGAACAGCGTGGAGATGAAGGACATGGGCGTCGCGTCCTCCTCCGCCACCCTGTTCCGTACCCTCGGCTCCTCGTTCGGTGTGGCCGTCATGGGCGCCCTGTTCAACAACCGGGTGCAGGACGTGATGACCGAGCGCGCCGGTGCGCTGGGCAAGGGCATCACCGAGAAGTCCGCCCAGCTGGACGCGGCCAGCCTGGCCAAGCTGCCGGCCGCGGCGCGGGAGGCGTACCAGCACGCGGTGTCCGCGGGCACGCACTCCGCCTTCCTCCTCGGCTCCGCCATCGCCATCGTGGTCCTCGTCGCGGCCGTCTTCGTCAAGGAGGTCCCGCTCCGCGGCGGCCCCGCGAAGCCGTCCACCGAACCCACGGACGCGATCCCGGCCCCGGCGATCGAAGCGGTCTGACCACCCCGTCTGTACCGAAGGCCCCCGACCACTGGTCGGGGGCCTTCGTCGTTCCGGCGGGACCGGCGAGCCCGGGACCGCGCCTGGCCCGTCCGCCGGCACCCGGCCTCGCGGGTCTCCCGGTCCACGGTTCGAGCGGTCTTCCGGCGGCCCGCCCATCTCCACGCCTTCGGCCGGGGCCGACGCGTCTCCGCACAGACCCGTGCGTTTCCGTGCGCCCTGGCGCCCGCGTCGGTTACGGGCCTCGCCCGTACGGTCGTCCGCCCGGCTGTCCCGTGAGGCCCGCTGTGCGCCCGGCCCACCCGCCGGGAGGCGGTCAGCCGCGCAGCGTCGGGGGGACCGTGTAGCTGCCTGTTGCTGTCGGGGCGTGTTCGGGGAGCCAGAGGACGGCTACCGCGCCCTCGCCGTGGGGGCGGATGTTGCGGAAGGTGAGGCGGGCGCCGAGGACGCGGGCCTGGCCGGCGGCGATGGTGAGGCCGAGGCCGTGACCCTGGCCGGCGCGGTCCTCGCTGCCGGTACGGAAACGCAGCGGGCCCTCCGCGAGGAGTTCCTCGGGGAAGCCGGGACCGTGGTCGCGTATCCGGATCACCCGGCCCTCGACGGTCACCTCGATGGGCGGCTCGCCGTGCCGGGCGGCGTTGGTCAGCAGGTTGAACAGCACCCGCTCCAGGCGGCGCGGGTCGGTGGTGACCTCGGACTCGTGCACCACCCGTACGACGATGTCCGGGTCCTTCGCGGCCACGCGCCGGGCGACGAACTCGCCCAGCATGATGTCCTGCAGCTCGGCCCGCTCGGAGGCCCCGTCCAGCCGGGCCACCTCCAGCACGTCCTCCACCAGCGTGCGCATCGCCTTGGCCCGGTCCAGCACCAGCTCCGTGGGCCGGCCGGGCGGCAGCAGCTCGGCGGCCGTGAGCAGCCCGGTCACCGGGGTACGCAGCTCGTGCGCGATGTCGGCCGTGACCCGCCGCTCCGCCTCCAGCCGCTGCCGCAGCGCGTCCGCCATGGCGTCCACCGCGCGGGCCAGATCGTCGGCCTCGTCGCGTACGACCCCGCCGATGGCCTCCCGTACCCGTACGTCGGTCTCGCCGGTCGCCAGCCGGTTCGCGGCGACGGCGGCCTTGCGCAGCCGGCGGGAGAGCTGGCCGCCGATCACCACGCCGAGCGCGCTGCCGCCGAGGACCACCGCGATGGAGCCGATGAGCAGCGCCTGGTCGAGGTCGGCCAGCACGTCGGCGGACTTGTCCGGGAAGGCGCCGTGCAGCGAGAGCACATGCCCGTTCTTGACCGGCACCGCGGCCCAGATGTCCGGCTCGCCGCTGCCCGTGTCGCTGACGTAGCTGGCCCGGCGCCCCTCCTCCACCTTGGCCCGCAGCTCGGCCGGGAGAGCGGGGTCGTCGATCTTGATGCTGGGGAAGTTGGGCCGCCCGGCGAGCTCGTAGTTCCGCTGGGCGAGCTGGACCCGCTGGTTGGCCAGGTCACGGGCGTTGTCCAGCATGGAGACGCGGGCCGCGTTGTGCACGACCAGGCTCAGCGCGATCGCCACCAGACCCGCGACCAGCGCGATCGCCGCGCTCAGCTTCCACCGCAGACCGGTGCGCAGGCCGACGCCCGCCACCCGCCGCACCGGACGTCGAAACAGACTCCGCATGACCGCCCTCAGCCCCGCAGCTTGTAGCCGAAGCCGCGGACCGTCTCGATCCGGTCCTGGCCGATCTTCTGCCGCAGCCGCTGCACATGGACGTCGACGACGCGAGTGTCCCCGCCCCAGCCGTAGTCCCAGACCCGCTCCAGCAGCTTGTCCCGGGAGAGCACGGTGCCCGGCGCGCCGGAGAACTCCAGCAGCAGCCGCATCTCGGTCGGGGTGAGCGCCACCGGCTCCCCGGCCCGCCGCACCTCCATGCCGTCGGTGTCCACCTCCAGCTCGCCGAAGGTCAGCACTCCGTCGCTGTCCGCCGCGCCGTCCGGCCCGGCACCGGACGGGTGCCCGGCGTGCCCGAAGCGGCGCAGCACCGCCCGGATGCGGGCGACCAGCACCGCGCCGTCGAACGGCTTGGTCACGTAGTCGTCGGCGCCCGCCTCCAGGCCCAGCACCACGTCGATGGAGTCCGCCCGCGCCGACAGCATGATCACCGGCACCGTCGACTCGTCCCGGATACGGCGGCACAGGCTGACCCCGTCGAGGCCCGGCACCATCACGTCCAGCAGCGCGATGTCGGGCCGGTCGGCGCGGAACGCCGCGAGGCCCGACAGCCCGTCGGGCATGGCGGTGACCGCGAAGCCGTCCCGCTCCAGGGCGAGCTGGGTGGCCTCACGGATGACGTCGTCGTCCTCGACGAACAGGACGTGCGTGTGCTCTGGCATCCGGTGCTCTCAGTCCTCGTGGGTCCTCGTGGTCGGGCGGCGCGTCAGTCGCCGGGCACGGGGGTGGGCTGTTCGTGGCCCGCCGCCCCGCTGTAGTCCGTGTGCACGGGCTTGCCCGCCACGAACCGTCCCGCCTTCCACGTATAGGGGACGACGTCCTCGCCGGAGGGGCTGGAGATCGGGTCACCCCGGCTGTACACCTGCTTGGTCACGGTCAGCGCGCCCTGGTCGATCTCCGCGTAGACCGGAGACTCCTCGGTCTTGAACACGTTCCGGTACGAGCCTCCGCTCTCCCGGTACACATACGCGCCGATACCGACCGCGTCGGCGCAGGTCAGCACGTTGACCACGACGTCGGAGCGGTCCGAGTCGGTCAGGTCGCCGTAGGAGACGTCCACGGGGTAGTCGTCACCGCTGCCGCACGGCTTCAGCTCGTGCTTGACGGCCGCCGAGACCGCCGGGTCCCGCTTGAGCAGGCTCACCGCGTCCACGCGGTGGTAGCCGGCCGCCGGGCTGGGGGAGGGGGAGGCGGGTGCCGCGCCGGCCACGGCGGAGGCGTGCGCCGGGCCCTCGTCCCGCGCGCCGGTGCCCCCGGCGCCGCAGGCGGTCGCGGACATGCCGACGGCGGCGACCCCGGCCACCGCCAGGACCACCGCACGTACGCCTCGGACACGTCTGGGCCCCCCAGTCAGGCCGCGCAACGCTCCCGCTCCTCACGCTCCAGCGCGCGTGCATCCAGGTCGCGGGCCTCCAGCTCCTCGCGGAGCCGGGCGAGCGCCCGGTGCAGCGTGCTCTTGACCGTGCCCGCGGACATGCCGAGGGCCGCGGCCGTCTCTTCCGTGGACATCTGCTCCCAGTGTCGCAGGACCACGACACTTCGCTGCTTGGGAGCGAGCACCTTGAGGATGTCCATCAGCAGGGCGCGGTCGGCGTACTGCTCGGTGGAGTCCGCGACCGGGCCCTCGGGGAGCTGCTCGGTCGGCACCTCCTCCAGCTTGCGCGCCCGCCACCACTCCGTACGAGTGTTGATCATGACGCGGCGCAGATAGGCGTCGGCCAGCCGCTTGTCGGCGATGCCGTCCCAGCGGCCGTAGGTGCGGGCCAGCGCGGTCTGGAGCAGGTCCTGCGCGTCCACCGGGTCCGGCACCAGGCGGCGGGCACTGCGCAGCAGCGCGTCCTGCCGGGTCCGTACGTACTCCTCGAACTCGAGCACCTCGCCCTGCGCCATGATCCGACCGCCTTCCGTGTTCCCCGTCGCCCCGGTCGGTGCCGGGGCCTTCTTCCCGCCGGCCCGGTGGTCCGCCGGGCACGGAACGAAGCTACGGAGCGGTTGTCACGGGGTTGTCCGAGGAAGCCTGCGGCCGGCACTCGGCTGTCCGTCGGTTGTGTAACAGCCGTGAGGTGGGGGTAGGGAAGGCGCCCGTCATGTCCCTTTATGGGCTGCTTTGTTGGGGTGGTCGGGCCGTAACGGGCGGCCGGTGGCTGTGACTTTCCTGTGGGTCAGCCGAGCGGCAGCCGGTACATCCCGCCGGGCAGCGGCTCCACCAGACCGTCCGTGACGAGGCCGTCGAGCGCGCGGGCCCGCTGCACCGGCTCGTGCCACACCCGGTCCAGCGCGGTCTGCGGCACCGGGACATGCGCGTCCCGCAGCACCGCGAGCAGCTTCCCGCGCACCTGGCGGTCGGTGCCCGCGTACGTCTGCCCGCGCCGGGGCGGACCCTCGTGCTCCGGCTTGCCCGCGAGCCGCCAGGCGCACTGCGCGGCGATCGGGCAGCGGTGGCACTCCTCGTTCTTCGCCGTGCACACCAGCGCGCCCAGCTCCATGGATGCGGCCGCCCAGCGCGCGGCCGTGTCGTCCTCGTCGGGCAGCAGCTCGCGGGCGAGCCGGCGCTCGGCGGCCGTGGTGGCGTTCGGCGGGTAGCGCACCCCGGACACCGCCCGCGCGAACACCCGGCGCACATTGGTGTCCAGCACCGGGTGCCGCTGCCCGTACGCGAAGGAGGCCACGGCGGCGGCCGTGTACTCCCCGATGCCGGGCAGCGCCAGCAGCTGGGCGTGGTCGGTGGGTACGTCCCCGCCGTGCCGCTCCGTTATGGCGACGGCCGCGCCGTGCAGCCGGAGCGCGCGGCGCGGGTAGCCGAGCCGGCCCCAGGCGCGCACCGCCTCACCCGGCGGCTCCTTGGCCAGGTCGGCCGGGCGGGGCCAGCGGGCGAGCCACTGCTCGTAGACCGGCAGCACCCGGCTGACCGGGGTCTGCTGGAGCATGAACTCACTGACCATCACGCCCCAGGGCCCCGCTTCCGGGCGGCGCCAGGGGAGGTCGCGGGCGTGGGAGTCGAACCAGTCGATCACGGGGGCGTGAAGCTTCTCAGTCATGGCCTTCCGATCCTGCCACGCCGCACGCGGACCGTGTGGGTCACCGCCCGCGCACGGAGCGTCGCGCTCGGCACAAGATGCCGGTGCGGGAGGGAAGTTACCGGGATGATGATCCGGAAAAGTTGGTGCGAGGGCGGCGGGGGACGCGAGTCGTGGGCATGATCTCTCGTAGAGTTCCCGCGTGGGATCTCTGCGCAATCCGGTCGGGCCGCTTCCCTCCTCCATCTACTGGCGACGGAGGGTCGTCATCGTGTCCGTGATCGCCCTGGTGGCGCTCGTGGTCACCTGGATCGTCGTGTCCGGCGGCGGGGGAGGCAAGAACGGCGCGGGCGGCCCCGACGGCAAGAATCCCGCGTCCACGATCACGCCGGGTCCCACCTCCTCCGGCCCCGCGATCAGCCAACACCCGGGCGGACGCGACGAGTCGGGCGGCGGCGGCTCCGGCGACGGCGGCTCGGACGGCTCCGGTTCGGGCGACGGGTCCGGCTCGGACGGCTCCGGCGACGGCAGCGGCTCCGGCGACTCCGGTTCGGGTACGGGCGGTTCGGGCTCGGCGTCGGGCACGGGCGGCGGCGATGTCGGCACGGGCGACGCGCTGGCCGCGTCCTCCCCGCTCCCCGTGTGCGCGCCCGGCAAGGTCACGGTGAGCCTGCGCAGCAAGCACAACTCCTTCTCGCCCGACGAGACGCCCACCTTCGAACTCACCGTGCGCAACAGCTCGTCCGGCGACTGCAAGGTCGACCTCGGCCCCGAGCACACGGTCCTGCAGATCACCCCGGCCGACGGCGACGACCCCTACTGGGCCTCCGACGACTGCCCCCAGGGCGCCAAGAGCCTGATCTTCCGCGTCCCGGCCGAGGAGAGCATCACCTACACCGTGAAGTGGGACCGCCACCCCAGCGCCGCCAAGTGCGCCACCCCGCCCGCGGGCAAGGCCAAGCCGGGCACCTACCTGCTGGAGGCGAAGGCATCGGGCTTCACCAAGACGCAGACGTCGTTCGTCCTGTCGGCGGACTGAGGCAGTGCCCGGGAACTAGACGTAGCGCTCCAGGATGGAGGACTCGGCAAGCCGCGAGAGTCCCTCCCGCACGCTGCGGGCCCGCGCTTCTCCCACCCCGTCGACGGCCTGAAGATCATCCACGCTGGCGGCGAGCAGTTTCTGCAGTCCCCCGAAGTGCTCCACCAGCCGGTCGATGATCGCCCCCGGTAGCCGCGGAACCTTCGCCAGCAGCCGGAACCCGCGGGGCGACACCGCGGAGTCCAGCGACTCGGGAGAGGCGGTGTACCCCATCCCCCGTGCCACCGTGCCCAGTTCGAGCAGCTCCGCATGGCTCAGCGCGTCCAGCTCGAACAGCGCCTCCTCCACCGTGCGCGACCGCTTCGCCGTCGGTTCGGGCACGTAGTCCCGGACGACCAGCTCACGGTCGGGCTCGACCCCGGCGATCAGTTCCTCCAGCTGGAGCGCGAGCAGCCGCCCGTCCGTACCCAACTCGACCACGTACTCCGCGATCTCGGTGGCGATACGGCGGACCATCTCCAGGCGCTGCGCGACCGCGGAGACGTCCCGGACCGTCACCAGGTCCTCGATCTCCAGCGCGGACAGCGTGCCCGCGACCTCGTCCAGGCGGAGCTTGTACCGCTCCAGCGTGGCCAGCGCCTGGTTGGCGCGGGAGAGGATCGCCGCCGAGTCCTCCAGGACCCGGCGCTGCCCGTCGACGTACAGCGCGATCAGCCGCATCGACTGGGACACCGAGACCACGGGGAAACCGACCTGCTTGGAGACGCGGTCGGCGGTGCGGTGCCGGGTGCCGGTCTCCTCGGTGGGGATCGTGGGGTCCGGGACCAGCTGGACGCCGGCGCGCAGGATCTTCGACAGGTCCGAGGAGAGGACGATGCCGCCGTCCAGCTTGCACAGCTCGCGCAGCCGGGTCGCGGTGAACTCCACGTCCAGCACGAAACCGCCGGTGCACATCGCCTCGACCGTCTTGTCCCAGCCCAGCAGGATCAGGCCGCCGGTGTTGCCGCGCAGGACCCGCTCCAGACCGTCGCGCAGGGCGGTGCCCGGGGCTACGGCGCTCAGCGAGGCGCGCATCAGGCCATCGGCACCGGCACTCCCACCGGACTTTCCGGGAGCTGAAGCCCGGTCGTTGGCTGCCACTGCACTCCTCCGGTCGCAGGTTCTGACGCGCTTCCGTCACGGCACGCGTTTCGCACGGACGGGCGAGACCTGCGCAAAGTCTACCGGCGGTCCTCCGTCTCCCGCGGGGCCTCTCGGCGACGGGAGCGGGGCAGCACCCGCAGCGCGTCGCCCACGTCGGCCACCTCGACGACCTTCATCCCGGCCGGGACCTTGCCCGGATCGCCCGGTACGAGCGCGTGCGTGAAGCCCAGCCGGGCCGCCTCGGAGAGCCTGCGCTGCACGCCTGTGACGCGTCTTACCTCGCCGGCGAGACCCACCTCACCGATGGCGACCAGATTCTTCGGCAGCGGGGTGTCACTGGCCGCCGAGGCGAGCGCCAGCGCGATGGCCAGGTCGGCCGCCGGCTCGGAGAGCTTCACCCCGCCGACGGTCGCGGAGTAGATGTCCCGCTTGCCGAGCGCGCTGATCCGGCCGCGCTGCTCCAGCACCGCCAGCATCATGGAGACCCGCGAGGTCTCCAGGCCGGAGGTGGTGCGGCGGGGGGAGGGGATCTGGGAGTCCACGGTGAGCGCCTGCACCTCGGCCACCAGCGGGCGGCGCCCCTCCAGGGTCACGGTCAGACAGGTGCCGGGCACCGGCTCGGCGCGCCGGGTGAGGAAGAGGCCGCTGGGGTCGGCGAGGCCGGTGATGCCCTCGTCGTGCAGCTCGAAGCAGCCGACCTCGTCCGTCGCCCCGTACCGGTTCTTCACGCCGCGGACCAGGCGGAGGCGGGCGTGCCGGTCGCCCTCGAAGCTCAGGACCACGTCGACGAGGTGCTCCAGCAGGCGGGGGCCCGCGATGGCGCCGTCCTTGGTGACATGGCCGACCAGCAGGGTGGACATGCCGCGCTCCTTGGAGGCGCGGATCAGGGCGCCGGCCACCTCGCGGACCTGGGCCATGCCGCCGGGGGCGCCGTCGATCTCGGGGGAGGCGACCGTCTGCACCGAGTCCAGGATCAGCAGGGAGGGCTTGACCGCGTCCAAGTGGCCGAGCACGGCGGCCAGATCGGTCTCGGCGGCGAGGTAGAGGTGGTCGTGCAGGGCGCCGATGCGGTCGGCGCGCATCCGGACCTGGCTCGCGGACTCCTCGCCGGTCACGTAGAGGGTCCGGTGCTCCTCGCTCGCCGACTTGGCCGCCACGTCGAGCAGCAGCGTGGACTTGCCGACGCCGGGCTCGCCCGCGAGCAGCACGACCGCGCCGGGTACGAGTCCGCCGCCGAGCACCCGGTCCAGCTCGGGGACGCCGGTGGTGCGGGCGGTCGCCTGGCGGCCGTCGACCTGGCCGATGGGCAGGGCGGAGCTGGTGACGCGGCCCGGCGCCGTCGTACGCACCGCGGGCGCGCCGTACTCCTCGACCGTGCCCCACGCCTGGCACTCGGGGCAGCGGCCGAGCCACTTGGCCGTCTGCCAGCCGCACTCGGTGCAGCGGTAGGACGGACGCTCCTTGGCGGACTTGGTACGGGTGGCCATGCGGAAACCGTAGCCCCCGCCACTGACAACGCCCGCCGGCCGTTCTCGGAGGGCGCGCGAGCGGGGCGCACGCCGGGGCATCGGGGCGCACGCGGAGCGAACCGTTCCGGATGCCCTCCACCGGCTTCGCGCCCGCTCCCCGGAGCCCGGTGTCCCCTTATGAGGGATCGTTTCACCCGTACGGATTAAAAGTGCTCAAGGTGCAAGTAGGGGAACTCCGCCGACGCCTACGGTCGCACAGGTGATGAGCAGCACTCCGGAGACCACGACCCGCACCACCGGCGCACACCGGGCGCAACGGGCGCACCGGGAGGCGCGCGACCGATCCGCGGCGCGGAACATCGCCCAGCGGGCACCGTCGCGCCATGAGGCGTATCTGGACGGCCTGTTCACCTACTGCCTGTCGGTGCTGTGCGACCACGACGCGGCCACCGCCGCCCTCGGCGAGGTCCTCGTCATCGCCGAACGGCGTGGCCGCCGCGACCCGCAGACCCCCGGCGACCACCGGGCCTGGCTGTACGCGCTGGCCCGCTGGGCCTGTCTGCGCGGCCTCGCCCAGGCCCGCCGCAAACGGCAGGCCACCCACGCCGCCGGCCGCCCCGGCCCCGGCACCCCGGCGCCCGAACCCGCCCCGCCCGCCGAGGTGCTGGAACTGCGCCGCCGCGAACTCGCCCTGCTGGCCTGGCCGGAGGCGGCCGGGACCACGCCCGAGCAGCGCGAGGCGCTGGAACTCGCCGTCCGGCACAAGCTCGCCGCCCCCGAGGTCGCCGCCGTGCTCGGCCTGGAGCCCGCCGCCGCCCGCGAACTGCTGGCCTCCGCCGCCTGCGAGGTCGAACGCACCCGCGCCGCCCTCGCCGTGGTGGAGACCGGTGGCTGCCCGAGCGTGGCCCACCTGACCGGCGACAGCCAGCTGATGCTGAGCGCGGCCCTGCGCCGCGAGCTGGTCCGGCACGTCGACGACTGCCCGCGCTGCCGCCGTACCGCCGAGCGCGCCGTACCCGGCCGCTGGCCCGGCGCCGCCGTCACGCCGGCCGAGCTGCCCCTGCTCCCCGCGCCCCGTGCCGCCCTGCACTCCGCGCTCGCCCACCCGCCGCGCGCCCGGTCCGCCGCCGTGCCGCGCTTCGACCGGCGCGGCTTCCCGATGGACCCCAAGGACCGCGCGGCCCGCCGCGACAAGCTCCGCTCGCGTGCCGTCACCACGACCGTCGTCGCCACCGTGGTCGCCGCCCCGGTGTTCGCCCTGTGGGCCGCCTACCGGGGCGCGCCCACGATCGGCGGCGACGACAGCCCCGGCGCCGCCCGCGAGGCGGACGGCCCCGGCGTGCTCGGCGGCGACCCGGCGGGCGGCTACCAGAACGCGGGCAACGCCAGCGTGCAGCCCGGCACCCGGCCCGCCGAGAAGGGCAAGTCGGACGTCTCCGTGGAGGTCGTCAGCGTCAACGGCGCCGGGGACGCGGGCGCCGGCCGGCTCGCGGTAGCCGCCGCCCACCACGGCGACACCACGCTGATCACCCTCAGCGCCTCCGGCGACGCCCCGGTGCGCTGGTCCGCGACCACCTCCGCGCCCTGGCTCTACCTCAGCCGGTCCGCCGGCACCCTCGACCCGGGCGACTCGGTCACGGTCAAGGTGTACGTCGACCATCTGCGCGAGCCGTCGGGCCACTGGCGGGCCCGCGTGGCCGTCGCCCCGGCCGGCGCCGTCGTCACCATCGACGGCGACGGCCCGGCCCCCACTCCCTCGCGCCCGCAGCCCGGCACACCGGACCCGGACCCGACGACGCCGACCCCGCCGCCCTCCTCTTCTCCCCCGCCGAGCCAGTCCCCGCCGCCGTCCAGCAGCTCGCCGAGCCCGGACCCCGATCCCGACCCGTCCGACCCGCCCTCGTCCGACCCGCCGGACTCGTCCCCGCCGCCGGGCGACGACGAGGACACCCCGAGCCCGACCGACGGCTGAGGGGTCAGCTCGGGTCCGCCGGGTGCGGGGCGACCAGGGGCAGCTGGGAGGCCAGCCGCTGCTCGCACAGCTCGACCAGGCGGTCGTAGCCCGCCTTGCCCATCAGCTCGGTCAGCTCGGCCCGGTAGGAGACGTAGACCGGGTCGCCCGCGCCGTGCGCCGAGGTGGCCGAGGTGCACCACCAGTGCAGGTCGTGGCCGCCGGGGCCCCAGCCGCGCCGGTCGTACTCGCCGATGGACACCTGGAGGACGCGGGTGTCGTCGGGGCGGTCGATCCAGTCGTAGGTGCGGCGGATCGGCAGCTGCCAGCACACGTCCGGCTTGGTCTCCAGCGGCTCCCGGCCCTCCTTGAGCGCCAGGATGTGCAGCGAGCAGCCCGCGCCGCCCTCGAAGCCGGGCCGGTTCTGGAAGATGCACGAGCCCTCGAAGGGGCGCGTCTGCCGCGAGCCCTCCTCGTCCTCGGAGATCCAGCCGCCTTCCAGCCCCTCGTCGTGGTGCTGCCAGATGTCCGGGGTGAGCCGGGCCACGTGCTCCGCGACCCGCTTCTCGTCGTCCTCGTCGGAGAAGTGCGCGCCCAGCGTGCAGCAGCCGTCGGCCGCGCGGCCCGCCTGGATGCCCTGGCAGCCCTGGCCGAAGATGCAGGTCCAGCGGGAGGTCAGCCAGGTCAGGTCGCAGCGGAAGATCTGCTCGTCGTCGGCGGGGTCGGGGAACTCCACCCAGGCGCGCGCGAAATCGAGACCCTTCTCGTCGCCCTTGAGAGCCTTGTCGGCTTTGCGTGACCTGGTCGGCTTGTCAGGCTTGTCGACCTTCGCCTTTTTCGTCTTTGGCACCCGTCCAGGGTAAGTCGCGGCAGGGCCGTACGGGCACCGCGGACAGGGCTTCTGGCAGTAGCGTTTCGTCCATGAGACTCGGAGTCCTGGACGTGGGCTCGAACACGGTGCACCTGCTGGTGGTGGACGCCCACCCCGGCGCCCGCCCGCTGCCCGCCCACTCCCACAAGGCCGACCTGCGGCTCGCCCAACTCCTCGACGAAAGCGGCGCGATCGGCGACGAGGGCATCGAGAGCCTCGTCGCCGTCGTACGCGACGCCCTCCAGGCCGCCGAGGACAAGGGCGTCGAGGACCTGCTGCCGTTCGCCACCTCCGCCGTGCGCGACGCCCGCAACGCCGACGAGGTCCTCGCGCGCGTCGCCGACGAGACCGGCGTCCGCCTCCAGGTGCTCACCGGCGCCGAGGAGGCCCGGCTCACCTTCCTCGCCGTCCGCCGCTGGTTCGGCTGGTCCGCGGGCAAGCTGCTCGTCCTCGACATCGGCGGCGGCTCGCTGGAGATCGCCTACGGCATCGACGAGGAGCCCGACGCGGCAGCCTCCCTGCCGCTGGGCGCCGGGCGCCTCACCGCGGGCTGGCTGCGCCAGGACCCGCCGGCCGCCGACGAGGTGCGCGCGCTGCGCCGCCACGCGCGCGCGGAGATCGCCCGTACCGTCGGCGAGTTCAGCCGGTTCGGCGCCCCGGACCATGTCGTCGCCACCTCCAAGACCTTCAAGCAGCTCGCCCGGATCGCGGGCGCCGCGCGGGACGCCGACGGCCTCTACGTCCAGCGCGAGCTGAAGCGGGAGTCGCTGGAGGCGTGGGTGCCCCGGCTCGCCGCGATGACCGCGGCGCAGCGGGCCGAGCTGCCCGGCGTCTCCGAGGGGCGGGCCGGGCAGATCCTCGCCGGCGCGCTGGTGGCCGAGGGTGCGATGGACCTGTTCGGCGTGGAGAGCCTGGAGATCTGCCCGTGGGCGCTGCGCGAGGGCGTGATCCTGCGGCGCCTGGACCACATGGGCTCGGTGTGAGCGGTGCGCGATGGCGAAGCTCACACCGGCCCCGGGACACCCCTCGCCCCCGGTACCCCACCCCGTAAGGTGTGTCCGTGGCTGAACCAAGGGACGTAAAGGTCGCCCTGTCGACGGCCTCGGTCTACCCGGAGTCGACGGCGACGGCCTTCGAGATCGCCGCGCGCCTCGGCTACGACGGCGTCGAGGTCATGGTGTGGACCGACCCCGTCAGCCAGGACATCGAGGCGCTGCGCCGTCTCTCCGACCACCACGGCGTGCCGGTCCTCGCCGTGCACGCGCCCTGCCTGCTGATCACCCAGCGGGTCTGGTCCACCGACCCCTGGACCAAGCTGCGCCGCGCCCAGGCGGCCGCCGAGAAGCTGGGCGCCTCCACCGTCGTCGTCCACCCGCCCTTCCGCTGGCAGCGGCAGTACGCCCGCGAGTTCGTCGACGGCATCTGGCGCATGGCCGACGAGACCGACGTGCGGTTCGCCGTCGAGAACATGTATCCGTGGCGCTACCGCGACCGCGAGATGCTCGCCTACGCCCCCGAGTGGGACGTCACCAAGGACGACTACCGGCACTTCACGATCGACCTCAGCCACACCGCGACCGCCCGCACCGACGCCCTCGGCATGATCGACCGCATGGGCGACCGGCTCGGCCACGTCCACCTCGCCGACGGCCGCGGCTCCGCCAAGGACGAGCACCTGGTGCCGGGGCGCGGCACCCAGCCCTGCGCCGAACTGCTGGACCGCCTCACCCGCACCGGCTTCGACGGCCATGTCGTCATCGAGGTCAACACCCGCCGGGCCATGTCCAGCGCCGAACGCGAGGCCGACCTCGCCGAGGCCCTCGCCTTCACCCGCCACCACCTCGCGGCCGGCGCCGGGGTGTCCCGGCCGTGAGCGAGCCCACCGCACGGCGCCGGGGACGGCCCCCGCGCGCCGAGTCCGGCGACACCCGCGACCGCATCCTGGGCGCCGCCCGCGAGGAGTTCTCCGAACGCGGCTACGAGAAGACCTCCGTACGCGGCATCGCCAAGGCCGCCGGGGTCGACTCCGCGCTGGTCCACCACTACTTCGGCACCAAGGAGCAGGTCTTCGAGGCCGCCGTCGCGGTCGCCTTCGCGCCCGCCCTCGCCGCACCGGACGCGATCGCCGAGGGCCCGCTGGACTCGGTGGGGGAGCGGCTGACCCGGTTCGTGCTGGGCGTGTGGGAGAACCCCGCGACCCGTACGCCGCTGCTGGCCATCGTCCGCTCCGCCGTCAACAACGACACCGCCGCCGCCGTGTTCCGCCGGCTGATCGCCGCGCAGTTGCTGCGCCGGATCGCCGGGCGGCTGGAGGTGCCGGACGCCGAACTGCGGGTCGAGCTGGCCGCCGCGCAACTGGTCGGCACGGCCATGCTCCGCTACGTGATCAAGGTGGAGCCGCTGGCCTCGGCCGACCTGGAGCGGATCGTGGCCCGGCTGGCGCCGGTGGTGCAGGGGCATCTCACGGGGGAGTGAGGGGGGAGCGGGGTTGAGGGGGCGCGCCGGGGAGGCGGTGCGGGACGCGCGGGGAGTGCGGCACGGGGCGCGTGGGAGGCCGGGCGTCAAGACGTCCGTCCCGCATTCCGGACACTTCGTCCCGGCCCGTGGATGACCGGCGTACGCTCGGGAGCAGTCAGAAGTCTCTCTGACCCGTCTTCTCAAGAAGGAGCGAGCGACGATGCCCGAGCTGAGGTCCCGCACAGTCACCCACGGCCGCAACATGGCGGGCGCCCGCGCCCTTATGCGTGCCTCGGGTGTACCCGGTGCGGACATCGGCCGCAAGCCCGTCATCGCGGTCGCCAACTCCTTCACCGAGTTCGTGCCCGGCCACACCCACCTCCAGCCGGTCGGCCGCATCGTCAGCGAGGCGATCACGGCGGCCGGGGGCATCCCGCGCGAGTTCAACACCATCGCCGTGGACGACGGCATCGCGATGGGCCACGGCGGCATGCTCTACTCCCTGCCCTCCCGCGACCTGATCGCGGACTCGGTGGAGTACATGGTGGAGGCCCACTGCGCCGACGCCCTGGTCTGCATCTCCAACTGCGACAAGATCACGCCGGGCATGCTGATGGCCGCGCTGCGCCTGAACATCCCGACCGTGTTCGTCTCCGGCGGGCCCATGGAGTCCGGCCGCGCCACCCTGGTCGACGGCACCGTGCGCACGCTGGACCTGGTCGACGCGATCTCCGACGCGGTCAACGACAAGATCTCCGACGAGGACATCCTCCGCATCGAGGAGAACGCCTGCCCGACCTGCGGCAGCTGTTCCGGCATGTTCACCGCCAACTCGATGAACTGCCTCACCGAGGCCATCGGCCTCTCCCTGCCCGGCAACGGCTCGGTCCTCGCCACCCACACCGCCCGCCGCGCCCTCTACGAGAACGCCGCCCGCACGGTCATGGACATCACCCGCCGGTACTACGAGCAGGACGACGAGACGGTCCTGCCCCGCGCCATCGCCTCCTTCGCGGCCTTCGAGAACGCGATGGCGCTGGACATCGCCATGGGCGGCTCCACCAACACGATCCTGCACCTGCTGGCCGCCGCCCAGGAGGCGGGCGTCCCCTTCGCCCTCCCGGAGATCGACGCCGTCTCCCGCCGCGTCCCGTGCCTGGCCAAGGTCGCGCCCAACGTGGCGAAGAACCGCACGTACTACATGGAGGACGTGCACCGCGCCGGCGGCATCCCCGCCCTCCTCGGCGAACTGCACCGCGCGGGCCTGCTCAACGAGGACGTGACTTCCGTCCACAGCCCGTCCCTGGCCGACTGGCTGAAGACCTGGGACGTGCGCGGCGGCTCCCCGTCCGCCGAGGCCGTCGAGCTGTGGCACGCGGCCCCCGGCTGCGTCCGCTCCGCCGAAGCCTTCTCCCAGTCCGAGCGCTGGGACTCCCTGGACGACGACGCCGAGGGCGGCTGCATCCGCTCCGCCGAGCACGCCTACTCCAAGGACGGCGGCCTCGCCGTCCTCAAGGGCAACCTCGCCGTCGACGGCTGCGTGGTGAAGACCGCCGGCGTCGACGAGTCGGTGTGGACCTTCGAGGGGCCCGCCGTGGTCTGCGAGTCCCAGGAGGAGGCCGTCCAGCGCATCCTGACCCAGGAGGTCAAGGACGGCGACGTGGTCGTCATCCGCTACGAGGGCCCCAAGGGCGGCCCCGGCATGCAGGAGATGCTCTACCCGACCTCGTACCTCAAGGGCCGCGGCCTCGGGAAGACCTGCGCCCTGATCACCGACGGCCGCTTCTCCGGCGGCACCTCGGGCCTCTCCATCGGCCACGCCTCCCCCGAAGCGGCCTCCGGCGGCACCATCGCCCTGGTCCAGGACGGCGACCGCATCCGCATCGACATCCCGAACCGCACCATCGACCTCCTGGTGGACGACGCCGAACTCGCCCGCCGCGAAGCCGGGTTGAACGGCGTCTACGCCCCCGCCGACCGCACCCGCAAGGTCTCCGCGGCCCTGCGCGCCTACGCGGCCATGGCCACCAGCGCCGACAAGGGCGCCGTCCGCGACGTCTCCCTCCTGGGCTGACTTCTCCGCCCGGTCCGGCGGCCGGTGTGCTCCACGCTCACCAGGCCGCCGGATCAGCCGTGTCCACCGCGAACACCGACCCGTCCGGCGCCCCCGCGTACACATGGCCCGACGCCAGCACCGGCGTCGGCAGCCCCGCCGTCACCCGGTCCGCCCGCGCTCCGAGCCGGGGACGGGTCTGGCCCGCGAGGGTGCCCCGGCGGACGTCCACCGCCAGCAGCCTCCCGTCGGCGGCCGAGAAGTAGACCCGCCGCCCGTCCGTCACCGGCGCCGAACCCCGGCTCACCGTCGTCTCCAGGTGCCACACCGGCTTGCCCGCGCCCATGTCCACCGCGTCCAGGCCCCCGTTGGCCGCGAGCAGGTACACCACCCCGTCCCGCACGGTGGCCTGGGCGTCCGGCCGGGGCCCCAGCAGCGGCACCCGGCGCGTGGCGCCCGACTTCACCTCGTACCGCACCAGCCCCTTGGTGTCGCCGTACACCGGGTCGTCGTCGACGAAGTACACGAACCCGCCCTCGGCGCCCACCGGTTCGACCATCCCGGACATCCGCTCGCTCCACCGCACGGCCCCGGACACCGGGTCGAACGCCGTGACCCGGGTACTCCGCCCGTCCGCCGAGGTCGCCGTCGCGTACCCGTCCGCCCCGGCGCCGAAGGTGTCGATCCGCGGCCGGGTACCGTCCGGCAACGGCAGCCGCCACTTCTCCTTCCCCGAACCGCTCTCCGCCCCCATGACCACCCCGTCCGCCCGGGTCGTCACCAGCGTGTCCCCGATGTACCGCGTCCCGGTGTCCCCGGTCAGCTCCCGCTCCCCCCGCGTACGCCCCGTCCCCGGATCGAGCGCCGTCAGCCGCCCGCTCTGGTTCCGCAGCCGCAGCAACCCGTCCGACACCACCGGCGGATCACTCCACAACGCCCCCGCGAACGCCCGCCGCCACACCACGGACCCCTTCACCGGGTCCAGTGCGAAGACCGCCCCCTTCGCCGTGCACAGCAGCCTCCCCGCGCCGAGCACGCACCGGGGAGCGCCGGGCACCCCGGCCACCACCTCGGACCGCCACCCGCCGAACCCGGCCGCCGTCGACACCGCCGGAGCCGCCTGCGGCCGCGCCCCCTGCCCGGCCCCGGCCCACTGCACCGAGCCCACCACCCCGCCGACGGCCAGCACCGCGGCGGTCGCCGCGAGCACCGCCCGCCCACGCCACCGGTGCCGCCTCGGCGCGGCCGACTCAGGCCCCGCATCTTTCGGCGGGGCCGCCCCGTCCCCGTCCGCCGCTCCCTCCCGCTGTGCCGGTATGAACGCCTGCGTGTCGTACGACGCCGCCACCGAACGCAGCGCCAGCATCAGCTCGTCCGGCGTCGGCCGGTCCTCCGGCTCCTTCGCCAGACACCGCCGTACCAGCGGCGCGAGATCCTGCGGCACCCCGGTCAGCTCCGGCTCGTCGTGCACCACCTGATAGGCGACGACATAGGGACTGTCCGAGTCGAACGGCCCCTGCCCGGTCGCCGCGTGCACGATCACCGACCCGAGCGCGAACACGTCCGCCGCCGGTCCCACCTCCCGGGGCCGCCGGAACTGCTCCGGCGCCATGAACGGCGGCGTACCGATCAACTTCCCTGTCTCGGTGCGCAGTTCGCTGTCCTTCGGCCGGGAGATCCCGAAGTCGATCACCTTCGGTCCGTCCTCGGCCAGCAGCACGTTCCCCGGCTTGAGATCCCGGTGCACCACACCGACCCGGTGGATGTCCCGCAGCGCCTCGGCGAGCCCGGCCATCAGCCGCCGCACCTGCGCGGGTTCCAGCGGACCGTTCCGCTTCACCTGCTGTGACAACGTCGGCCCGGGAATGAACAGCGTCGCCATCCACGGCCGCGCCGCCTCCGGGTCCGCGTCCACCACCGGCGCGGTGAACGCACCGCTCACCCGCCGCGCGGCCGCCACCTCCTGCCGGAACCGCCCCCTGAACTCGGGGTCCCGCGCGAACTCCGCGTGCACCACCTTCACCGCCACCCGCATCCCGGAGGCGCTGCGGGCCAGATGCACCACACCCATCCCGCCGGAACCGAGCCGCGACTCCAGCCGGTAGTGGCCGTCGTACTCCGGAAGTTCCGCTTCCGCGCCGGCTCCGGTGCTGTGCCGTGGCGCCATGGACCACCCCCGTGCTCATCGGCCGCGCGCGCGACGAAAAGGAGCCTATTCGATTGCCCGTACGACACCGAGGCGGCTTGCTAACCTCCGCCTGCGAGTCGCGGCGCAGCCGTGGCCCGCCCGCCCGTCCGGCACCGCTGAACGATGCCCGGCGAGCGGTGTCATCACCCCGTGGCCGTCACGGGGTGACACGGGGGAGGTATCTCATGTCCGACGACCACGCACCCACGATCCTGGCCGAACCGGCGGCGGCCACCGCCACCACCACCGCGCCCCGCTTCCCGATCGCACCCGGCTCGGCCCTGAACGTCCGCAGCGGCCCCGGCACCGGCTACGGCGTGGTCCGCACGCTGCCCGCCGGCTCCAGCGTCACTGTCTACTGCCAGACGCCCGGCACCACGGTGACCGGCCCGTACGGCACCACGAAGATCTGGGACAACATCGGCTCCGGCGAGTACGTCTCCGACGCCTATGTGCACACCGGCAGCGACGGCTATGTGACCGGCCGCTGCGGCTGACGCCCCGCCCCGGAGCCCGCCGGACGGCGGAGCCATAATCGACGTGTGAGCGACGAGACCGGCACCGACACCGCCCCGGCGGGCTCCCCGGGCGGCCCCCGCCCCGAACCCCTCCGCTTCTTCGGCACGACCTGGGTGGACCACACCGGCGGCTATGCGGTCCGCCGCGCCGCCGTCGCCCTCGGCGCCCTCGCCGCGGCCGCCGTCTCCTGCCTGATCCTGCGCCTCGCCTACCAGGGCCTCCAGATCGCCGGTACCGGTTCCTTCGTGACCGTCCTGGTCATCGCCATGTTCGCGGTGTGCAGCGCGCTCGCCTTCCGCACCACCTGGGACAACTTCGGCCGCCGCCCCGACCCCGAGCGCCAGGCCCGCCTGCGCGGCCTGCTCGCCGTCGGCTTCGTCGGCACCCTCCTCGCCTGGTCCGCCCGCGCCTGCACCGAGGCCCCCGGCGAGAAACTGCACCGCACCGAGTACGACACGGCGCGCGCCGAGTACGAGCGCATCCACTCCCGGCGCACGGGCAACCCGGCGAAGGCCCGCAAGAAGCGCCGCGCCTGACCTCACGGGCGGCACCGGGGCGAGCGGCACCAATTCACTGTTCCCGCCGCCCCCGCGCCGAGCACCATGGGCGGTATGACCGCACCAGAGGCCCCCACCGCAAGCGCCCGCGCGCATTCCTTCAACGCGGCCGCCGCACAGTACGCCGCGAACCGCCCCTCCTATCCACCCGCGCTCTTCGACACCATCGAGGAACTCACCGGCCGACCCCTGACCGGAGTCCGGGCCGTGGACGTGGGCGCGGGCACCGGCATCGCCAGCGAGCTGCTGCACCGGCGGGGCGCCGACGTGCTCGCCGTCGAGCCGGGCGCGGGCATGGCCGCCGAGTTCCGCCGCCGGAACCCGCACCTCCCGCTGGTCCGGGGCAGCGGCGACGCCCTCCCCGTGGCCGACTCCCAGGCCGACCTCATCACCTACGCCCAGGCATGGCACTGGACCGACACGGCCCGCTCGGTGCCGGAGGCGCTGCGTGTGCTGCGGCCGGGCGGCGCGCTCGCGCTCTGGTGGAACACCGACCCCACGGACGTCGACTGGATCACCGCGGCCGCCACGCGCGCCGCCCGCTTCCTCGGTCTGCCCACGCACACCGAGCGGCGCAAGGCCGCCGACCGCGCCGCCGCAGCCGATCCCAGCGGCCGGCTCGACTTCGTCCGGCGCTCGGTGCGCTGGAGCCGTCACGTGCCGCTCGACACCCACCTGGCCAACATCGGCAGTCATTCCGCTTTCCTCCTCGCCCCCGAGCCCGCCCGCACCGAGTTCTTCGACGCCGAGCGCGCCCACCTGATCAAGGTCTTCCCCGACGGCCTGGTCGAGGAGACGTACGAAGTGGTTCTGCTCGTCGCCACCGCCCCGGAACCCCCGACCCGCCCCTGACCAGCCCCGGAGCCGACCCTGACGCATCCCTGAGCCGAAACGGGCCGACCCTGACACGCGCCGTTGACGGCACCTCTTGACGGCACTACGGCTCGGGCACATTATTCATCACGTGATGAATAATGTGCCCGAGCCACCCCAACAGACGGCACCCGACGCCGTCCACGCCGCCGGCCTCACCGTCGTACGCGGCACCCGCACCGTCCTGCACGACCTCCGCTTCACCGTCCCCCGGGGCCGGATCACCGGCCTGCTCGGCCCCTCCGGCTGCGGCAAGTCCACGCTGATCCGCGCCATCACCGGCACCCAGGCCAAGGTCACCGGCACTCTCGACGTCCTCGGCAGCCCTGCGGGACACCCCACCCTGCGCAGCCGCATCGGCTACGTCACCCAGGCCCCCTCGGTCTACGACGACCTCACCGTCGAGCAGAACCTCGACTACTTCGCCGCGATGCTCGACCCCGGCCGCGCCGCCGCAGACCGCCGCCGCGAACACGTCACCCGCGCCCTCGCCGACGTCGACCTCACCAGCCACGCCGACGCCCTCGCCGGCAACCTCTCCGGCGGACAGCGCAGCCGCGTCTCCCTCGCCGTCGCCCTCCTCGGCACCCCCGACCTGCTCGTCCTCGACGAACCGACCGTCGGCCTCGACCCCGTACTCCGCCGCGACCTCTGGAACCTCTTCCACGGACTCGCCGACCGCGGCACCACCCTCCTCGTCTCCTCCCACGTCATGGACGAGGCGGAGCGCTGCCACCGCCTCCTCCTCATGCGCGAAGGACGCGCCCTCGCCGACGACACCCCCGAGAACCTGCGCACCCGCACCGCCACCGACACCGTGGAGGCCGCCTTCCTGCGCCTCGTCGACGAAGCGGACGACCGCACCAAGGAGCCGACCCGATGAGCACGACGACCCCGGCCGCCCCCACCGCCCTCTTCAGCACCGCCCGCACCACCGCCACCGCGGCCCGCGTCCTGCGCCAGCTCCGCCACGACCCCAGGACCATCGCCCTGATGCTCCTCGTGCCGTGCCTGATGCTGGTCCTGCTGCGCTACGTCTTCGACGCCAGCCCGCGCACCTTCGACAACATCGGCGCCTCACTGCTCGGCATCTTCCCGCTGATCACGATGTTCCTGGTGACCTCCATCGCCACCCTGCGCGAACGCACCTCCGGCACCCTCGAACGACTCCTCGCGATGCCCCTCGGCAAGGCCGACCTCATCGCCGGCTACGCGCTCGCCTTCGGCACCGTCGCCGTCGTCCAGTCCGCCCTCGCCACCGGCCTCGCCGTCTGGCTCCTCGGCCTGGACGTCACCGGCTCGCCCTGGCTGCTCCTGCTGGTCGCCCTCCTGGACGCCCTGCTCGGCACCGCCCTCGGCCTCTTCGTCTCGGCCTTCGCCGCCTCGGAGTTCCAGGCGGTGCAGTTCATGCCGGCGGTGATCTTCCCCCAGCTCCTCCTGTGCGGCCTCTTCACGCCGCGCGCGGACATGCACCCTCTATTGGAGGCCGTTTCCGACGTCCTGCCCATGTCCTATGCCGTCGACGGCATGAACGAGGTCCTCCACCACACCGACTTGACCTCGGCCTTCCTCCGGGACGTACTGATCGTCGCCGGATGCGCGCTCCTGGTCCTCGTCCTCGGCGCGGCCACCCTGCGCCGCCGCACCGACTGAAGGGCCGCGTCCGCCCACCGGACAAACGCCCCACCCGCCGCGGCCCCGGTGCGAGGATGAACCGCATGAGCCAGAAAGTCGCAGTCCTCGGCACCGGAAAGATCGGCGAAGCCCTGCTCAGCGGGATGATCCGGGGCGGCTGGGCACCCGCCGACCTCCTGGTCACCGCCCGCTGCCCGGAGCGCGCCGAAGAACTCCGCACCCGCCATGGCGTCACCCCGGTCAGCAACACCGAGGCCGCCAAGAGCGCCGACACCCTGATCCTCACGGTCAAGCCGCAGGACATGGGCGCCCTCCTGGACGAACTCGCCCCCCATGTCCCCGCCGACCGGCTGATCATCAGCGGCGCCGCGGGCATCCCCACCTCCTTCTTCGAGGAGCGGCTCGCCGAGGGCACCCCGGTCGTCCGGGTCATGACGAACACCCCGGCCCTGGTGGACGAGGCCATGTCCGTCATCTCCCCGGGCAGCCACGCCACCGAGGACCACGTCGCCACCGCCGAGGAGATCTTCGGCGCCGTGGGCCAGACGCTCCGCGTCCCCGAGGGCCAGCAGGACGCCTGCACCGCGCTCTCGGGTTCGGGCCCGGCGTACTTCTTCTATCTGGTCGAGGCCATGACGGACGCGGGCATCCTGCTCGGCCTGCCGCGCGACAAGGCCCACGAGCTGATCGTGCAGTCCGCGATCGGCGCCGCGACGATGCTCCGCGACAGCGGCGAGCACCCGGTCAAGCTCCGCGAGAACGTGACCTCGCCGGCGGGTACGACCATCAGCGCCATCCGCGAGCTGGAGAACCACGGGGTACGGGCCGCGCTCATCGCGGCCCTGGAGGCGGCCCGCGACCGCAGCCGCGAGCTGGCCTCCGGCAAGAAGGACTGACCCCGGCAAGATCTTCGCTGGAGGGGGTTGACACCCCCTCCACGGATGCGTAATGTACTCCGAGCTGTCCGACGTGAGCGCCGACTCCGGTCGGTCCCCGGACAGCCATCTCGCAAGACCACTACTCATCGACACTCAGCTGTCGCATGCTCGTGCGCGCATTTGCGAAATGAGGAATCCGTGTTCGAAAGGACGCGGCCCCCGATTAGCTCGGGAGCCGGGAATCCGCTAAAGTCTCACTCGTCGGAACGGCCCAGCGGGCCGGGAAGACAACCCCCTCTGACTGGGAATCAGACGCCGAAAGGATCTGATAGAGTCGGAACCGCCGGAAAGGGAAACGCGAAAGCGAAGAACTGGAAAGCTACCGAGGAAATCGGATCGGAAAAAGATCTGATAGAGTCGGAAACACCGAAGGGAAGCCCGGAGGAAAGCCCGAGAGGGTGAGTACAAAGGAAGCGACCGTTCCTTGAGAACTCAACAGCGTGCTAAAAGTCAACGCCAGATATGTTGATAACCCCGTCTCCAGTCACTGACTGGGACGAGGTTCCTTTGAAAAAACACAGCGAGGACGCTGTGAACCATCGGACTATTCCTCCGATGGTTCCGCTCTCGTGTGTGTCGACCGGATTACCGGTAAACATTCACGGAGAGTTTGATCCTGGCTCAGGACGAACGCTGGCGGCGTGCTTAACACATGCAAGTCGAACGATGAACCACTTCGGTGGGGATTAGTGGCGAACGGGTGAGTAACACGTGGGCAATCTGCCCTTCACTCTGGGACAAGCCCTGGAAACGGGGTCTAATACCGGATAACACTGCGGATCGCATGGTCTGCGGTTAAAAGCTCCGGCGGTGAAGGATGAGCCCGCGGCCTATCAGCTTGTTGGTGAGGTAATGGCTCACCAAGGCGACGACGGGTAGCCGGCCTGAGAGGGCGACCGGCCACACTGGGACTGAGACACGGCCCAGACTCCTACGGGAGGCAGCAGTGGGGAATATTGCACAATGGGCGAAAGCCTGATGCAGCGACGCCGCGTGAGGGATGACGGCCTTCGGGTTGTAAACCTCTTTCAGCAGGGAAGAAGCGAAAGTGACGGTACCTGCAGAAGAAGCGCCGGCTAACTACGTGCCAGCAGCCGCGGTAATACGTAGGGCGCAAGCGTTGTCCGGAATTATTGGGCGTAAAGAGCTCGTAGGCGGCTTGTCACGTCGATTGTGAAAGCCCGAGGCTTAACCTCGGGTCTGCAGTCGATACGGGCTAGCTAGAGTGTGGTAGGGGAGATCGGAATTCCTGGTGTAGCGGTGAAATGCGCAGATATCAGGAGGAACACCGGTGGCGAAGGCGGATCTCTGGGCCATTACTGACGCTGAGGAGCGAAAGCGTGGGGAGCGAACAGGATTAGATACCCTGGTAGTCCACGCCGTAAACGGTGGGCACTAGGTGTTGGCGACATTCCACGTCGTCGGTGCCGCAGCTAACGCATTAAGTGCCCCGCCTGGGGAGTACGGCCGCAAGGCTAAAACTCAAAGGAATTGACGGGGGCCCGCACAAGCAGCGGAGCATGTGGCTTAATTCGACGCAACGCGAAGAACCTTACCAAGGCTTGACATACACCGGAAAGCATCAGAGATGGTGCCCCCCTTGTGGTCGGTGTACAGGTGGTGCATGGCTGTCGTCAGCTCGTGTCGTGAGATGTTGGGTTAAGTCCCGCAACGAGCGCAACCCTTGTTCTGTGTTGCCAGCATACCCTTCGGGGTGATGGGGACTCACAGGAGACTGCCGGGGTCAACTCGGAGGAAGGTGGGGACGACGTCAAGTCATCATGCCCCTTATGTCTTGGGCTGCACACGTGCTACAATGGCAGGTACAATGAGCTGCGAAACCGTGAGGTGGAGCGAATCTCAAAAAGCCTGTCTCAGTTCGGATTGGGGTCTGCAACTCGACCCCATGAAGTCGGAGTTGCTAGTAATCGCAGATCAGCATTGCTGCGGTGAATACGTTCCCGGGCCTTGTACACACCGCCCGTCACGTCACGAAAGTCGGTAACACCCGAAGCCGGTGGCCCAACCCCTTGTGGGAGGGAGCTGTCGAAGGTGGGACTGGCGATTGGGACGAAGTCGTAACAAGGTAGCCGTACCGGAAGGTGCGGCTGGATCACCTCCTTTCTAAGGAGCACTTCTTACCAACTTCGGTTGGTCAGGGGCCAGTACATCGGCGAATGTTCGATGCTGGTTGCTCATGGGTGGAACGTTGACTATTCGGCACACTTCACTGACTTTCTCCTAGTACTGCTTCGGCGTGGAACGGATGGAAGCGGAGAAGGGTGTCGGGCACGCTGTTGGGTGTCTGAGGGAATGAATCCCCTCTTTCGCCGGCCCCAGTGCACTCGAACCGGTTGGTTCGGGGTGATGGGTGGCTGGTCGTTGTTTGAGAACTGCACAGTGGACGCGAGCATCTGTGGCCAAGTTTTTAAGGGCGCACGGTGGATGCCTTGGCACCAGGAACCGATGAAGGACGTGGGAGGCCACGATAGTCCCCGGGGAGCCGTCAACCAGGCTTTGATCCGGGGGTTTCCGAATGGGGAAACCCGGCAGTCGTCATGGGCTGTCACCCGCTGCTGAACACATAGGCAGTGTGGAGGGAACGAGGGGAAGTGAAACATCTCAGTACCCTCAGGAAGAGAAAACAACCGTGATTCCGGGAGTAGTGGCGAGCGAAACCGGATGAGGCCAAACCGTATACGTGTGAGACCCGGCAGGGGTTGCGTGTGCGGGGTTGTGGGATCTCTCTTCTGTCGTCTGCCGGCGACAGGACGAGTCAGAAACCGTTGATGTAGGCGAAGGACATGCGAAAGGTCCGGCGTAGAGGGTAAGACCCCCGTAGTCGAAACATCAGCGGCTCGTTTGAGAGACACCCAAGTAGCACGGGGCCCGAGAAATCCCGTGTGAATCTGGCGGGACCACCCGCTAAGCCTAAATATTCCCTGGTGACCGATAGCGGATAGTACCGTGAGGGAATGGTGAAAAGTACCGCGGGAGCGGAGTGAAATAGTACCTGAAACCGTGTGCCTACAAGCCGTGGGAGCGTCGCGCATTGAGTTTACTCAGTGCGTCGTGACTGCGTGCCTTTTGAAGAATGAGCCTGCGAGTTTGCGGTGTGTTGCGAGGTTAACCCGTGTGGGGAAGCCGTAGCGAAAGCGAGTCCGAATAGGGCGATTCAGTAGCGCGCTCAAGACCCGAAGCGGAGTGATCTAGCCATGGGCAGGTTGAAGCGGAGGTAAGACTTCGTGGAGGACCGAACCCACCAGGGTTGAAAACCTGGGGGATGACCTGTGGTTAGGGGTGAAAGGCCAATCAAACTCCGTGATAGCTGGTTCTCCCCGAAATGCATTTAGGTGCAGCGTCGTGTGTTTCTTGCCGGAGGTAGAGCACTGGATAGGCGATGGGCCCTACCGGGTTACTGACCTTAGCCAAACTCCGAATGCCGGTAAGTGAGAGCACGGCAGTGAGACTGTGGGGGATAAGCTCCATGGTCGAGAGGGAAACAGCCCAGAGCATCGACTAAGGCCCCTAAGCGTACGCTAAGTGGGAAAGGATGTGGAGTCGCAGAGACAACCAGGAGGTTGGCTTAGAAGCAGCCACCCTTGAAAGAGTGCGTAATAGCTCACTGGTCTAGTGATTCCGCGCCGACAATGTAGCGGGGCTCAAGCGTACCGCCGAAGTCGTGTCATTCATACAATAGGGCCAACGCCTGTATGGATGGGTAGGGGAGCGTCGTGTGCCGGGTGAAGCAGCCGCGGAAGCGAGTTGTGGACGGTTCACGAGTGAGAATGCAGGCATGAGTAGCGATACAAACGTGAGAAACGTTTGCGCCGATTGACTAAGGGTTCCTGGGTCAAGCTGATCTGCCCAGGGTAAGTCGGGACCTAAGGCGAGGCCGACAGGCGTAGTCGATGGATAACCGGTTGATATTCCGGTACCCGCTGTGAAGCGTCAAACATCGAGCATCGTGATGCTAAGGCCGTGAAGCCGTTCCGGACCCTTCGGGGAATGGAAAGTGGTGGAGCCGCCAGCCCAAGCGGTTAGTAGGTGAGTGATGGGGTGACGCAGGAAGGTAGTCCAGCCCAGGCGGTGGTTGTCCTGGGGTAAGGGTGTAGGACGCAAGGTAGGCAAATCCGCCTTGCACATAGTCTGAGACCTGATGCCGAGCCGATTGTGGTGAAGTGGATGATCCTATGCTGTCGAGAAAAGCCTCTAGCGAGTTTCATGGCGGCCCGTACCCTAAACCGACTCAGGTGGTCAGGTAGAGAATACCGAGGCGTTCGGGTGAACTATGGTTAAGGAACTCGGCAAAATGCCCCCGTAACTTCGGGAGAAGGGGGGCCATCACTGGTGATCGGATTTGCTCCGTGAGCTGGGGGTGGCCGCAGAGACCAGCGAGAAGCGACTGTTTACTAAAAACACAGGTCCGTGCGAAGCCGTAAGGCGATGTATACGGACTGACGCCTGCCCGGTGCTGGAACGTTAAGGGGACCGGTTAGTCACTCTTCGGGGTGGCGAAGCTGAGAACTTAAGCGCCAGTAAACGGCGGTGGTAACTATAACCATCCTAAGGTAGCGAAATTCCTTGTCGGGTAAGTTCCGACCTGCACGAATGGCGTAACGACTTCTCGACTGTCTCAACCATAGGCCCGGTGAAATTGCACTACGAGTAAAGATGCTCGTTTCGCGCAGCAGGACGGAAAGACCCCGGGACCTTTACTACAGTTTGATATTGGTGTTCGGTTCGGCTTGTGTAGGATAGCTGGGAGACTTTGAAGCATGCACGCCAGTGTGTGTGGAGTCGTCGTTGAAATACCAGTCTGGTCGTGCTGGATGTCTAACCTGGGTCCGTGATCCGGATCAGGGACAGTGTCTGATGGGTAGTTTAACTGGGGCGGTTGCCTCCTAAAGAGTAACGGAGGCGCCCAAAGGTTCCCTCAGCCTGGTTGGCAATCAGGTGTTGAGTGTAAGTGCACAAGGGAGCTTGACTGTGAGACCGACGGGTCGAGCAGGGACGAAAGTCGGGACTAGTGATCCGGCGGTGGCTTGTGGAAGCGCCGTCGCTCAACGGATAAAAGGTACCCCGGGGATAACAGGCTGATCTTCCCCAAGAGTCCATATCGACGGGATGGTTTGGCACCTCGATGTCGGCTCGTCGCATCCTGGGGCTGGAGTCGGTCCCAAGGGTTGGGCTGTTCGCCCATTAAAGCGGTACGCGAGCTGGGTTTAGAACGTCGTGAGACAGTTCGGTCCCTATCCGCTGTGCGCGTAGGAATATTGAGAAGGGCTGTCCCTAGTACGAGAGGACCGGGACGGACGAACCTCTGGTGTGCCAGTTGTCCTGCCAAGGGCATGGCTGGTTGGCTACGTTCGGGAGGGATAACCGCTGAAAGCATCTAAGCGGGAAGCCTGCTTCGAGATGAGTATTCCCACCTCCTTGAGAGGGTAAGGCTCCCAGTAGACGACTGGGTTGATAGGCCAGATATGGAAGCCTGGTAACGGGTGGAGTTGACTGGTACTAATAGGCCGAGGGCTTGTCCTCAGTTGCTCGCGTCCACTGTGTTGGTTCTGAAACCACGAACAGCCTCATGTGCCACACATGACGGTTTGATTGTTTCATAGTGTTTCGGTGGTCATAGCGTGAGGGAAACGCCCGGTTACATTCCGAACCCGGAAGCTAAGCCTCACAGCGCCGATGGTACTGCAGGGGGGACCCTGTGGGAGAGTAGGACGCCGCCGAACTAATTTTAAGAGAAAACCCCCGCACCTTTTGGTGCGGGGGTTTTCTGCGTTTAGGGTCGGGCGTATGCGTTACGACCTCATCCTTTTCGACAATGACGGCGTCCTGGTGGACAGCGAGCCGATCTCCAATCGGCATCTGGCCGCCTATCTGACCGAGCTGGGCCACCCGACGACATACGACGAGTCGCTTCGGGACTACATGGGCGCCGCCATGCACCGCGTGCACGACACCGTGCTGGAGCGCACCGGGGAGAAGCTGCCCGAGGACTTCGACGACGTCTTCCACGCCAGGGTGTTCGCGGCCTTCGAGGAGGAGCTGCGGCCCGTGGCCGGCGTCGCAGGGGTGCTGGAGAAGCTGACCGCCGACGGGGTGCCGTACTGCGTGGCCTCTTCCGGGAGCCATGAGCGGATTCGGGTCGGGCACCGGGTGACCGGGCTGGACCGGTGGTTCGACGACGACCGTATCTTCAGCTCGCAGGACGTCGGCCGGGGCAAGCCCGCCCCCGACCTGTTCCTGTACGCGGCCGAGCGGATGGGAGTCGCCCCCGAACGATGCCTCGTCGTGGAGGACTCCCCGCTGGGCGTCCAGGCGGCTCGGGCGGCCGGGATGGACGTGTACGGGTTCACCGCGATGACCCCGCCGGAGAAGCTCGCGGACGCCACTCAACTCTTCTCCAGCATGGGCGAGTTGACTGACCTGCTGGTGTGACCGTGGCCATCGCGCGGACCTGACGGATGTCATGCCGACCTCTGGACGTTCGTTTCTGTCGGCCGGGCCTCCTCGGGCGCGAAGCTGAGGGCATGACGAAGAACACGGGGAACCAGAGCCAGGACAGCGGTCGTCGGCCGAGCGTGCTCGAGAACTTCAAGCCTCTGCTCATCGACGTGGCGCTGCCGCTCGGCTCGTACTACGTCTTCAAGGAAGCCTTCGGGATGAGCACGTTCGCCGCGCTCGCCTGGAGCAGTGTCGGGCCCGCGCTGCGGACCGTGTGGAGCCTGGTGCGGGAGCGGACGGCCAACGGTCTCGCGCTGCTGATCCTGACCGTGAACGTGGCCGGGCTGGCGCTGAGCTTCGTCTCCGGGGACCCGCGGCTGATGCTCGCCAAGGACGGGGCGGTCAGCAGCACGGTCGCCATCGGCATCCTGGTCTCCGTGGTTCTCGGGCGGCCGATGATGACCGAGGGGATGAAGCCGTTCCTGGTGAAGGGGGACTCCGCCAGGGAGGGGGCCTGGCAGCGGCTCACCAGCGGGGGCTCGGCGGGGTCGGCCGCCTTCCGGCGCAAGGAGCGGGCGTTCTCCCTGGTGTGGGGGGTGGCGCTGCTGCTGGAGTGCGTGGCGCGTGTGGTGGGGGCGTACACCATTCCCGTCGACACCATGGTGTGGCTCGGTGGGGTGCTGATGGGTGTGGTCATGGTGGTGACCTTCGTGGTGAGCGGCGCGGTCGCGGTCGGGCCGATGGAGTGCCTGCTGAGCGCGGAAGCCGCCGAGAAGCACGACGAGCCGGCCGGCCCGACCGAGTCGGCCCAGGACGGCCACACCGCGCTCGCCGCCGCGGCCTGACGCGACCCGAGTCCGCCCGCATCCGCCCGCAATCTCCCCGCACCGGCCGAAGATGAGCCCAACTCATCTTTGGCCGGATCTGTTCAGCGCACCGCCCGGGGCCCTACGCTCGCCGCCATGACTGACGTGCTGCGGCGGGGCAGGGCCTCGCTGGCGTTCGGTTTCTTCGTGCAGGGTGTCGCCTTCGCCCTGCTGGTGACGCGCATCCCGGCCATGCAGGACCGGTACGGGGTGTCCGACGGGCTGCTGCCGGTGTTCCTGGCGGCCGTGCCGATCCTGGCCGGGGTCGGGAGCGTGACGACCGAGCGGCTGGTGCGCCGGGTGCGGCCCAGCCGGCTGCTGCGCTGGTCCCAGCCGGTGGTGCTGCTGGCGCTGCTCGGTGTCGGTGCCGGGGACCAGGTGGCGGAGCTGGCCGTGGTGCTGGGGGTGTTCGGGCTGTCGGTGGGGATGCTGGACGCCTCCATGAACATGCTCGGGGTGAGTCTCCAGCGGGCGTACGGGCGCAGCATCATGCTCAGTTTCCACGCGGCGTACAGCCTGGGCGGCATCCTCGGGGCCTCGCTCGCCTGGGTGGGTGCGCACGAGGAGTTGACGCTGTGGATGTCGTATCTCCCGGTCGTGGTTGTGCTGTTGCCGGCCGTGCTGGTGGGGAGCCGTTGGTATGTCGACGGCGAGGCGGCGGCACAGGAGGAGACGGGCGAGACCAAGGGTGTCGCCTTCCGGTTGCTGCTGCCGCTGTGTCTGGTGATGACGTTCGCGTACATCGGGGACTCGACGGTCTCCAACTGGAGCGCGAAGTACGTCAAGGACGTGCTGGGCGGGTCGGAGCAGCTGGCGACCGTTCCATACAACGTGTACATGGTGACCACACTGGTGGGGCGGGCCGTCGGGGATCTCGGGGTGCGGCGGTTCGGGGCCGTGGCGGTGGTGCGGCTGGGGGCGCTGGTGGCGGCCTGCGGGTTCGTGGTGGTGGCGGTGGCGCCGGGGGCCTGGGTGGGGATGCTCGGGTTCACCCTGCTGGGGATCGGGCTGTGCGTGCTGGTTCCGCAGACGTTCGCGGCGGCGGGCCGGTTGTTCCCGGGGGCGTCGGACGCGGCGGTGGCGCGGCTCAACATCTTCAACTACGTCGGTTTTCTGGTCGGTTCGCCGTTGGTGGGGGCGCTCGGGGAGGCGTGGAGCTACCGGGGCGCGATGCTCGTACCGATGGCACTCGTGCTGGTGACGACTGTGTACGCCCGGTCGTTCGCGTCCGGGGGCGACCGATACGGTGGCGGGCATGAGCGGCCGCGCACAGTTGATGTGGGACGAGGCAGTAACGGGCTATGACTTCGGCCCGGACCATCCGATGGCTCCGGTGCGGCTGGAGCTGACCCGGAAGCTGGTGGCGGCCCTCGGCCTGGACCGGGAGCTGGAGATCGTGGCGGCCAAGCCGGCCGGGGAGTCGACGCTGCGGCTGGTGCACCGGGAGGACTACATCGACGCGGTGCGGACCGCGTCGGCGGACCCGCGCGCGGCGGACGGGTCGTACGGGCTGGGGACGGTCGACGATCCGGCGTTCGCCGGGATGCACGAGGTGTCCGCGCTGATCGCGGGGCAGTCGGTGGCGGCGGCCGAGGCGGTGTGGCGCGGGGACGCGGACCACGCGGTGAACTTCGCGGGCGGGCTGCACCACGCGATGCCGGGCGGGGCGTCCGGGTTCTGTGTGTACAACGACGCGGCGCTGGCCATCGCCCGGCTGCTGGAGCTGGGCGTGGAGCGGGTCGCCTACGTGGATGTGGACGTGCATCACGGGGACGGGGTGCAGGCGGCGTTCTGGGAGGACCCCCGGGTGCTGACCATTTCGCTGCACGAGCATCCCCGGACGCTGTTCCCTGCGACCGGGTGGCCGCAGGAGACGGGCGCGGGCGCGGGGGAGGGGGCGGCGGTGAACGTGGCCCTGCCCGCCGGGACCGGGGACGCCGGGTGGCTGCGGGCGTTCCACGCGGTGGTGCCGGAGCTGCTGGCGGAGTTCCGGCCGCAGGTGCTGGTGTCGCAGCACGGGGCGGACACGCACTTCGAGGACCCGCTCGCGCATCTCGCGGTCTCGCTGGACGCGCAGCGGGCGGTGCAACTGGCCTGTCACGAGCTGGCGCACGCTCACGCGGACGGCAAGTGGCTGGCGCTGGGCGGCGGCGGGTACGCGGTGGTCGACGTGGTGCCGAGATCGTGGACGCATCTCGTGGGCGTCGCGGCCGGGCGGGAGATCGCGCCGGAGACGGTGATCCCCGAGGGCTGGCGGCAGGAAGTGTACGCACGCACCCGTCAGTTGGGGCCGCAGCGGATGACCGACGGTCGCTGGCCGGTGAGTTGGCCGTCCTGGGAGTCGGGGTACGACCCGGCCGACCGGCTCGACCAGGCGGTGCTGGCCACCCGGCGCTCGGCGTTCCCGCTGCGCGGTCTGCTGGCGTGAAACCGGCTGCCGGGCGCGGCGAGTAATCGTTACGCCAACCGTGCGGTCTTCGCCCGTTCCGCCGCCGTCCGGGCGGCCGATGGGCCACCATCGCACCCGTGTTGGACACCGGTGCCCTGCGCGCGCATCTGCTCGCCGCCCGTCTCGCCGGGGAGGTCGCGACCGCGCGGGAGGACAGCCTCCGCAACTACCGGCTGTTCGCCGCGCGCGACCCCCGCGCGCTGATCGGGATCGATCCCGAACGGTCCTGGGGACAGCGGGAACTGCTCGGCCTGATGGCGGACCGGTGTGGGGTCTCGGCCGATCCGTTGCATACTTCGGGCCAGGACGTGATCGACCCGGAGCGCACCCTCGCCGCGCTGGACGCCTTCGCGCTGGCGATCGCCGGCGCGGTCCGGCGGGGGGTGCCGGTGCTGTTCGGCACCGGGCATCCGCGGCAGCTCCTGGGGTTCTACGCCGCGCTCGCGGACGCGGTGTCGGCGGCGGGATGTGAGATTCTCACTCCTGCGCAGGGTCGCTGTGTCGACATATTGACCCGGTTCGGTCTACGCACGCACCACCTCGACTACGTACGAGGGGTTGCCCTGGTGCGGGAACCGGCGAGCGGGCGCCGGGGTGGTGAGCCGGGTGCGCACAGCCATTCCCCGCTCCCGGTTCGGCTCGCGCTGGCGGCCGCGGCGGAGTCCGGCGGACCCCTGCCCGGTCTGGTGGTCGGAGATCACGGATGGGTCTGCGGCGCAGGTCAGTTGGGGTTCGAGGCGATCGGTCTGGCCGACTCCGACGACCCCGCGCCCTTCGTCGGCGAGGCCCAGGGGACGGTGTCCGTCGTCGTTCCGCTTGATGACGCCGTACGGTCTGGTCACTACCGCCCGCTCACCCGCTACGTACTCAAACGAGCGTGTCTGTCACAGTAGGCCGCCGATGGGGACACCTCTTCCCCATTCGCATCACCCGCCCCTAGTCTGGGGAGTGAGCACGCAACGACGAAGAGTCACCGGAAGGGGAAGCCGGTGGCCGTCGAGTGCGGAAGGTTCAGGTGGGTCATGGCTGGTGCAGGCGAGAGGCCGTTGAACGAGGTCCAGTTCCTCACCGTGGCGGAAGTCGCCTCGGTGATGCGAGTGTCGAAGATGACCGTGTACCGCTTGGTGCACAGCGGTCATCTGCCCGCGATCCGGGTGGGGCGGTCCTTCCGCGTCCCCGAGCAAGCGGTTCACGAGTACCTCCGGGAGAGCTACGTGGGGGTGGAAACGGCCTGACGGCGGTCCGGAAGATCCCGGAACAAGCCCTCGATTACGACCACGGCGCTCGGGCGGGTAGGCTGACCCCTCGTAGGTCGTATGGGCCCATGGCGCCCAGCAACCGAGTCATGAGAAGTGAGCGAGGGTAGTCGTGGGCTCTGTTATCAAGAAGCGGCGTAAGCGGATGGCCAAGAAGAAGCACCGCAAGCTGCTCAAGCGCACGCGCGTTCAGCGCCGCAACAAGAAGTAAGCGGCACCGCGCGAAGACGCGTTCCCGTGTGGCCCCCCGTCCGACAAGGGCGGGGGGCCACCGGCATGTCCGGGTCACCTCTTGGTGACATCCACCCGATAGGTTGGCCGCACACGGGGAACGCGGACGTGGACGCGGAAGAGAGGCGCTGGTCTTGGGAAAGGTCGTGCTCGTCACCGGAGCCGCCCGGCAGCTCGGCGGCCGGTTCGTACGGCGCGTCCAGCGGGACCCGGAGGTCGACCGGGTGATCGCCCTGGACGCCGTACCGCCCGCGCACGACCTCGGCGGGGCGGAGTTCGTCCAGGCGGACATCCAGCAGCCGACCGTCGCCCGGGTGCTCGCGGAGACCGGCGCCGACACGGTCGTCCACATGGACGTGACCGGCACCGCCCTCGGCGGCGGCGGCCGGGCCTCGGTCAAGGAGACCAACGTCATCGGCACCATGCAGCTGCTCGGCGCGTGCCAGAAGTCACCCGGGGTCAAGCGACTGGTGGTGAAGTCCAGCACCAACGTCTACGGCTCCGCCCCGCGCGACCCGGCCGTCTTCACCGAGACCACCCCCGCCAAGTCGCTGCCCAGCGGCGGCTTCGCCAAGGACGCCGTCGAGGTCGAGGGGTACGTACGCGGGTTCGCCCGGCGCCGCCCCGACGTCGCGGTGTGCGTGCTGCGGTTCGCCAACATCCTCGGCCCCACCCCGGACACCCCGCTCGCCTCCTACTTCGCGCTGCCCGTGCTGCCGACCGTGCTGGGCTACGACCCCCGGCTGCAGTTCGTGCACGAGGACGACGTGATCGAGGTGCTGCGGATCGCCGCGCACGAGCCGCGCCGGGGCACCCTCAACAGCGGCACCTTCAACATCGCCGGAGACGGTGTGCTGCTGCTCTCGCAGTGCTCGCGCCGGCTGGGCCGGCCCACCGTGCCGCTGCTGCTGCCCGCGGTCACCTGGGCCGGGTCGCTGGTGCGTACGCTCGGTATGACGGACTTCTCACCCGAGCAGATCCGGCTGCTCACCCACGGCCGGGTGGTCGACACCGGCCAGATGCGCGACACCCTCGGGTTCGTGCCCACGTACACGACGGCGGAGACGTTCGCGGACTTCGCGCGCGGACAGGGTCCCGGGCTGCTGCCGCCCGGGACGCTCGCGGAGGCCGTCGACCGGGTCGCCGTGCTCACCGCCGGGAGCGGCGCACGTGTCCCGCAGCCCGGCGCCAACTGAGGAGAGCGGCAACGATGGCGGACGCCAAGGTCATTCCGTTCGACGACGACCGGTCCCGCGGGGGCGCGGGACAGCGGCCGCAGCGCCGCCGCAGCACGGGCGGCCGGCCCGGCGCGGTCCAGCCGCTGCCCACCAGAGCGGACGCCCCGGAGGAGGAGCCCCCGGCGCTGGAGCGCGCCCCCGAGGCTGCCGACGCCCTGGAGCAGCGGGTCGCGCGCGGCCTCGCCTTCCTGCGCCGCCGGCTCACCGGGGACTACGAGGTCGACGACTTCGGGTACGACGAGGAGCTGACCGACCAGGTCCTGATGTCCCTGCTGCGCCCGGTGTACGAGAAGTACTTCCGGGTCGAGGTGAAGGGCATCGAGAACATCCCGGCCGAGGGCGGCGCGCTGATCGTCGCCAACCACTCCGGGACGCTGCCGCTGGACGGGCTGATGATGCAGGTCGCCGTGCACGACCGGCATCCGGCCGGCCGGCATCTGCGGCTGCTCGCGGCCGACCTGGTGTTCATGCTGCCGGTCGTCAACGAGCTGGCCCGCAAGCTCGGTCACACCCTGGCCTGCGCCGAGGACGCCGAACGGCTGCTGGGCCAGGGCGAGCTGGTCGGGGTGATGCCGGAGGGATTCAAGGGGATCGGCAAGCCGTTCGGGGAGCGGTACAAGCTCCAGCGGTTCGGCCGGGGCGGATTCGTCTCCACCGCGCTGCGGCAGGGGGTGCCGATCATCCCGTGCTCGATCGTCGGCGCCGAGGAGATCTACCCGATGATCGGCAACGCCAAGACGCTGGCGCGGCTGCTGGGCTTCCCGTACTTCCCGCTGACGCCGACCTTTCCCTGGCTCGGGCCGCTCGGGGCGATCCCGCTGCCGACGAAGTGGACCATCCAGTTCGGCGAGCCGATCCCCACGGACGGGTATCCGCCGGAGGCGGCCGAGGACCCGATGCTGATGTTCAACCTCACCGACCAGGTCCGCGAGCAGATCCAGCACACGCTGTACAAGCTGCTGGTGCAGCGGCGTTCGGTGTTCTTCTGAGTTCTTCTGCGTTCTTCTGAGTTCTTCCGGATTCCGGCTGGTACGACGAAAGCGGGGCGCCCCCGCTCGGATGGGGGCGCCCCGTTTTCGTACGCGCTACGGGCTACTCGGGCTACTCGGCGTCCTTGCCGTCGATGCCCAGGCCGGGCAGGAGGCCCGGCAGGAGCGGCGGCAGGGTGACGTCCGGCTTGCCCGACGGGTTGGCCGACTTGCCCGCGGACGGCGAACCGCCCTCGGAGCCGCCGGTCTTCGGCGGGTCCAGCAGGCCGCCGGTGTTGCCGCCCAGCAGGCCGTCGCCGCTGTCGCCGGTGGCGGAGCCGCTCGGGGTGCCGGGGCTGCTGTCCCGGTCCTTGCCCGCGCTCGGGGTGCCACCGGTGCTCGGGGAGCCTGACCGGTGGCCGCCGGCGGAGCCGGACCGGGCCACGCCGGGACGCTTGCCGCTGTGACCGTCGTCGCCCTTGGTGGCGGGCGGCTTGGGCAGCAGGGACTCCAGCGGGGCGACCTCTTCGTCTATGGCGTCGAAGACCGAGGAGACCTCTTCCTTCATGTCGCCGAGCTGCAGCGGGAGCCGGTCGCTCAGCGTGCTCCACACCTCGCGGTGCGAGCGGGAGAAGGTGGAGAGGGCCTGGATCGGGCCGAGGGAGTCGGGGTCCGCCTCGTAGGCCGCGTGCAGCAGGCGGTGGCCCTCGGTGACGTCGTTGCGCATGCCGGAGAGGGTGCGGCGGATCTCGCCGATGGACTCGTGGTCCAGCCGGCCGCCGCGGTCCCGCTCCATCAGCCTGCGGGCCTCGTTCAGCCGGGTGGAGGCGTGGTCCAGGTACGCCTGGCCGCGCTCCCCGTCGCCCTGGCTGAGGTAGTTGAGCTGGAAGTCCTCGATGCCGCGCTTCAGTCCGTACAGCGAATCGCCGGGCAGGGCCTCGGAGCTGGCGGCGGCCACTCCGCCGAAGGCGCCGGCGGCCACGCCCACGCTGAGCCCGCCCGCGGTGAGCCCCTTGGCCAGCCGGGACCTGGGGCGCAGCTTGCTCAGCGGGCCTGCCCGGTGCGCGCCCCGGCCGGGGGAACGCTGGCCGGGCACCGACGCCGGGGCCGCTCCGCCCAGGGTGCCCTCCTGGAGCATGGCCTCCATCGCGGCCACCAACTGGGCCCGCTGGACGACCTTGACCTCCGGGTCGAGCTGGGGCCTGGGCAGCTCACCGAGACCCTCCGCCAGGGCCAGCAGCTCGCCCTGATCGGATCTGTCCTCGGCGGGCGCCGGTCCCGCCCGGTGTGGATGCTCGGCCGCCGTGTCCCGGTCGGACTGTTCCTCCAGGGCCTGGGCGAAGGCGTTCGCCCGCCGGTGCGCCGATACGTTCGCAATCACTGGCGGCACCTCCTCTCGTCATGACGGTCGACTCACAGGGAGCCTGTATCCCGCACAACGAGCGGCTCGGCACTTGGGTTACGCACGAGCGGCCGCCGGATCGCAGAACCAACTCACTTTCACCAAGGGTGAGTTGGGTGTCGCTCTGCGTCGCGGGGCGGCCGGTCTCAGCGGGCGTCTTCCGGGAGGAGCCGGGCGAGGGTGCGCACGGCCCGGTACTGGAGCGTCTTGATGGCGCCCTCGTTCTTGCCCATCACCCGCGCGGTCTCCGCGACCGACAGGCCCTGGAGGAAGCGCAGTGTCACGCACTCCTGCTGCTGGGGGTTGAGCCGGCGCACCGCGTCCAGCAGCGCGGCGTTGGAGAGCGACTCCAGGACGGAGTCCTCCGGGGAGCGCGCGACCTCGTTGGCGTCGAGCATCTCGCCGGTGGTGACCTCCAGCCGGAAGCGGCTGGACTTGAAGTGGTCGGCGACCAGATTGCGGGCGATCGTCACCAGCCAGGCGCCGAAGTCGCGGCCCTGCCAGGTGAAGGTGCCGATCCTGCGCAGGGCGCGCAGGAAGGTCTCGCTGGTCAGGTCCTCGGCCGTGGCCTTGCCGCCGACCCGGTAGTAGATGTACCGGTACACGGTGTCGCTGTACTGGTCGTAGAGGCGGCCGAACGCGTCGGCCTCTCCTGCCTGGGCGCGTTCGACCAGGTCCATCATGCGGGCGCTGTCACTGTCCGCGGCCGGCCGGCGGGCGGCGGGCGCGCCCGTGGAGCGGGCACGTCTGCCGACGGCCGCGCCGCGTTCGGCCAGTGCGTAGCACGGACCGAGGGGTGCGGCACCGGCGCCGGCGAAGGCGGGGACGGTGTGCGCGGTGGGGACGAGGCCGCGCAGCGTCTCTTTGACCGTTGCGACAGTTGCGCGCAGCGTAGCCAGGCCCGAGGCGTCAACCCCGACGTGTGGGTACACGGGACTCCCAGAGGCAGAGCTTCCATCACGTGCAGTACGGGCCCTTTCACCCGTCGTGACGACGGAGGGGTACCGGTTTGCGTCTGAGGAGAATAACGCTTCGTGTAGACCCTGCTACACCCAGTTGCTCAAATCGTCGATTAGGTCGCCTGTGTTAGCGATTGACGACCTTTCAACTTGCTGAATGTGATCGCTTGTTGATCGAAACTGGGCTGATTTCTGTGAAAGCTGAGGCGTGTTCGAAGGCTGGATGCATACTTCGGGCGCGCGGGAGCCGGGTTGCCGGGGAGTCCCGGCCGGCTCAGCGCCGGCGGCGGCTCAGGGCGATCGCCGCGGCCGTGCCGCCCGCCACCGCGCCGACCCCGGCGGCCGCCGGGATGCCGACCTTGGCGGCCTTGCGGCCGGTGCGGTAGTCGCGCAGCCGCCAGTCCTTGTCGCGGGCGTGCCGGCGCAGCTTGGCGTCCGGGTTGATCGCGTAGGGGTGGCCGACCAGGGAGAGCATCGGGATGTCGTTGTGGCTGTCGCTGTACGCGGCGCAGCGGGAGAGGTCGAGCCCCTCCGCGGCGGCCAGTGCCCGTACCGCCTCCGCCTTGGCCGGGCCGTGCAGCGGCTCGCCGACCAGGCGGCCGGTGTAGACGCCGTCGACGGACTCCGCGACCGTGCCCAGCGCGCCGGTGAGGCCGAGGCGGCGGGCGATGACCTGGGCGATCTCCACCGGGGCCGCCGTCACCAGCCAGACCTTCTGGCCCGCGTCCAGGTGGGCCTGGGCGAGCGCGCGGGTGCCGGGCCAGATGCGGTCGGCCATGTACTCGTCGTAGATCTCCTCGCCGATCGTCTCCAGCTCGGCCACGCGGTGGCCCTTGACGATGGAGAGCGCCGAGTCGCGGGCCTCCTGCATGTGCTCGGGGTCCTCGACCCCGGCCAGCCGGAACCACGCCTGCTGCCAGGCGAACCGGGCGAGTTCGCGGGTCTCGAAGAACTTCCGCTTGTACAGACCGCGCCCGAAGTGGAACAGCGCGGCGCCCTGCATCACGGTGTTGTCGAGGTCGAAGAAGGCGGCGGCCCGGTCGTCGCCGAGCACGGGGAACTCCGGTTCCCGCGCGGCGTCGGCGAGTTCCGGGCTTTCCTGCGAGGACTTGCGGGCGGCCTCCGCGGAAGCCTCGCCTGCCAACACGCTCCGCGCCGTGGCGGAGCGCCTACGGGGGGTGAGCCATCCAAGAGCGGCCATGGCGTGAGCATAGCCAGTCCGTATCGCGGTTCCGGAGCCGAGAGGTTCGGAGTCTGTGAACTCCGGGCATACGTATCGCTCCGGGCAGGGGCCGGGACGGGTGCGTGGGGCGGGACAATGACCCGTATGAGTCCCCTCTTCCGGCGGAAGGCCGCCCCCCAGGAGCGGCTGGTCACCCTGATCCGCAAGCCCGGCTGTCATCTGTGCGACGACGCGCAGGCCGTGATCGAGAAGGTCTGCGGCGACCTCGGCGTGCCCTGGCGGGGACGGGACATCACCGAGGACCGCGCGCTGCACGACCAGTACTGGGAGCAGATCCCGGTGGTGCTGGTCGACGGCGAGCAGCACACCTTCTGGCGGGTGGACGAGGGACGGCTGCGCCGCGCGCTGACCGGGTGACGGACGGCGCGAAAGGGGCCTTGAGGGGTGCGAAACGCGGCGAGTGTGTAGCTTTGCCCCCAGGTAGGGCCCCGCAACGGGCATGCGTGACCCCGGTCACGTTGGCCGGGCAAATCGGACACCATCTTTGTGCACACGTTCACAAAGACATAGCCTTCTTGTCGACGGGGCGGTCCGGGGAAGCATGACCGCTCGCAGCCCCGCTCTACCCGCAGGAGCACCGTGGCAACTGGCCGAACTCACCGACCGGCGACCCGCAGCCGAGGGATTCCCGAGGCCACCGTCGCCCGGCTTCCGCTGTACCTCCGTGCGCTGACGGCCCTGTCGGAGCGCTCGGTCCCCACGGTCTCCTCCGAGGAACTGGCCGCGGCGGCGGGCGTCAACTCCGCCAAGCTCCGCAAGGACTTCTCCTACCTGGGCTCCTACGGCACCCGCGGTGTCGGGTACGACGTGGAGTACCTCGTCTACCAGATCTCCCGTGAGCTGGGTCTCACCCAGGACTGGCCCGTAGTCATCGTCGGTATCGGAAACCTGGGCGCGGCCCTCGCCAACTACGGCGGCTTCGCCTCGCGCGGTTTCCGGGTCGCGGCGCTGATAGACGCGGACCCGGCGATGGCCGGCAAGCCGGTCGCTGGCATCCCGGTGCGGCACACCGACGAACTCGAGAAGATCATCGAGGACAACGGCGTCTCCATCGGAGTCATCGCCACCCCCGCCGGTGCCGCCCAGCAGGTCTGCGACCGGCTCGTGGCCGCCGGGGTGACCTCCATCCTGAACTTCGCGCCGACCGTGCTGACCGTCCCGGACGGCGTCGACGTGCGCAAGGTCGACCTCTCCATCGAGCTGCAGATCCTCGCCTTCCACGAGCAGCGCAAGGCCGGCGAGGAGACCGCCTCCGGCGACGGCGCCGTACCCGCCAAGCGCGCGGGCGCCGCGAACCAGGGACCCGACGGGGACGTGCCCGCCGTGATGCCGGCATGAGCCTCCTCGTCGTAGGGCTGAGCCACCGCAGTGCCCCGGTCAGCGTGCTGGAGCGGGCCGCGCTGAACGCGGACGCGCAGGTCAAGCTGCTCCAGGACACCGTCGCCGCCGACCCGGCCACCGAGGCCGCGGTGCTCGCCACCTGCAACCGCATCGAGCTGTACGCCGACGTCGACAAGTTCCACGCCGGTGTCGCCGAGCTGTCCACGCTGCTCGCCCAGCACAGCGGGGTCGGCCTGGAAGAGCTGACGCCGTACCTGTACGTGCACTACGAGGACCGCGCCGTCCACCACCTGTTCTCGGTGGCCTGCGGGCTGGACTCCATGGTCGTCGGCGAGGGGCAGATCCTCGGCCAGATCAAGGACGCCCTCGCCCGCGCCCAGGACCTGCACACCGCCGGGCGGCTGCTGAACGACCTGTTCCAGCAGGCCCTGCGGGTCGGCAAGCGCGCCCACTCCGAGACCGGCATCGACCGCGCCGGTCAGTCCCTGGTCACCTTCGGCCTGGAGCAGCTCGCCGCGAGCACCGACGTGCCGGGCTGGGCGCGCGGCCGTACCGCGCTGGTCATCGGTGCCGGGTCGATGTCGTCGCTGGCCGCCGCCACGCTGGCGCGGGCGGGGGTCGGCGAGATCGTCGTCGCCAACCGCACCTTCGAGCGCGCCGAGCGGCTCGCCGAGATCCTCGCCGACGCCGAGGGCGCCACCGCCCGCGCGGTCCGGATGGACGCGGTGGCGGCGGAACTTACACGTGCCGACGTGGTCGTCTCCTGTACCGGCGCGACCGGTCTGGTGCTGACGGCGGACGCCGTCGCCGAGGCGGTCGCGGGCCGTACCGGGGAGCCGGCGGCCGACGCGGAGGCCACCACCGGGCCCGGCGTCGCCGAGCTGCCGCCGACCAGTGCCGGCACCGAGGAGAACTGCCCGCTGGACCTGGCCTCCGTGCAGGGCACGCCCGGCTTCTCGGTGCACGGCGAGGCCGCCGTCGCCGGGATGGACGCGGCCACCCTGGAGCAGCACGCCGCCTGGGTCGGCGAGGGCACCTCGCTGCTGGAGCAGGGCCGCGAGCACGACGCGGGCGGACGCTTCACCCCCGAGGCCGACGCCGGGCTGATCACCGCGCTCGCCGAGGCCGCCGCCACCGCGGGCCGCGTACCCGAGTACCGCAGGCCCGAGCCGGTCGCCGGCATCCCGCGCCCGGCCCCCGCCGTCTTCCTCCTCGACCTCGCCATGCCCCGCGACATCGACGCGGCCGTGCACCGGCTGGCCGGGGTGCGCCTGGTGGACATCGAGTCGCTCGCCGAGGCGTCCGCCGACGCCCCGATGGCGTCCGACGTGGACCAGGTTCGGCGTATCGTCTCCGACGAGGTCGCGGCGTTCGGCGCGGCACAGCGGGCGGCGCACATCACTCCCACCGTGGTCGCGCTGCGCACCATGGCCGCCGATGTCGTCGCCGCCGAGATCGCGCGGCTCGACGGACGCCTGCCCGGCCTGGACGACCGCCTGCGCGGCGAGATCCGGCAGACCGTGCACCGCGTGGTGGACAAGCTGCTGCACGCGCCGACCGTACGGGTCAAGCAGCTCGCGGCCGAGCCCGGAGGCACCGGGTACGCGGACGCGCTGCGCACCCTGTTCGACCTCGACCCGGAGACGGTCGCCGCCGTCTCGCGGGCCGTGGACAACACAGACGAGAAGGACCGACCGGCATGACTGACAAGGCACTGCGACTGGGGACGAGGCGGAGCAAGCTCGCCATGGCCCAGTCCGGGCAGGTGGCGGACGCCGTGAGCCGGGTGACCGGCCGGCCCGTCGAGCTGGTCGAGATCACCACGTACGGCGACGTCTCCCGGGAGGCGCTGGCGCAGATCGGCGGCACCGGGGTGTTCGTCACGGCGCTGCGGGACGCGCTGGTGCGCGGCGAGGTGGACTTCGCGGTTCATTCGCTCAAGGACCTGCCGACCACGCAGCCCGAGGAGCTCGCGCTGGCCGCCGTGCCGGTGCGGGAGGACCCGCGGGACGTGATCGTGGCCCGCGACGCGCTGAAGTTCACCGACCTGCCGCGCGGCGCGCGCATCGGCACCGGTTCGCCGCGCCGCATGGCCCAGCTCAACGCGTACGCGCGGACCCACGGTCTGGACATCGAGACGGTGGCGATCCGCGGCAACGTGGACACCCGCATCGGGTACGTCCACGAGGGACGGCTGGACGCCGTCGTGCTCGCCGCCGCCGGGCTCAACCGGATCGGCCGGACCGACGAGGTGACCGACTTCCTGTCGGTCGACACGGTCCTGCCCGCCCCCGGCCAGGGGGCCCTGGCGATCGAGTGCGCGGCATCCGACGCGGACCTCGTCGCCGCCCTCGGCGAACTCGACGACCCGCACACGCGGGCCGCCGTCACCGCCGAGCGGTCACTGCTCGCCGCGCTGGAAGCCGGCTGCAGCGCCCCCGTGGGTGCGCTGGCCGACCTTCTGACCGACGGGCCTGTAATCAAGGAAATGCGCCTGCGCGGCGTCGTCGGCACGACCGACGGCTCGCGGATGGTGCAGCAGTCCACCACCGGTTCCGTGCCCCTGACGCACGACGGGGCGATGGCACTCGGGCGCGAACTCGCCACCGAGATGCTCGCCCAGGGCGCGGCCGGTCTGATGGGGGAGCGAGCACATTGAGCCCCACCGCCTTTCCCGCCGGTCCCGAGCACGGGCACGTCACCTTCCTGGGTGCCGGACCCGGAGATCCGGGACTGCTGACTCTGCGCGCCGTGGAGGCGCTGTCCCACGCGGACGTCCTGGTCGCCGAGCACGAGGTGCTCGACGTGATCCGGACGCACGCCCGGCAGGGCGTCTCCGTCGTGCCGACGGAGGCGGCCTCCTCCCCGGACGCGCTCCCGGGCGCACCGCAGCTCACGGTCGTTGACGGTGCGTCAACTCCCGCTGTGGCCCCGGCCGCTGCCCAGGATGCGGCTCATCTTGTCATGGAGGCCGCACGGGGCGGCAGGCGGGTGGTCCGTGCGGTCGCCGGTGATCCGGGACTGGACACCGACGCCGCCGAGGAGATGCTCGCCTGCGCCGCCGCCGGGGTGCCCTTCGAGGTCGTCCCGGGTGTCGCCGCCGCGACCGGCGTGCCCGCGTACGCCGGTGTCCCGCTGCGCGACGCGCACGGCGCCGACGTGCGGTTCGTGGACGCGCGTACCGCCTCCGGCCGGTGCTGGACGGAGGTGGGTGCCTCGGACGGCACGGTGGTCGTCTCCACCTCGCTGGACTCCGTCGCGGCCGCCGCCGCCGAGCTGGTGTCGGCGGGCCGCAAGCCGGACACCCCGCTCACCGTCACGGTCGCCGGTACGACGACCCGCCAGCGCACCTGGGCGGCGACGCTGGGCACGATCGCGCAGACGCTGAAGCAGGCCAAGGTGCTGCCGTCCCCGGACGGCGGCCGCCCGGTCATAGCCGTGGTCGGCGAGCGGTCCGCCGCCGCCCGCCGCGACCAGCTCTCGTGGTTCGAGTCCAAGCCGCTGTTCGGCTGGAAGGTCCTCGTCCCGCGCACCAAGGAGCAGGCCGCCTCGCTCTCCGACCAGCTCCGCTCCTACGGCGCGGTGCCGCACGAGGTCCCGACGATCGCCGTCGAGCCGCCGCGCACCCCGCAGCAGATGGAGCGCGCGGTCAAGGGCCTGGTCACCGGCCGCTACGAGTGGATCGCGTTCACCTCGGTCAACGCCGTCAAGGCGGTCCGGGAGAAGTTCGAGGAGTACGGGCTCGACGCGCGTGCCTTCGCGGGCATCAAGGTGGCCGCGGTGGGCGAGCAGACCGCCGCCGCGCTGATCGCCTTCGGTGTGAAGCCGGACCTGGTGCCGAGCGGCGAGCAGTCGGCCGCGGGCCTGCTGGAGGACTGGCCGCCCTACGACCCGGTCTTCGACCCGATCGACCGTGTCTTCCTGCCGCGTGCCGACATCGCCACCGAGACGCTGGTGGCCGGCCTGATCGAGCTGGGCTGGGAGGTGGACGACGTCACCGCGTACCGCACGGTCCGCGCGTCGCCGCCGCCGCAGGAGACCCGTGAGGCGATCAAGGGCGGCGGCTTCGACGCCGTGCTCTTCACCTCGTCCTCCACGGTCCGCAACCTGGTCGGCATCGCGGGCAAGCCGCACAACGTGACGGTCATCGCCTGCATCGGCCCCGCGACCGCCAAGACGGCCGAGGAACACGGTCTCCGCGTGGACGTGATGGCCCCGGAGCCCTCCGTCCACAAGCTGGCCGAGGCACTGGCCGCGTTCGGCACGAAGCGCCGTACGTCGGCCTTGGAGGCGGGCGACCCGGTCACCCGGCCCAGCGAGCGCCGGCCCGGTGCGCGCAGGCGCCGTACGACGACCTGAGGTCTGCCGAGGTGTGTGTGAGCGGGGTGTCCCTTCCGGGGGCACCCCGCTTCTCTCGTCCCCAGGGCTTCACCGGCGTCCGGGCTCATGTGTTCCGGTGGGATGAGGACCGGGGCCGCGGGACGTAAAAGAACCAAAGAACCGGGTGAAAGAACCTGCCTACCGGCCAAACCCCGAGTCGATCACTCGGCCGGGTGAAAAGGCGTGAACCGGCTGGCGCGGCGCAGCCGTTGGGGTGCACTCTCACACCGAGGCGTTGACGCGCCTCGACAACCCCACACATACTTCGGCCCCCGCCGGGACGGCAATCCCAGTGCGAGGGCCTGACCAAAGAGGAAGAAAGACCCTTCCCCATGGCTGAGATGAAGCCTAACCCCGTCCCGCGCCGGATTCACGAGGTTCGCCGCACGGACACCCCGTCCGGTGTCACTCACGTACGGGCCCAGCAGCCGGACCGGTTCACGGTCGTCGGCAACCACCTCCTCCAGCACCCCGTGCTGTCGCTGACCGCCATCGGGCTGGCCGCGCACATCCTGTCGCTGCCCGAGGGCGCCCCCGTCGACATCCGCAGCCTCGCCGAGCGGTTCCCCGAGGGCCGGGACCGGATCGCCTTCGCCCTGCGGGAGCTGGAGACGCACGGGTATCTGCGCAGGGTGCGGGAGCGTACGGAGTCCGGGCGCATCGTCACCCGTACCTACGCACACCACCTCCCGCACCGGGTGCCCGCCGTGCCCGGCACCGGAGCGGCGCCGCGAGCCCGCAGGCCGGTGCCCCGGCCCTCACGCGACGCCCAGGCCGCGCCGCAGGAGGACGACCGGGGCGAGGGCTGGGCTGACCCCGTGCCCCCGGCACCGCGGGTGCCCGAGGCACCCGCCGCCCCGGCGCGGGCGGACCAGCCCGACCCGCCCGCCGACGAAACCGCACCCCACCCCCGCGACGACCGGGCCGTCACGCTGCTAGCTGGCCTGCGCCGCACCGACGCCCGGCTCACGCTGTCCCGCCGGGACGTGCACCGGCTCGCGCCCGCCGTCACGGCCTGGTTCGACGTCGGCGCGGGCGCCTCCACCGTGATCCACACGCTGACGGCGGGCCTGCCCGCGGTCCTGGAGAGCCCGGCGGCGCTGATCGCCTACCGCCTGCGGAACCAGCTCCCGCCACCCCTGCCCGCGCTCACCGCGCCGCCCGCCCCGTCCGCCACGGCCGCCCATCCCATGCGGAACTGCGACGGCTGCGACCGGGGATTCCGGGCGGCCGAGCCGGGGCGGTGCAGGGACTGCCGGGCCTTCGTCCCGGCGACGTGTGCGGCATGAGCACCTGCCTGTCCGCGCGGATGCCCCATGCCGCCCGGCTGCCGGGGCGGCATTCCTATACTTGCGGCATGGACCGGGAACTGGAGCGTGCCTCCCTCGTCGCCCTGCTGCGACGTGGCGATCGCCCCTGGTCCGAGCTCACCGACCAGATCGAGAGTGTCGGCAGTGCCCGCGAGGTGCTGGAGAACTCACTCGACGGTTCCGGGCAAGGCGCTCTTTTCGATACCGTGCCCTCGGCGGATCTGGACGGCGTCGCCGCTGAGATCGCCGGCTGGGAGCGCGAAGGCATGCGACTGGTCACGATCCTGGACGAGGACTATCCGCTCTTCCTGAGGCTCGTCCACCAGCGCCCACCGTTCCTGTTCCTCCGAGGGAACCCCGTCGACGACGACCTGCGCGTAGCGGTCGTCGGCACCCGTACGCCGACGGCGCAAGGCACCGCCCACGCCCGGGCGATCGCGGGCGGCCTGGCAGAACGGGGTGTCACTGTCGTCAGCGGCCTGGCAGCCGGTGTCGACACGGCCGCGCACGGGGCTGCTCTTGCCGCGGGGGGGCGTACAGTCGCGGTCATCGGCACCGGCCTGCGCCATGCCTACCCCGCGCAGAACGCTCGGCTCCAGAGGGAGATCGCGGAGAAGGGGATGCTGATCTCCCAGTTCTGGCCCGACGCGTCACCGTCGAAGACTGCGTTCCCCATGCGCAACGCCGTGATGAGCGGTTACAGCCTCGCCACGGTCGTGATCGAGGCGGCTTACCGGAGCGGGGCCCGCATGCAGGCCCGTCTCGCTCTGGAACACGGCCGCCGAGTGTTCCTCATGCGCTCACTCATGACTCACGAGTGGGCGCGGGAGTACGCGACCAGACCCAACACCACCATCATCGACGGCCCCGACGACGTGTTCAGCCACCTCGACTCGCTCGTCCCCGCCACGGGCGAGCTGACCTGGACATAGCCGGCGGACTCGGTGACCACTGTTGTCGGGTTGTCCGCCCGGTACGCCAACTTCCTCGTCCATCCCCTGTTGCACGGCCCCGGTGTGTGCCAGGTCTGCCGTGGTCCGGCCAAGGCCGGTTATCCGACCTGCTGGCCCTGCTCCGAGGCCGGCAGGATCCTCGGAACGGGGGTGGCGGACGCCGTCGCCCCCGTGAGCCTCGCCCTCAAGGGCGAGCAGTACGCCAATGAACTCTGGCGCTACAAGAATGCCGTGGGTCCCCAGCAGCAGTATTTCCGTATGGGACTGGCAGCAGTCCTTTGGCGCTTCGTGGCCATGCACGAAGAGTGCATCGCCACCCACTGTGCCGTTCCTGGATTCGACACCGTGACCACGGTACCCAGCACCAGCGGGCGCCCTGATCATCCTCTGCGGACCTTGGTCGCCGACATGGTCGGAGTCACGCGTGACCGATACCGTGAGTTACTCACCCCGACGCCTGCGGCTGCCGCGCTGGGACGCGTGGCGTCATCGGCGCGCTATACATCGTCGGCGATCTGGGGAGAGAACATTCTGCTGATCGACGACACCTGGACCACCGGCAGCCACGCCCAGTCCGCCTCTGCTGCGCTGAAGGCCGCCGGTGCCGGCAGTGTGGCTGTCGTCGTCCTCGGGCGACATCTCAACTCCGATTACGGAGACACCGCGATTCACGTGCAGCAGGCGAGGCTGCGCCGCTTCTCCTGGGAAGCTTGCCCGCTGCGGCCGTGGAACCACTGCTGACGGTGGAGTCGGAGTGATACCCGGGGCCCGACTGCGCGTCGGTAAAGGCACGGGATGAGCGGGCGTAGCGTAGAAGGCATGTCGAAGTACGGTTCCTTTCCCGGTGCGCGGCCGCGGCGGCTGCGGACCTCGCCCGTCATGCGTCGGATGGTCGCGGAGACGCGGCTGCATCCGGCCGACTTCATCCTTCCGGCGTTCGTCCGGGAGGGCGTGAGCGAGCCGGTGCCGATCGGGGCGATGCCCGGTGTCGTGCAGCACACCCGCGACAGCCTGAAGAAGGCAGCGCTGGAGGCCGCCGAGGCGGGCGTCTCCGGGATCATGCTCTTCGGGGTGCCGGAGGAAGCGAAGAAGGACGGGCTCGGCACGCCGGGCACCGACCCCGACGGCATCCTCCAGGTCGCCCTGCGCGACGTGCGCGCCGAGGTCGGCGACGAACTGCTGGTCATGGCCGACCTGTGCCTGGACGAGTTCACCGACCACGGCCACTGCGGTGTGCTGGACGCCGAGGGCCGCGTCGACAACGACGCCACGCTGGAGCGGTACGCCGAGATGGCCCAGGTCCAGGCCGACGCGGGCGCCCATGTGGTGGGCCCGAGCGGCATGATGGACGGCCAGATCGGTGTCGTCCGGGACGCGCTGGACCAGATCGGCCGGGAGGACGTGGCGGTCCTCGCGTACACCGCGAAGTACGCCTCCGCCTTCTTCGGGCCCTTCCGGGAGGCCGTCGGCTCGTCCCTCCAGGGCGACCGCAAGACCTACCAGCAGGACCCGGCCAACCTCCGCGAGTCGCTGCGCGAGCTGGAGCTGGACCTCGCCGAGGGCGCGGACATGGTCATGGTCAAGCCGGCCGGGCCCTACCTGGACATCCTGGCGCGGGTCGCCGACGCGGTGGACGTGCCGGTCGCCGCGTACCAGGTCTCCGGCGAGTACTCGATGATCGAGGCCGCCGCCGAGAAGGGCTGGATCGACCGCGACCGGGCCATCCTGGAGTCCCTGACGGGGATCAAGCGGGCCGGGGCGCGGAACATCCTCACCTACTGGGCCACCGAGGTGGCGCGGAAGCTGCGCTAGCGAGTCGCCGGTCACCGCGCCGCTGGTGGTGCCGCGCGGTGACCGGGGTCCGCTACTTCGCCCCCTCGCCTTCCGCGGTGCGCGGGCCCTGTATCTCCAGCCGGCCGTTGTGCTGCTCGGCGTCGGACGGCTGGTTGCCGTTCTGGCCGCTGAGGTTGTTGCGGACCGAGTCCAGGATCGTCAGGCCCTGGGCGACCAGGCCGGCCGCTATCTCGCCGAGGCCGTCCGCGCCGTTCAGTACGTTGACGTTGGCGCCCTTGAGGCCGCCCGCGGCCTCCTTCACGATCTGCGGAAGCTGGTCGATCAGCATCCGGTCCAGCGCGACCCGGTCGTGCGAGGCCGCCGCCTCCGCCTGGATCTTCATCCGCTCGGCGTCCGCGATGGCGAGCACCCGGACCCGCTCCGCCTCCGCCTCAGCGGGCTTCACGATCTCCGCGACCAGCTCCTGCTGACGCAACTTCGCCTTGCGCAGCGCCAGTTCGGTCTGCGCGGCGAGCACCTCCTGCTGGGCGTGCGCCTGCGCCAGCGGACCGGCCTGCGCGGCCTCGGCCTGGGCGCGGTCCACCTGCGCCGAGTACTCCGCCTGGACCACCGCGGTCTGCCGGGCGTACTCCGCCTGCTTGCGGGCCGCGACCTGCTCCGCCTCGGCGGCGGCCTGGTTGGCCTGGGCCTGGGCGATCTGGGCCTGGCGCCGGATGGCCGCCTTGTGCGGGGCGGACATCGCGTCGATGTAACCGGTGTTGCCGTCGTCGATCGACTGGATCTGGAGCGAGTCCACGATCAGGCCGATCTTGGCCATCTCCATCTTCGAGGTGTCCAGCACCTCGGCCGCGAGCTTCTGCCGCTCGGTGACGATCTCCTCGACCGTCATGGAGCCGATGATCGCGCGCAGGTGGCCCGCGAAGATCCGCCCCGTCAGCACCGACATCTGCTCCTGGTCGGAGAGGAAGCGCTGACCGGCGTTGATGATGCTCTCCGAGTCGTTGCCGACCTTGAACGCGATCACGGCGCGGACGTGCAGGGCGATGCCCTGCTTGGTCACACAGGTCTCGGTGACCTCGGCCTCGCACATCGACAGCGTGAGGAAGCGGACCTTGCGGAAGACGGGGAGCACGAACTTGCCGTGCCCCGTCACCACCCGGAACGGTGCGCCCCCCAGTCCCCGCCGGCCTCCCGAGATCAGCATCGCCTCGTCGGGTGCGGGAACGCGGTAACCGAACATACTGCTCGTCTCCTCAGTCGACGCCGGCGGACAGCCCGCCCAGCGTGTCCAATGGATCGCCCCACGCGATGACATCGACCTCACGGAACCCTCGTGACTCGATCACGAGCACGGTCGCCCCGCGCGGCAGCGGCTCCTGCGACCAGGCGAGGAAGGTCTCGGAGCCGCCTCTGACCCGCACCAGGATCTCGCCGGGACCGGCGGAGCCACGCGTGCCGATGAGCAGTTCCCCCGTGCAGCCGATCACGGCTTCGTCCTGTGCCATCGCCCGGCTGCCTCCCGTCGTTTCTGGTCCCTCGGTCCGACGATAGACCTGCCGATGACGGGCGTACACCAAGGTTTTCTCTGGCTTTTGAAGGGACGCCGGGAATACGAATCGGCCCGGTCCGCACAGGGCGGGCCGGGCCGATCGGTGGTCGTACGGGTCAGAGCTTCCCGGGCGTCCGGATGCCCAGCAGCGCCATGCCCTCGTGCAGGGTGCGCGCGGTCAGGTCGACCAGGAACAGGCGGTTCTCCACCTGCGCCGGGGAGTCGGCCTTCAGCACCGGGCACTGGTCGTAGAACGAGGTCAGCAGCGAGGCGAGCTGGTAGAGGTAGGCGGCCATCTTGTGGGGCTCGCGGGCCGCCGCGACCTCCAGGACCGTCTCCGCGAACTGGTCCAGGTGCAGGCCCAGCGCACGCTCGGCCGGGGCCAGCGCCAGCTCCGGATGGGCGGCGGGGCGGGCCTCGCCGGCCTTGCGGAGGATGGACTGCACCCGGGCGTAGGCGTACTGGAGGTACACCGAGGTGTCGCCGTTGAGCGAGACCATCTGGTCCAGGTCGAACTTGTAGTCCCGCACGGCCGAGGTGGACAGGTCGGCGTACTTCACGGCGCCGACGCCCACATACCGGCCGTTCTCGACGATCTCGTCCTCGGTCAGGCCCACCTTCTCGGCCTTCTCCCGGACCACGGCGGTGGCCCGCTCGACGGCCTCGTCCAGCAGGCCCTCCAGCTTGACCGTCTCGCCCGCACGGGTCTTGAAGGGCTTGCCGTCCTTGCCGAGGACCGTGCCGAAGGCCAGCTGGACCGCGGTCACGTCGTCGTTCAGCCAGCCGGCCCGGCGGGCGGTCTCGAAGACCATCCGGAAGTGCAGGGCCTGCCGCGCGTCCACCACGTACAGCAGGGTGGTCGCCTTGAGGTTGAAGACGCGGTCGCGGATCGCGGAGAGGTCGGTGGCCGCATAGCCGTAGCCGCCGTCGGACTTCTGGACGATCAGCGGGACCGGGTTGCCCTCCGGGCCCTTGATGTCGTCGAAGAACACGCACAGCGCGCCCTCGGAGCGGACCGCGACGCCGGACTCCTCCAGCAGGCGGCAGGTCTCCGCGAGCATGTCGTTGTAGCCGGACTCGCCGACGATGTCGGGGTCGCGGACCTCCATGTCCAGCTTGTCGAAGACGGAGAAGAAGTAGATCTTCGACTCGTCCACGAACTTCTGCCAGATGGCGAGGGTCCTCGGGTCACCGGCCTGGAGGTCGACCACCCGGCGCCGGGCGCGGGTCTTGAACTCCTCGTCGGAGTCGAACAGCTTGCGCGCGGTCTTGTAGAGGCGGTCCAGGTTGGACATCGCCTCCTCGCCGGACACCTCGGACTCCTTGTGGTCCAGCTCGTGCGGGTGCTCGTCCAGGTACTGGATGAGCATGCCGAACTGGGTGCCCCAGTCGCCGATGTGGTGCCGGCGGACCACGTTCTCGCCGGTGAACTCCAGCAGCCGCACCATCGCGTCGCCGATGACCGCCGAGCGCAGGTGGCCGACGTGCATCTCCTTGGCCACGTTCGGCTGCGCGTAGTCGATCACCGTGGTGCCGGGGTGCGCGGCGTACGGCACTCCCAGGCGGCCGGTGTCGTCCGCGTACCGGGCGGCCAGGTTCTCGGTGATCGCCTTGTCCGCGACGGTGATGTTGAGGAAACCGGGGCCGGAGACCTCGACGTCCGCGATCACCTCGCCGGTGACGATCCCGGAGACGACCTGCGTGGCCAGCTCGCGCGGGTTGGCCTTGGCCTTCTTGGCGAGCGCGAGGATGCCGTTGGCCTGGTAGTCGGCCCGGTCACTTCGTCGCAGCAGCGGGTCCGCACCGGCGGCCTCCGGCAGGGCGGCCGAGAGCGCGGAGGACAGGTGCTGCTGGACGGAGTCGCGGAGGGACGTGACCGAGGCCATAGGTAAGGGTGCCGTTCTCCTCGTGGGAATGGATGGTCCCGGCCAGTATCCCACGGGGGGTAAAGCCGTTTTTTCCCGCGCGGGAGTGTCTGGGATTATGGGTGGAGGCCGACGGAGGACAACCGCCGGACCGGCACCCCGAACTGAAGGAGCACCGATCGTGGCTCAGAGCCCCGACACCGCCGACTGGGTCTCCCGTTTCGCGGATGACGTCATCCAGGAGTCGGAGCGTCGGGCTCCGGGCAAACCGGTCGTCGTCGCCTCGGGGCTCTCCCCGTCCGGCCCGATCCACCTGGGCAACCTGCGCGAGGTCATGACCCCGCACCTGGTCGCGGACGAGATCCGGCGGCGCGGGCACCAGGTCCGGCACCTGATCTCCTGGGACGACTACGACCGCTACCGCAAGGTCCCGGCCGGGATCGCGGGCGTCGACGAGTCCTGGGCCGAGCACATCGGCAAGCCGCTGACCTCGGTCCCGGCGCCCGAGGGCTCCGCGTACCCGAACTGGGCCGAGCACTTCAAGGCCGCCATGACCGAGGCGCTCGCCGAGCTGGGTGTCGAGTTCGACGGGATCAGCCAGACCGCGCAGTACACCTCCGGCGTCTACCGCGAGCAGATCCTGCACGCGATGAAGCACCGCGCGGACATCGACGCGATCCTCGCCCAGTACCGCACCAAGAAGGCGCCGGGCAAGAAGCCGCAGCAGAAGGCGGTCGACGAGGCCGAGCTGGAGGCCGAGGAGGGTTCCGGCGCGGCCGCCGAGGACGACGGCAGCTCCGGCTCCGCCGGGTACTTCCCGTACAAGCCGTACTGCGGCGAGTGCGGCAAGGACCTCACCACCGTCACCTCCTACGACGACGACACCACCGAGCTGGTCTACACCTGCACCGCCTGCGGCTTCGGTGAGACGGTCCGGCTGAGCGAGTTCAACCGGGGCAAGCTGGTCTGGAAGGTCGACTGGCCGATGCGCTGGGCCTACGAGGGCGTGATCTTCGAGCCCTCCGGCGTCGACCACTCCTCGCCGGGCTCCTCCTTCCAGGTCGGCGGCCAGATCGTCGGGATCTTCGACGGCAAGCAGCCCATCGGCCCGATGTACGCCTTCGTCGGCATCTCCGGCATGGCCAAGATGTCGTCCTCGCGCGGCGGTGTGCCCACCCCGGGCGACGCGCTGAAGATCATGGAGCCGCAGCTGCTGCGCTGGCTGTACGCCCGCCGCCGCCCCAACCAGTCCTTCAAGATCGCCTTCGACCAGGAGATCCAGCGCCTCTACGACGAGTGGGACAAGCTCGCCGGCAAGGTGGAGGACGGCTCCGCGCTCCCCGGTGACGTCGCCGCGTACACCCGCGCCGTCGGCACCGCCGCCGGTGAGCTGCCGAAGACCGCGCACCCGCTGCCGTACCGCACGCTGGCCTCGGTCGCGGACATCACCGCCGGCCACCAGGACCAGGCGCTGCGCATCCTGTCCGAGCTGGACCCGGCGAACCCCATCACCGACCTCGCCGACGCCCGCCCCCGGTACGACAAGGCCGAGGCGTGGATCAACACCTACGTCCCCGCCGACCAGCGCACCATCGTGCGCGAGGAGCCGGACGCCGAGCTGCTGAAGTCGCTGGACGACGAGGCCCGCCAGTCCCTGCGCCTGCTGGCCGACGGGCTCGCGGACAACTGGTCCCTGGACGGCCTGACCCACCTCGTCTACGGCGTCCCGAAGGTCCGCGCCGGCTTCTCCGCCGACGCCACGCCCAAGGAGCTGCCGCCGGAGATCAAGACGGCTCAGCGGACGTTCTTCGCCCTGCTGTACCACCTGCTCGTCGGCCGGGACACCGGCCCGCGCCTGCCCACGCTGCTGCTGGCGGTCGGTCAGGACCGGGTGAGGGCCCTGCTCGGGGAGTAGGCCGCGCATACGAGGAGGGGGCGCCCGGTGTCGTACCGGGCGCCCCCTCTTCCGTACACGGGGTCAGGCGATGTGATCGTCGAGATGACGCTGCTGGAAGTGCTCCGCGAGTTTCTTGGCGGAGTCCTTGTCCAGTGTGTAGCCGTACTGCGCCTGCACGTTGTCGGCGAAGACCAGGGGGGTGGGATAGCTGCCGTCTATGGACTGGCGGAAGACCGTGTACAGCTCTTCCTCGTCCGGCTCCGCCGGCCCCCCGCCCTCGCCCAGCTCACGGGTGCGATTGGGGCCGACGGGTATCGGGAAGCTGCCGGTCTCCTCGGGGGAGGGCTGCTGGAACTGCTCGGGGGGCTGCTCCTCGTACCAGTCCCCGTACTGCTCCTCGGGGAAGTACTGGGGGTCCGGGCCGGGCTCGAAGGCCGGGTCGTAGCCGCCGTGGTAGTCGATGTCACGCGGGGGCGTGTGGAACCACGGGCTGTTCTCGTCCTCCGGCTCCGGAGGGGGTCCGGCGGGCATCGGCTCGGCCGCGGGCGCCTGCGCGGGCGCCGCCTGGAGCGCGGCCGGGGCCGGCTGGGGGAGCGCGGGGGACGGTTCCGGCGCCGGGGGCAGGAGGACGGGCTCGATGCCCGCCGCCGCGAGGCCCGCCGGGGCGGTCTCCGCGAGCGGGACGCCGTAGCGGGCCAGGCGCAGCGGCATCAGGGACTCCACCGGGGCCTTGCGGCGCCAGGAGCGGCCGAAGCGGGAGCGCAGCCGGGCCTGGTAGACGAGGCGTTCCTGCTCCAGCTTGATGACCTGCTCGTAGGAGCGCAGCTCCCACAGCTTCATCCGCCGCCACAGCAGGAAGGTGGGCAGCGGGGAGAGCATCCAGCGGGTGAGGCGGACGCCCTCCATGTGCTTGTCGGCGGTGATGTCCGCGATCCGGCCGACCGCGTGCCGGGCCGCCTCCACGGAGACCACGAACAGGATCGGGATCACCGCGTGCATGCCGGTGCCCAGCGGGTCGGGCCAGGCGGCGGCGCCGTTGAAGGCGATCGTCGCGGCCGTGAGCAGCCAGGCCGTCTGACGCAGCATCGGGAACGGGATGCGCATCCAGGTCAGCAGCAGGTCGAGGGCGAGCAGTACGCAGATGCCCGCGTCGATGCCGACCGGGAACACGTACGAGAAGTTCCCGAACCCCTTCTTGAGGGCCAGCTCCCGGACGGCCGCGTACGAACCGGCGAAGCCGATACCGGCGATGACCAGCGCGCCGGTGACGACCACGCCGATCAGAACGCGGTGCATCCGAGTCAACTGCATTGGCGCGGCCACTCGTTTCCCCTCCCTTGCGTGTTGTTGCGCGCAACAGAGTGGCACAGGTGTGCGCCGAACGTGGTGTCGGTCAGCCCTTCTTGGGGGCGGCCGAGGACGACGAGCCCTTGGGGGCGGGGGACTTCGAGGTGCCCTTGGAGGGGCTCGCCGAGGGGGAACTGCCCTCCGTGTCACGGCCGTTGGCACTGGCCACCGAGGTGACGGCCTCCTTGGCCGCCTTCTTGGCGTCCGCCGTGAGGTCGTCCGCGTCCGGGGTCTTGTCGCCCGCGAGACCGGCGCCGTTGTAGTCGAGGGTGATCACGACGTTCTCCACGCGCGCGACCACCGTCTGCTGCTTGAAGGCGCCTTCCTTCTTCTTCAGGTCGTAGTGCACGGCCGTCGCCTCGTCGCCGGTGCCGCCGAGCGCCTCGGTCTTGACGTTCTTCGCGCCCGAGGCGGCCTTGGCGTCCTGGACCTGGCGCGTGTAGTACGCGTGCGCCTGGTCGTTGCCGCTGCCCCGCGAGGTGTCGGAGTCGAAGCGGAGCAGGGAGACGTTCAGCCAGCGGAACTGCGAGCCCTTGACGCCGTTGTTGTCCAGGCTGGTCCAGGAGCAGGAGGCGCGGTTCGCGGTGTTGTCGCTCGACCCCTTCTTGCCGTCGGTGTCCGCCTCCGGCACCAGGTCGCCCAGCGTCTTCTTCGGCAGCGTCTTGCACGGCTCGGGCAGCTCGCGGAACACCGACGCCTGCACGGTGGGGGAGGGCTTCGCCGAGGGCTGCCCGGAGCCGTCGCCGGCGGACGGCTTGGCGGAGGCGCCCGCCTTGCCCGGGGCGTCGCCGGAGTCCGAGGAACAGGCCGCGGTGATCAGCACCGCGGGAACGGCTGCCGCGCACACCAGGGCACGGCTCAGACGCGTGGCACGCGGTCCACGCTGGGCTCGGTCGTCTCGCTGGGCTGCTCGCTGCATGGTTCCTTCACTCGTGACGCTCGGTGTTCGTGCGGGTTCCTGCGGGGCCACCGTACGCGGTACGGGCGGCCCGCGGTCGCCGGTCGAGCGCCTCGGGGGAGGGGGCCGGGGGCGGGCGAGGGGGCGTCAGCCGTCCAGTACGTCGGCCAGTTGAGAGGCCAGATCGCGTGCCCTGTCCTGCATTTCCTTGCTGTCCGGGACCGCGCCGACGGCCATCGGCTGCTCCTCGTAGTCGATGGTGACGACCACGTTGGACGTGCGGAACACCACAGTCACCGTCCGGGGTTCGGCGGTCGAACCGGACGAGCCGAGCTGGTCGTCGAGGTACGCCTCGTCACCGAGGTCGGGCAGGAGGCGGGGCTGGAGGTCGGTGGGCGCCGCGCTGCCGGAGCCGCCCGCGGCGGGGTCGGTGGAGGCGTCCGAGGAGGGGCTGCCGGAGGGGTCGGCGGAGGGTCCGCCGGAGGGGGAGGGGCTGCCGCTCGGGCTGGTGCTGGGGGAGGCGGGCGCGGAGAGGGCGGGCACCGGGAGGTGGGCCGCCTTGGCCATGCCCTGGAACAGCTTCTCCGCCTGCGCGTCGTCGCTGACCGTGCCGTCGTACGACACCACGCGCTCGAAGTCGACCGAGAGGCGGTCGGTGGCGAGGGCGGACTCCACCTTCCAGCGGCAGCCCACCTTGCGGTCGGTGTCGTAGGTCAGCGCGGGCACGCCCCGGTACGCCTTGTCGCGCTGGTCGGGGTCGGTGAGCTGCTGGATGCCGGGGAGCAGGGTGCCGAGGGTGTCGTGGCCGACGGCGCCGCAGGGCTCGGGCAGGGTGCGGTACCGGCCGGGCTGGGCGGCGGCCGGGGCGGAGGCCGCGTCGCCGGGGTTGGCGTCGTCGGTGGACGTGCCGCCGCCGGAGCCCGAGCTGCAGCCTGCCAGCAGGGCCGCGAGGAGGGCGGCGGTGCCGGTGATGTACGCCTTCCGCTGCACGGTCGGGCTCTCCTTAGGACGGTGGGCGACCCGACGGCGGTGCCCGGTCGATGTTCCAGTGTCCCCGCTGGTTAATCGCTTGCCGCGGCGGGGCGCCTGCTGGACACAATGTGTATCGCACGCACCGCCGTGGTCGCCGGTCCCCTGTCCCATTTCACCGGCCCTGGCGCCGCTTTTGCGTTCTGCCGGTCCGGGTGACTTCCGTGAGCAATGACACCTGCCCGGCGTTTGTTCCTACTGTGGGGGATTGATCTGTCATGTCGTACGTGGAGATACCGGGCGCCCGCGTCCCGGTGCGGATGTGGACCGACCCGGCCACCGTCGAGGACGGCGCGCTGCGCCAGCTCCAGAACGTGGCCACGCTGCCCTGGATCGAGGGGCTCGCCGTGATGCCGGACGTGCACTACGGCAAGGGCGCGACGGTCGGTTCGGTCATCGCCATGCGAGGCGCGGTCTGTCCGGCGGCGGTGGGCGTCGACATCGGCTGCGGCATGTCCGCCGTCAGGACCTCCCTCACGGCCAACGACCTCCCCGGCGACCTCACCCGCCTCCGCTCCCGCATCGAGCAGGCCATCCCGGTCGGCCGCGGCATGCACACCGACCCCCTCGACCCCTCCCGCTTCCACGCCCTCCCCACCGCAGGCTGGGACACCTTCTGGTCCCGCTTCGACACGGTCGCCGAGCCGGTCCACTTCCGCCGGGACCGGGCGGCGTCGCAGATGGGGACACTGGGCGGCGGCAACCACTACATCGAACTCCTGCTCGACACCGACGGCGCGGTCTGGCTCACCCTGCACTCCGGTTCCCGGAACATCGGCAAGGAGCTGGCCGAGCACCACATCGGGGTCGCGCAGAAGCTCCCGCACAACCAGGGCCTGGTCGACCGTGACCTCGCCGTCTTCGTCGCGGACACCCCGCAGATGGCGGCCTACCGCAACGACCTGTTCTGGGCGCAGGAGTACGCCAAGTACAACCGCACCCTGATGATGGCGCTGCTGAAGGACGTCGTCCGCAAGGAGTTCAAGAAGGCGAAGCCGGTCTTCGAGCCGGAGATCTCCTGCCACCACAACTACGTGGCGGAGGAGCGGTACGACGGCATGGACCTGCTGGTGACCCGCAAGGGCGCGATCCGCGCGGGCGCGGGGGAGTACGGCATCATCCCCGGCTCCATGGGGACGAGTTCGTACATCGTGAAGGGCCTCGGCAACACCGCCGCCTTCAACTCCGCCTCGCACGGCGCCGGCCGGCGCATGAGCCGCGGCGCGGCCAAGCGCCGGTTCAGCACGCGCGACCTGGAGGAGCAGACGCGGGGCGTGGAGTGCCGCAAGGACTCCGGGGTGGTGGACGAGATCCCCGGCGCCTACAAGAACATCGACCGGGTGATGGAGCAGCAGCGCGACCTGGTCGAAGTGGTCGCCAAGCTCAAGCAGTTCGTCTGCGTGAAGGGCTGAGGCGCCTCACAGTTCCCGGTGGACCTTCGTGTTGCTGGCCTGGGCTCGGGGGCGGAGGACCATGAGGTCGATGTTGACGTGGCTGGGGCGGGTGACGGCCCAGGTGATGGAGTCGGCGACGTCGTCGGCGGTGAGGGGGGCCGCGACGCCCTCGTAGACCTTGGCGGCCTTCTCCGAGTCGCCGGCGAAGCGGGTGAGGGCGAACTCGTCGGTCTTGACCATGCCGGGGGCGATCTCCAGGACGCGGACCGGCTTGCCGACGATCTCCAGGCGGAGGGTCTCGGCGAGGACGTGCTCGGCGTGCTTGGCGGCGACATAGCCCGCGCCGCCCTCGTAGGTGGAGAGGCCGGCGGTGGAGGAGACGACGACCACCGTGCCGTCGCCGCTCGCCTCCAGCTTGGGCAGCAGGGCCTGGGTGAGGTTGAGGGTGCCGAGCACGTTCGTCTCGTACATCGTGCGCCAGTGCTCCGGGTCGGCGCTGGCCACCGGGTCCGCGCCGAGCGCGCCGCCCGCGTTGTTGACCAGGACGCCGATGGTGCGGAAGGCCCCGGCGAACTCGTCCACCGCCGCCCGGTCCGTCACGTCCAGCGGGTAGGCGGTGGCCGAGTGGCCCGCCTCGGTCAGCTCCTTCGCCAGCGCCTCGATCCGGTCCGCCCGCCGCGCGGTCAGCACCACCCGGTACCCGGCCTCGGCGAGCCGCCGCGCGGTGGCCGCGCCGATACCGCTGCTCGCGCCCGTGACGACGGCGATACGGGACGCGGCGGAGGGGGCGCTGGCCATGAGCTTCTCCTGGGAACGGGGTCGAGGGACTCGCGTCCAGCCTAGGCGAGCCTCAGCCGCCGTTCCTCGGGGCCCACATGATCACGGCCATGCCCACCAGGCAGATCAGCGCGCCGGAGAGGTCGAAGCGGTCGGGGCGGTAGCCGTCGGCGACCACGCCCCACAGGATCGACCCGGCGACGAAGATGCCGCCGTACGCCGCGAGGATGCGGCCGAAGTGGGCGTCCGGCTGGAAGGTGGCGACGAACCCGTACGCGCCCAGCGCCAGCACCCCTCCCGTCATCCACAGCCAGCCCCGGTGCTCGCGTACGCCCTGCCAGACCAGCCAGGCGCCGCCGATCTCGAAGAGGGCGGCGACGACGAACAGGGCGGCGGAGCGCACGATCAGCATGGGGGAAGCCTGGCACGCGCCCCGCGTTCACCTGTTGGAGGGCGCCTGCGCCCCGGCTCGCGTGGCATACATCGGGTGGGTGGAACGGTGACGGGAACGGGAGTGGTCGGCGTGCGCGTACGGACGAGGGCATGGCTGCTGCTGGCCGGCTGCGCGGGCGGAGTCCTGTGGGCGGGAGGTCCGGCCCAGGCGGCCCCCGCGCCCCGCGCCGACCTCGCCTTCCACGGTCAGGCCGTGATCGACGGCGACCGGATGGAGGTCCGGCTCACCCCGCGTGACCACGGTCCGGCCGCCGTGCCGGAGGCGAGTGTGCGGGTGCGCTGGTCGGTGGGGCCCGCCGGGGCGGTGAGCCTGTCGCCGGGGTGCGCGCGGACCGGGGAGCGGACGGCGGTCTGCGGGACCGGCCCACTGGTCGCCGGCCAGGCGGGGGAGGAGATCCGGCTGGGGGTCCGGCTGCGGGTGCCCGCGCCGGAGGTGACCCTGGAGGTGGAGACCGCGTGGAACGGCGGGGTGACCGACCCCGACCGCTCCAACGACCGGCTGCGGGTGCTGGTGCTGCCCACCGGGGACGCGTACTCGTTCTGACCCGCGACGCGAGGAGGACGGCCATGGCCGGGAACGACAGCGCGCGGCCCCGGCTGCTCGCCGAGCTGGACGCGGTGTCCCGCCGCTACATCGCCTCGTACGCCCTGTTCACCCAGGCCGTCGCCGACCGCATCGGACTGCATCCCACCGACCTCCAGTGCCTGAACCTGCTCACCCTGGAGCCCGAGCCGGTCACCACCGGCCACGTCGCCGCGCTGACCGGCCTCACCACCGGCTCCGCGACCCGCCTGGTGGACCGGCTGGAGCGCGCCGGGTACGTCGTACGGCGCCGGGACGCGGGTGACCGGCGCCGGGTGCTGGTCGTCCCTGTACCGGAGCGGATCGCGGAGTTCCGGCACGCGTGGGAGGAGCTGTCCGGGGACTGGTCGCGCATCTTCGGGGAGCTGGACGACACCGAACTGGCCGTGATCATCGGGCACATGCAGCGCACGGTGGAGTTCACCGGGGAGCGGATCGCCCGGCTGCGGGAGAGTCGGCACACCGAAGACGAGGTGTGAGCCGGGTAAAAAGGGCGCCCCCGGACCCCTGGCCCCGGCCGGAGCCCGGTCGCCCTTGGCAGACTGGGGGCGTGCCCCAGACCACGCCCCACACCCCGTCCCCCGCCACGCCCCCCACCGTGCTCCTCGCCGAGGACGACCGCGCCATCCGCCATGCCCTGGAGCGGGCCCTGACCCTGGAGGGCTACGCGGTGACGGCGGTCGCCGACGGCGTCGAGGCGCTGGCGCAGGCCCACCGCACCCCGCCGGACGTGCTGCTGCTGGACGTGATGATGCCCGGCATCGACGGCCTCCAGGTCTGCCGGGTGCTGCGCGCCGAGGGCGACCGCACCCCGATCCTGATGCTCACCGCGCTGGTGGAGACCGCCGACCGCATCGCGGGCCTGGACGCGGGCGCCGACGACTACGTGGTGAAGCCCTTCGACGTCGAGGAGGTCTTCGCCCGCCTGCGCGCCCTGCTGCGCCGCACCAATCCCGCCCCCCTGGCCGAGCCGGGCCCGGCCCGGGACGCGCAGCTCTCCGACCGGCAGATCGAGGGCGCCGGCATCCGCATGGACCTCCAGGCCCGCCGCGCCTGGCGCGCGGGGCGTGAACTGGAGCTGACCCGCACCGAGTTCGAGCTGCTGGAGCTGCTGGTGCGCAACGCGGGCATCGTGCTCGACCACGCCACCATCTACGACCGCATCTGGGGCTACGACTTCGGCCCCGGCTCCAAGAACCTCGCCGTCTACGTCGGCTATCTGCGCCGCAAGCTGGACGCGCCCGGCGCCCCGCAGCTCATCCACACCGTGCGCGGTGTGGGGTACGTGCTGCGGGAGGAGTAGTGGGCCGCACCTGGCGGCTGCCGGGCGGTTCCCGCACCGGGCTGCGCTCGCTGCGCACCACCTTCGCCGTGTCGTTCGCGGCCGTCACCGCCGCCGTCACGATCCTGGTCGGCATCCTGTCGTACGGCTCGGCCGCGCGGCTGGTCCGGGTGGACCAGCAGTCGGTGTTCACCCAGGTCGTGCGGGATGTGCAGGCCGAGGTGCGGCAGCATCCGATGACCCCGGACGACTTCTCCTCCGCCCGGCCGGGCCACGACGTGGTGCGGCCCGCCCGTACGGACGTGCAGGTGCTCGGGCCGGGCGGCGGGATCGTGGACCACGGTTCCCCCGGCCTGCCCGTCACCGCCCGCGACCGCGAGATGGCCGGTTCGCGCAGCGCGGGGCGGCTGGCCGAGCACAAGGACGTACGGGTCGGTGAGGACCTCTTCCGGGTCGCCACCGTCTCGCTCGGCGGGGCGCGGGGCGCGGTGCAGGTGGCGCAGGAGTTCAGCGACACCGAGGACCTGCTGCGCACCCTCCAGCAGCGCACGCTGATCCTGATGGCGGCCGTGGTGGTGGGCGCGGGGCTGTTCGGCTGGTGGCTGGCCCGCCGGATCACCCGGCGCCTGGTCCTGCTGACCTCCGCCGCCGAGGACGTGGCCCGCACCCGCAGGCTGGGTATCCAGGTGCCGGTGACCGGGCCGGACGAGGTGGGGCGCCTGGGCCGGGCCTTCGACCGGATGCTGGGCCGGCTCGCCCAGTCGGAGGAGGACCAGCGGCGGCTGGTGCAGGACGCGGGCCACGAGCTGCGCACCCCGCTGACCTCGCTGCGGACGAACATCTCGCTGCTGCGCCGGATCGACGAGCTGCCGCCGGAGACGCGGGAGGACCTGGTGGCGGACCTCACGCTGGAGGCGCGGGAGCTGACCGATCTGGTGAACGAGCTGGTGGACCTCGCCGCCGGGCAGTCCGACTCCGAGCCGCCGCAGCGGGTGGACCTCGCGGATGTCGCCGAGGACGTGGTGGGGCTGGCCGGGCGCCGCACCGGGCGGCGGATCGTGCTGGCGGTGAGCGGGGACACGTACGCCCAGGGGCGGCCGGGGCTGCTCCAGCGGGCGCTGTCGAACCTGGTGGAGAACGCGGCCAAGTTCGACCGGGAGGGTACGGAGCCCATCGAGGTGCGGGTGGCCGGGGCGGCGGCGGGGACGGTCCGGGTGGAGGTGCTGGACCGGGGGCCCGGTATCGCCGAGGGCGACCTGCTGCGTATCTTCGACCGCTTCTACCGGGCCGCGGACGCCCGCTCCCGGCCCGGCTCGGGGCTCGGGCTGTCCATCGTCCGCGAGATCGCGATGTCCCACGGCGGGGCGCCCTTCGCCTACCGCAGGGAGGGCGGGGGCGCGGTGATCGGGTTCACGGTGGGCGGGGGCGTGGTCCCGCCCGAGCTCTAGGCCCGCCTCGGCTCTAGGGGGTGTCTTGTCGATCACGCCGGGCTCGCGGCGTCTGGTGCCGCACCTCGCCGCGTTGTCGTCGGTCCCCGATGCTCCGCATCGACTCCCTCCTCCGCCTTGCGATGCACGGCACCAGACGCCGCTCCCTGATCCGGCCTGATCGACTAGACACCCCCTAGGCCCGCTCGTCCTCGGGGTCGCGGCGGGCCGCGGAGAGGGTCCAGGCCAGGTTGCCGACCGCCGCGCCGGCCGCGACCACCGCGACGATGACCCCGCCGGTGGTCAGACCGTCGCTGAACAGGTGCGGGCGCTGGTCGAGGGTGTGCAGGCCGAAGCCGCACAGCTCGTAGACGCCGACGGCCGCGATGGCCAGGCTCACGAAGAGCAGGGTCAGGGTGGGTTTCAGGTCCGGCACATCGCCGACCGGCGTCGACGCGGTCCCCGCCGGTTCGGTCTCGGCTCGTGTCTGGTGCATGTCTCCCCGATGAACTGGCTTGTGGCTGGGGGCGGTTGGAAACCTACGATACGTAGGCACGGCCCGGTGCGGGCGTGATTGCCGTGCGGTTGCTCCCTGGGTGTGGACAACGACGGCCGGCCCCTCCGGGCGACGGCTCTGGCGTCCGGACTGGCGAGCGAGGCCGTATACGGCCCCTTTGCTCATGGCTCCATCATGGCCGACGGCTCAGTGCCGCAGCGCCGTCCCCACGTCGACCCGTATGTCGCCGGACAGCTCGCGATGGCTGCGGGCGGTGGCCCGGCCGGTCGCCCCGGCCGCGACGTCATCGATGTTCACGATCACCGTGTCCTGCAGATCGCCCTTGCCGTCACGGAAGTTGACCTGCACGGTGAAGGACTTCTTCTCGCCGGTGGTGTTCTTCGCCGACACCTCGGCCGTGGGCACGCCGTCCATGCCGGTGGTGACGTTTCCCACCGAAACGTCCTTCTTGGCGTCCACCCCGCCCTTGACCTGATCCAGCTTCCGCCTGGCCTCCGCCGTGGCCGAGGCCACGGTGCCGGAGGCGCGCGAGGCGAGGGAGGAGGCGGCCGAGGCGGCCTTGCTGGCCTGGCCGGAGGGGCTGTTGCCGTCCGAGCAGCCGGTCACCGCGATCCCGAGCGCCACCATCAGCGCCGTACCCGCCGCCCGCCGTGTCCCGCACCCAGCCATGCCAGCCTCCCGAATTCGGCTCCGCTGCCCCCAGTGAAGGGGCGCGCCCCGCCGTCCGCACGCCGGGTGCGGCAGGCGTGGGGCGGGCGCACCTGAACGGCCCACCGCCGCTCGCGTACGCGCGTGGCCCGGGATGTGCTGCTGCCAAGGGAATCGCGACGGAGGTGGATCGGCATGGCGGATCGGGACCCGGACGACGACCTGGCCCGGCTGCGGGAGCGGGTCGACGCGCTGGAGTCCCGCCCGGCGCCGGTACGGCACCGCACCCGCTCGGTGTGCGCGGCCGTGCTGATCGTCCTCGGCTGCCTGCTCGCGCCGCTGGCCCTGGTCGCCACCTGGACGGCCGACCTCGCGGACGACACCGACCGCTATGTCGCCACCGTCGCGCCCCTCGCCCGCGACTCCGCCGTGCAGGACGCCGCCGCCGACCGGATCACCGACGAGCTGATGCGGTACCTGAACCTGTCCGACCTGCTGAAGGACGCCGCCCCCGCCGACCGGCCCGGACTGGAGAAGGCCCTCGGCGCGCTCGGGGGCTCACTCGACGACGCGGTGTCCGGGTTCGTCCGGAAGAAGGCCCGCGAGGTCGTCGCCTCCGAGACCTTCGCCCGCTTCTGGACCGACGCCAACCGGCGGCTCCACACCACGGTGGACAAGGCGCTGACCGGCAGCGGCGGGGGAGCGGTACGGATCGAGGGCGACGCGGTGACGGTCGATCTGGCCCCCGTCATCGAACAGGTCAAGACCCGGCTGGTGGACGCCGGTCTGAAACCCGCGGCGAAGATCCCGGACGTGCACACGGACTTCACGGTCCTGCGCACCGAGAAGGTCGCCGACCTCCAGACGTACTTCCGGCTGCTGCAACTGGCGGGCGTCTGGCTGCCGGTGATCGCCGCCCTGCTCCTCGCGGGCGGGGTCCTGCTCGCCGTACGCCGTCGCCGCGCCCTGGTCGCGGCGGCCCTCGGCTTCGCCGTCACCGCCCTGCTCCTCGGCCTCGGCCTGACTGTCTTCCGCGCCTTCTATCTGGACGCCCTGCCGGCCTCGGTGTCCCAGCCCGCCGCCGGCGCGGTCTACGACACCCTGACCCGCTTCCTGCGCACGGCGGTACGGGCGGTCGTCGCCCTCGGTGTCGTCCTCGCGCTGGCCGCCTGGCTCAGCGGTCCCGGCCGCCGCGCCTCGGCCGTCCGCCAGATCTGGCACGCGGGCATCGGCGCCGCCCGCACCCAGACCGACCGCCTCGGCCTGCGCACCGGCCCGGTGGGCCCCTTCGTCCACCGCCACCGGGTGTGGATCGGCTGGCTCCTGGTGGCGGGGGCGGTGGTGGCGTTCGTGCTGTGGCCGCATCCGACGGGGTGGGTGGTGGTCGGGATCGCGCTGGCGCTGCTCTTCGCGTTGGCGGTGGTGGACTTCGTGGGGGAGGAGCGGGCGGCCTGAGCCGTCAGACGGTGTTGCGGCCGCCGTCCACGTCGAGCGTGGCGCCGGGTGATGCAGCCGGAGCGGTCGGAGGCGAGGAAGCCGACCAGCTCGGCGATCTCCTCGGGCTCCGCGACCCGGCCCAGCGGAGAGGCGGCGGCGATCTGCTCGACCGCCTCCGGGTCGCCCATCGCCGTCCGTACCGGTCCCGGCGCGACAGTGTTCACCCGCACCCCGCGCCCGCCGAACTCGGCGGCTCACGCCCGGGTCAGCGCGTGCAGCGCGGCCTTGCTGGCGCTATAGGCGGCGGCGCCGGACATACCCAGGTCGGCGGCGATGCTGCCGATGTTGACGATCGCGCCGTTCTTGTTCTCCAGCATGGCCGGCACGAAGGCGGCGACCAGCAGGAAGGGGGCGCGCACATTGGTCGCCCAGGTGGCTTCCAGATCCTTTGGCGCATAGGTCTCGGTGGGCGCCCACAGGGCGAACCCGGCGTTGTTGACGAGGATGTCGATGTCCCCGGCCTCCTGGCGCAGCGCGGTCCCCGATGCTCAGCATCGACTCCCTCCTCCGCCTTGCGAGCGCACGCACCAGACGCCGCGAGCCCTGCCCTCCGGGCAGACGGCGCCACTTTCCGGACACGGCCTAGGGGATCAGGGCCAGACGAGGCAGTACGGCTGGTGCCCAGCCTCGTGCAGGCGGTGGCTGAAGTCCTGCCATTCGTGCAGGAGTTGGTAGACGTTGAAGGCGTCGCGGGGGCCGCCGCGGTCCGGGACGGTGGACCAGATGAAGGCGGCGGCGCCGACAGCTTCCTCGCCTATGTCGCGGAGGGGGTCGACGACGGTCATGGGGAGCTTGACGACGGCGTAGTCGGGGTGGAGGACGACGAGTTCGAGCGGCGGGACCTTGTGCAGGGGGACGCCCTCGATGCCGGTCAGCACCATCGCGGCCATCGTCTCCGGCTTGATCTTGGTGAACATGCCGTTCATGCCCAGCTCGTCGCCGCCGAGTTCCTCGGGACGCATCGAGATGGGGACGCGGGCGGCGGTCGCGCCGTCCGGCGCACCGAAGTATTTGTACGTCACCCCCACCCGACCACCATTTCTGCTCCCCGCCCCGAGGCGGGCGGTCCGGTCGCCCGGCTCGGGCTCACTCGGTAGACCCTGTGCCTGTCGTGCGTCGGCCTGTCGTGCGTCGGCCTGTCGTGTCTCGGTCGCTTCCTCCGCCTCGCGCCGGTGCCTTCCCCGCCGGGCTCGCCGAGGACCCAGGTCGTCAGTCCCCTCGCCCAGTCCGCCACCGCGATGCATATCTCCACCCGAGTGCTGTTCTAGGACGCGTGGCCCCCGCCGCGCAACCCGATCATCGTGTCAGTGACCTCCCCCACGGCCGCCCGCCGAAACGTGCGGTGAAACCGAAGTCCGCAGGATCTTCCCGGTCTCAGATCACTACGTGCCGCGGAGGTGTGTGTATCAGGTGTCAGTCTCGCAGATCGTGAAAGACCGGCCAGGAAGGTCGGCCGGATCGGCTCCATGACAGCGCCCGCGCGGGCCCGGACGGGGCACGGCTCCGCCCGCCCGGCCGCTCCGCCTACCCTGAGGGGGTCAGCCGCCCACCGGAGTCCGAGAAGTCGGAGAAGCCGCACGTCATGAGCGAAACGCCCTACCCCTACGAAGCGCCCGCCTCGCAGGCGCTCTTCGACCGCGCCTCCGAGGTCACGCCGGGTGGCGTGAATTCGCCGGTGCGCGCCTTCCGCGCGGTCGGCGGCACGCCCCGGTTCATGGTCTCGGGCAGCGGGCCGTACCTGACCGACGCCGACGGGCGGGAGTACGTCGACCTGGTGTGCTCCTGGGGTCCGATGATCCTGGGTCACTCGCACCCCGAGGTCATCGCCGCCGTCCAGGAGGCGGTCGCGCGCGGCACCTCCTTCGGCACGCCGGGTGAGGGCGAGGTCGCGCTCGCCGAGGAGATCGTCGCCCGTGTCGAGCCGGTCGAGCAGGTCCGGCTGGTCAGCAGCGGCACCGAGGCGACCATGTCGGCGATCCGGCTGGCCCGGGGCTTCACCCGGCGGTCCAAGGTGATCAAGTTCGCCGGCTGCTACCACGGCCACGTCGACTCCCTGCTGGCCGCCGCGGGCTCGGGCCTCGCCACCTTCGCGCTCCCCGACACCCCCGGTGTCACCGGCGCGCAGGCGGGCGACACCATCGTGCTGCCGTACAACGACCTGGAGGCCGTGCAGGAGGCGTTCCACCGGCACCCCGGCGAGATCGCCTGCGTGATCACCGAGGCGTCGCCCGGCAACATGGGCGTGGTCCCGCCGGAGCCCGGTTTCAACCAGGGCCTGAAGGACGCCTGCGCCAAGAACGGCGCGCTGTACATCTCCGACGAGGTGATGACCGGCTTCCGCACGAGCCGCGCCGGCTGGTACGGCGTCGACGGCGTGAAGCCCGACCTGATGACCTTCGGCAAGGTGATGGGCGGCGGCTTCCCCGCGGCCGCGTTCGGCGGGCGCGCCGACGTCATGGCGCACCTCGCCCCGGCGGGCCCGGTCTACCAGGCGGGCACCCTCTCCGGTAACCCGGTCGCCACCGCCGCCGGTCTCGCCCAGCTCCGGCTGCTGGACGACGCGGCGTACGACAAGGTCGACGCGGTCTCCGCGCAGATCCAGGCGCTGGTCACCGAGGCGCTCACCAAGGAGGGCGTGGCGCACCGGCTGCAGCACGCCTCCAACATGTTCTCGGTGTTCTTCACCGACCGGCAGGTGCGCACCTACGAGGACGCCAAGCGGCAGGAGTCGTTCCGCTTCACCGCGTTCTTCCACTCGCTGCTGGCGAACGGCGTGTACCTGCCGCCGTCGTCCTTCGAGTCCTGGTTCGTGTCCACGGCCCACGACGAGCGGGCCATCCAGAAGATCGCCGACGCCCTCCCGGCGGCGGCCCGAGCCGCCGCGGAGGCGACCGCGTGACCACCCCCGAGAACCACACCGGTGAGAAGGACGTCACCGTCGTCCACCTGATGCGCCACGGCGAGGTGCACAACCCCGACGGCCTGCTGTACGGACGGCTGCCCGGCTACCACCTCTCCGAGCTGGGCCGGAAGATGGCCGAGCGGGTCGCCGAGCACCTGGCCCCGCGCGACATCACCCAGGTGATCGCCTCCCCGCTGGAGCGGGCGCAGGAGACGGCCACCCCGATCGCCAAGGCGCACGGGCTCGACCTCGGCACCGACGCCCGGCTGATCGAGGCCGACAACGTCTTCCAGGGCAAGACCTTCGGGGTCGGGGACGGCGCGCTGCGCAACCCGGACAACTGGAAGCACCTGGTCAACCCGTTCCGGCCGTCCTGGGGCGAGCCGTACGTCGACCAGGTGGTGCGGATGATGGGCGCGCTGAACGCGGCCAAGGACGCGGCGCGCGGGCACGAGGCGGTGCTGGTGAGCCATCAGCTCCCGATCTGGATCGTGCGCAGCTACGTCGAGCGCCGCCGGCTCTGGCACGACCCGCGCAAGCGGCAGTGCACCCTGGCCTCGCTGACGTCCTTCACCTACCTCGGTGACAAGATCGTGTCCGTCGGCTACAGCGAGCCCGCGATCGATCTGGTCCCGGCGCACCTGCGCGCGGGCGCCAAGCCGCAGAAGGGCGCCGAGGTACAGGGCAAGGCTTTCGGCGCCTGAACCGGCTGTTTGAGGAACCTCCCCGTTCGTCACATCATCTGACTGGATGAAAACCAGTGAGCGTGACGAATCGGGGAGCTTCATGCAGACCATCACCCGGCGGGGAATACTCGGCCTCGGCGCGGGCGCGGCGGCGGCCGGACTCGTCGGCTGCGGTACTTCCGGCTCCGTGGACGGCGGCAAGCACCCCGGCGGTTCCGGCAAGCCCTCGCCCAGCGGCAGCACCCCCGTCAAGGCCCGCCCCATCGGCGACGGCTCCACCGCCTTCACCGGCAAGCAGCCCCACCAGCCCGCGCGTCCCCAGCCGCTGGAGCCGGGTCAGACCCCGCCGCAGTTCGTGGTGTTCTCCTGGGACGGCGCCGGCGAGGTCGGCAACGGCCTCTTCCCGCGCTTCCTGGACCTGGCCAAGGAGCACGGCGCGAGCATGACCTTCTTCCTCTCCGGGCTGTATCTGCTGCCCGAGTCGAAGAAGCGCCTCTACAACCCGCCGAACAACCCGCGCGGCGCCTCCGACATCGGCTACCTCACCGACGAGCACGTCAAGGCCACGCTGACCAACGTGCGCCGGGCCTGGCTCGAGGGCCACGAGATCGGCACCCACTTCAACGGCCACTTCTGCGGCGGCTCCGGCTCGGTCGGCAACTGGACGCCTTCCCAGTGGCGCAGCGAGATCGACCAGGCGAAGAAGTTCGTCAAGGAGTGGCGCACCAACACCGGCTGGACCGACCTGCCCGCGCTGCCCTTCGACTACGACAAGGAACTCGTCGGCGGCCGCACCCCCTGCCTGCTCGGCCAGGACAACCTGCTGCCCACCGCCCGCGAGCTGGGCTGGCGCTACGACGCCTCCTCGCCCGGCGGCCGCCAGATGTGGCCGGTCAAGCGCAAGGGCGTCTGGGACCTCCCGCTCCAGCAGGTGCCGTTCCCCGGACACTCCTTCGAGGTGCTGTCCATGGACTACAACATGCTGGCCAACCAGTCGGTCAACTCGACCAAGGCCCCCTCCTACAACTACCCGGCCTGGCGCAAGCAGTCGGCGCGGGCGTACATCAGCGGCTTCCAGCGCGCGTACGAGACCAATCGGGCGCCGTTGTTCATCGGCAACCACTTCGAGGAGTGGAACGGCGGGATCTACATGGACTCCGTCGAGGAGGCGTTCAAGCACATCGCGCGCGAGAAGGAGAAGGGCGCCGACGTGCGGCTGGTCTCCTTCCGGCAGTTCACCGACTGGCTGGACGTGCAGCGGCCGGAGGTGCTGGAGAAGCTGCGCACCCTGGAGGTCGGGCAGAAGCCGGCCGGGGGCTGGAAGACGTTCCTGGCCGAGTCGCGGGGCACCAAGAGCGCCAGCCCCGACGCCGCGTGACGATACGTCCGTAATGTCCGGTGTAAATGCCCCCTGAAATGGACATTTCGGCCCGGTAGGGGGGCGGGCGAAACCGCCGGAACCGCCATGCGAAACTTTTCACATGAGTACCCGTAGCCGCGCCGCCCTGCTCGGTGCCGTGGCCGCCGCCGCGGCCCTGACCCTGTCCGCGTGCGGCAGCGGCGGGACCTCCGGCGGTGGCGGCGACACCAACTTCGTCACCGGCCACAACGGCGTCGACACCGCGAAGAAGAGCGAGCGCGCCAAAGCCCCCGCCCTGTCCGGGAAGACGATCGACGGCAAGACCCTCGACGTCGCCGCGTACAAGGGCAAGGTCGTCGTCCTCAACGTCTGGGGCTCCTGGTGCGGACCGTGCCGGGAGGAGGCCAAGTACTTCTCCAAGGTCTCCAAGGCGTACCAGGACAAGGGCGTGCAGTTCGTCGGGATCAACACCCGCGACACCAGCACCACCCCGGCCCTCGCCTTCGAGAAGGCCAACGGGATCACGTACCCGAGCCTGTACGACCCGACCGGCAAGCTGATGCTCCGCTTCCCCAAGGGCACGCTCAACCCGCAGCTCATCCCGTCCACGCTGATCCTGGACCGGGACGGGAAGGTCGCCGCGCGGGCGCTGGAGGCGCTCGACGACACGGCCCTGCTGAAGATGCTCAAGCCGGTCCTCGCGGAGAAGTGACGTGAGCGACCTGCTGACGCTCGCCGCCGTGACGAGCCGGAACGAGACCGTGCTCAACGGCGCCCTGCTGCTCGCCCTGCCCGTCGCGGTGCTGGGCGGTCTTGTCTCGTTCTTCTCACCCTGTGTGCTCCCGCTGGTCCCCGGCTACCTCTCCTACGTGACCGGCGTCACCGGCACCGACCTCGCCGACGCCCGGCGCGGCCGGATGACCGCCGGCGCCTCCCTCTTCGTACTCGGCTTCACCGTGGTGTTCGTCTCCGGCGGCGCCCTGTTCGGGTACTTCGGGCAGACGCTCCAGGGCTACAAGGACGTGCTCACCCATGTCCTCGGCGTCCTGATGATCCTGCTCGGCATCTTCTTCATGGGCCTGATGCCCTGGCTGACCCAGCGCGAGTTCCGCTTCCACAAGCGCCCCGCGACCGGACTGATCGGCGCGCCGCTGCTCGGCGCGCTCTTCGGGATCGGCTGGACGCCCTGCATCGGCCCGACCCTCGCCTCCGTCGTCGCCCTCTCCTCCCAGCAGGCGAGCGCGGGCCGGGGCGCGATACTGACCGTCGCGTACTGCCTCGGGCTCGGCGTGCCCTTCGTGCTCACCGCGATCGCCTTCCGCAAGGCGCTCGGCGCCTTCGGCTGGGTCAAACGCCACTATGTCTGGGTGATGCGCGCCGGCGGCACGATGATGATCGTGACCGGCGTGCTGCTGCTGACCGGTGCCTGGGACAGCCTGGTGCAGGAGATGCAGACCTGGTCCGACGGCTTCTCTGTGGGGATCTGAACGATGAGCGACACCGAAACCGAGCAGAGCCAGGACCAGGAGGGTCTCGGCGCGGCCGGGCAACAGCTCTCCACCGCGCCCCAGGAGGACACCGGTGTCCTGCCGGGCCTCGGCGTCATCGGCTGGGCCCGCTGGTTCTGGCGGCAGCTCACCTCCATGCGGGTCGCGCTGCTGCTGCTCCTGCTGCTCTCCCTCGGTGCGATCCCCGGCTCGCTGATCCCGCAGACCGGCGCGGACGCCAACAAGGTCGACGCGTTCCGGGCGGCCCACACCACGCTGGCGCCCGTCTACGACAAGCTCGGGCTGTTCCACGTGTACAGCTCGGTGTGGTTCTCCGCGATCTACATCCTGCTGTTCGTCTCTCTCATCGGCTGCATCGTCCCGCGCACCTGGCAGTTCATCGGCCAGCTCCGCGGCCGCCCGCCGGGCGCCCCCCGGCGCCTGGACCGGCTGCCCGCGTACACCACCTGGCGCACCACCGCCGACCCCGAGCAGGTACGCGCCGACGCGCTCGCCCTGCTGAAGAAGCGCCGCTTCCGCGCCCACCCGGCCGGTGACGCGGTCGCCGCCGAGAAGGGGTACCTGCGCGAGCTGGGCAACCTGGCCTTCCACATCGCGCTGATCGTGCTGCTGATCGCCTTCGCCTCCGGCCAGCTGTTCAAGTCCGACGGCACCAAGCTGGTGGTCGAGGGCGACGGCTTCTCCAACGCGCTGCCGATGTACGACGACTTCAAGTCCGGCAGCCTGTTCAGCAACGACGACCTCGTGCCGTTCAGCTTCGACCTGAAGGACTTCAAGGGCACCTACGAGCTGTCCGGCCCCAACCGCGGCACCCCGCGCACCTTCGAGGCGAAGATCGACTACAGCGTGGGCGCGGACGGGAAGTCCCGGCCCAGGACCGTCCAGGTCAACCAGCCGCTGAAGATCGACGACTCCAAGGTCTACCTGGTCAGCCACGGCTACGCGCCCGTCATCACCGTCCGCGACGGCAAGGGCAAGGTGGTCTACCAGGACGCCGTACCGCTGCTCCCGCTGGACGGCAACGTCACCTCGCAGGGCGTCGTCAAGGTGCTGGACGGCTACCACGACGCCAAGGGCGTCAAGGAGCAGCTCGGCATCCGGGCCTTCTTCCTGCCGACCTACGGCGGCGGCGCCGACGTCCTCTCCCAGTTCCCCGCGCTGCTCAACCCGGTGCTCAACCTGGAGCCGTACCACGGTGACCTGGGCGTCGACGCGATGCCGCAGAGCGTGTACCAGCTCGACAAGACACACATGAAGGGCTTCAAGGACGCCGACGGCAAGCAGCTGCGGGCCAACCTGAAGCCCGGCCAGACCATGAAGCTGCCCGGCGGTGCGGGCACCGTGACGTTCGGGAAGGACGTCAAGGAATGGGCCGGCTTCGAGATCGTCCAGGAGCCGGGCGGCGCCTGGGCGCTCAGCGGCGCCATCGCCGCGATCCTCGGCCTCGCCGGGTCCCTCTTCATCCAGCGCCGCCGGATCTGGGTGCGGGCCGTGCGCGGCGCCGACGGGGTCACGGTGGTCGAGATGGCCGGGCTCGGCCGCAGCGAGTCCGCCAAGGTCCCCGAGGAACTGGGCGACCTCGCCGGAACCCTCTACGAACGCGCGCCGGGCGCTCCCGACGCCCACCAAGACGCATCCCACGCCGTACCTGCCGAAGGGGCTGAGCAGTGACTCTCGCCGCCGCAACCGACCTCGCCGCCGCGACCAACGAGCATCTGGCGAGCATCAGCAACACGCTCATCTACTCCTCGATGGCCGTGTACACGCTGGCCTTCTTCGCCTACATCGCCGAGTGGCTGTTCGGCAGCCGCAGCAAGGTCGGCCGCACGGCCGCCGCGCTCACCGCCGACGCCGGCGCGGCCAAGAGCGCGCCCGCCGTCACCGTGAAGCAGGCGGGCGGCACCACCGTGCTGGAACGCCCGCAGGTCGTCGTGCGCTCCGCCGCCGGTGCCCGGGACGTGCCGGACGGCCCCGGCGCCCACGGCGGCGACGCCCAGGGCGACATGTACGGCCGGGTCGCGGTCTCCCTCACCGTGCTCGCCTTCCTGGTGGAGCTGGCCGGTGTGGTCGCCCGCGCGGCCTCCGTGCAGCGCGCCCCCTGGGGCAACATGTACGAGTTCAACCTGACCTTCTCCACCGTCGCGGTCGGCGTCTACCTGGGCCTGCTCGCGCTGAAGAAGAACGTCCGCTGGCTCGGCCTGTTCCTGATCACCACGGTCCTGCTGGACCTCGGCCTCGCCGTCACCGTGCTCTACACCGCCAGCGACCAGCTCGTCCCGGCGCTGCACTCGTACTGGCTGTACATCCACGTCTCCACCGCGATCTTCTGCGGCGCGGTGTTCTACGTGGGCGCGGTCGCCACGATCCTGTACCTCTTCAAGGACTCCTACGAGAACAAGCTGGAGAGCGGCGGCACCCCGGGCACCTTCGCCCGCTCGGTGCTGGAGCGGCTGCCCGCCTCGGCCTCGCTGGACAAGTTCGCCTACCGGGTCAACGCGGCCGTCTTCCCGCTGTGGACGTTCACGATCATCGCGGGCGCGATCTGGGCGGGCGACGCCTGGGGCCGGTACTGGAACTGGGACCCCAAGGAGACCTGGTCCTTCATCACCTGGGTCGCCTACGCCTGCTACCTGCACGCCCGCGCCACGGCCGGCTGGAAGGGCCGCAAGGCCGCCTACCTGGCGATGATCGCCTTCGGCTGCTGGCTGTTCAACTACTACGGCGTCAACATCTTCGTCACCGGCAAGCACTCGTACGCGGGCGTGTGAGCGCGAGGTCGTAGACACTGGTGGCATGCGCGGTTCCATCGACCCCATCGAACGCAGCATGAGCCAAACGCACGGCAACACGCACATCCGGCACTTCCTGGTGCGGCTGCCGAAGTCCACGGAGGAGGTCTGGCCCGCGGTGGCCGAGGCCGAGGGCCTGTCCGCCTGGTGCACCCCGGTCGACGTGCTCGAACCCCGCCTCGACGGCACGGTCGCGCTGCGCGACCTGGGCGCCGGGCGGGTCACCGCCTGGGACGTGGACCGGGTCGCGGAGTACACCGTCGAGCGCGGCGGCCGGCTCCGCTTCCACCTCGAACGCGACGGCGAACGGGGCAGCACCCTCCGCTTCACCCACGAGTACCAGGGCGAGGGCACCTCGGAGGCGGAGTGGCGCACCCGCTTCGAACGCCTGATCCGGTACTGGGACTCAGTCGAGCGGGGTGGTGAGCAGGTCCCGTAGCCGCTCCACGTACAGGCCCATGTTCTTCGCCGCCACGTCCGTGTCCGGGTGGCGGCTGGCCAGCCAGAGGCCGTCGTGGAGCCGGTTGACCCAGACGCAGACCTGGTCGCCGTAGGAGACCCGGAGCAGGGCGTGGGCGTTCTGGTCCGCCCAGCGGGCGGCGCCCGGGATGCCCCGGGTGTCGACGAAGGACACGATCGAGTACAGGTCCGGTGACGTGGGCCGGAAGTCCGCGCCGAGCAGGCTCAGCACCCGGGCCAGCGGCATCCGGGCCAGGGCGCGGTTGGCCTGGAGCTGCGCCCGGACCTCGCGCAGGGTGGCGGTCAGGTCGGGGGCGTTCTCCAGCGGCACCTCGATGGGGGCGCCGCCCACGAACCAGCCCACCGAGTCGCTCCACTGCGACTTCACCCGGGTGTGGAACGGCACCACCGTCCGGTACACCGACTGCTCGCCCAGCTCCTGCACGATCAGCGCGGTCGCCGCCAGCAGCCCGACCAGGCTGCCCCCGTACGGCCGGCAGTACGCCTCGAACGCGGCCGCCGCCTCCGCGTCCACCAGCGGCTCGCAGATCATCCGCTGCTGCGGCAGCCGCCCGCCCGGCTCCACGCCCAGCTCCACCGGGAAAGAGGGCAGTGTGCCGTCGCAGCGGCGGATGAACTCCCGCCAGCGGGCCACCGTCTCGTGCTCCCCGTCCAGCCGGTCCGCGTCCGCCCGCTCGATCTCGCAGAAGTCCACGTAACTGGCGGCCGGGGTCCGCACCACCGGCCCGCGCCCCTTGACGCCCGCCGTGTACAGCTCCTCGATCTCGGCCGGGATGCCGTGCAGCGAGTAGGCGTCCACATTGCTGTGGTCGAAGGCGAGGAAGACGGTGGCCGAGTCGTCCCGGACCACGGCCGCGTAGATCAGGTTGGGCCAGCGCAGCGCGTCCGCGACCGTGTCGAACCGGGACTGCAGATGCGCGGTCAGCGCGGCCGCGTCGGTGAACTCGCCCCCCGCCTCCCGGTGCAGGGTGACGTCCTCGGCGTCCAGGGTGAAGCGGCGCAGCTCCTTCCCGTCCTCGCCGGCCCAGCGGAAGCCGCTGCGCAGCGTCTCGTGCCGGACCGTCCAGGCCCGCAGGGACTCCTCGAGCACATCGAGGTCGACCGGTCCGGCGAGGTCGAAGGAGGTGCCGAGCCAGGTCGGCACGAACAGGCCGCCCTCCCGGACGTGCCGGGCCGTGCGGATGTGCGACTCCTGGATGTAGGCGGGCGGGCGGGAGTCCTCCGGCAGGCCGTGCGCCGTGGCGACGGTCGCCGGACTCAGCGTCCACTCGACGAGCCGCCCCGGCCGGACCTCGCAGCGCTGGATATCAGTGATTCGCACGCGTCTCCGATCGCAGAAGAGGACCCCGGTGTGGTGGGGCCCCGTCAAGGGAATGCCGTCGCATGCGCTCCAGACATGCCCGCGCGGGGCTTTTCAGCGGAACGGATGGCGGGCCGAACGCCTGACCGTGCGCCCCTCGCGCCCTTCAGAGCCCGATGTCCTCGTTCCACAGCCCGGGGTTCGCGGCCACGAACTCCCTCATCAGCGCCCCGCATGCGGGATCGTCCAGCAGCACGACCTCCACCCCGTGCGCGGCCAGCCACGCGTGTCCGCCGCTGAAGGTCCCCGCCTCCCCGACGACGACCCGCGAGATCCCGAACTGCCGCACCAGCCCCGAGCAGTACCAGCACGGCGAGAGGGTGGTCACCATGGTCGTCCCCCGGTACGACCGCCGCCGCCCCGCGTCCCGGAAGGCCGCCGTCTCGGCGTGCGTGGCGGGGTCCCCGTCCTGCACCCGCCGGTTGCGGCCCCGCCCGAGCAGTTCCCCGTCCGGCCCGTACAGCGCGGCCCCGATCGGGATGCCGCCCTCCGCCCGCCCGGCCCGCGCCTCCGCGACGGCGGTACGCAGCCAGTCCCGTGCCTGCTCAAGCTCCATGGGGGCCCTCACTCCGTGTCCGGCTCGTCCTTCTTCAGGGAGCGCAGGAAGTCGGGGTTGTCGTCGGGGGCCACCCAGGTCTGGGCGGGACCGGCCGGCCGGCGCACCTTCCCGGCGATCAGCCAGGCCAGCGGGCCGACGAGGACCTCGCCGAAGAGCAGCACGATGAACACCCAGGCCACCTTGGGCAGGTGACGGACCTCGTCCTCGGGGGTGTTCAGGCAGTCCACGAACGCGTAGATCCACAGGGCCAGGACCAGCAGGAACGGCAGATACCTGAGCATGGTCGCGCGAACTCCTCGACGGTGTGGACGGCCCCGGTGACCGGGCCAGCGTAGCCGGTGGCCGATACTGGGACACATGGCTTACGACGATCTTCGCTCCCTGCTGCGGGCGCTGGAGCGCGAGGGAGACCTCAAGCGCATCAAGGCCGAGGTGGACCCCTACCTGGAGGTCGGTGAGATCGTCGACCGGGTGCAGAAGGCCGGCGGACCGGCGCTGCTCTTCGAGAACGTCAAGGGCTCCGCGATGCCCCTGGCGATGAACGTCTTCGGCACCGACCGCCGCCTGCTCAAGGCGCTCGGACTGAAGTCGTACGCGGAGATCTCCGACAAGATCGGCGGGCTGCTGCGGCCCGAGCTGCCGCAGGGCTTCATCGGCGTCCGCGAGGCGTTCGGCAAGCTCGGCGCGATGGCGCACGTCCCGCCGAAGAAGGTCAAGGGCGACCACGCGCCCGTCCAGGAGGTCGTCCTCACCGGTGACGACGTGGACCTGGACATGCTCCCGGCCCTGTTCACCTGGCCCCAGGACGGCGGGTCCTTCTTCAACCTCGGGCTGACCCACACCAAGGACCCCGACACCGGTGTCCGCAACCTCGGTCTGTACCGGCTCCAGCGGCACGACAAGCGCACCATCGGCATGCACTGGCAGATCCACAAGGACAGCCGGAACCACTACGCGGTCGCCGCCCGCCGGGGCGAGCGGCTGCCGGTCGCCATCGCCTTCGGCTGCCCGCCCGCCGTCACCTACGCCTCCACCGCGCCGCTGCCCGGCGACATCGACGAGTACCTGTTCGCCGGGTTCATCGCGGGCAAGCGGATCGAGATGGTCGACTGCAAGACCGTTCCGCTCCAGGTGCCGGCCAACGCCGAGGTCGTCATCGAGGGCTGGCTGGAGCCGGGCGAGATGCTGCCCGAGGGGCCCTTCGGCGACCACACCGGGTTCTACACCCCGCAGGAGCCGTTCCCCGCGCTGAAGATCGACTGCGTGACAATGCGGAAGCGGCCGCTGCTCCAGTCCATCGTGGTCGGCCGGCCGCCCACCGAGGACGGGCCGCTCGGCCGGGCCACGGAGCGGTTCTTCCTGCCGCTGCTGAAGATCATCATCCCGGACATCGTGGACTACCACCTCCCCGAGGCGGGCGGCTTCCACAACTGCGCGATCGTCTCGATCGACAAGAAGTACCCGAAGCACGCGCAGAAGGTGATGTCCGCGATCTGGGGGGCGCACATGATGTCGCTCACCAAGCTGATCGTGGTCGTCGACTCCGACTGCGATGTGCACGACCTGCACGAGGTCGCCTGGCGGGCGCTGGGCAACACCGACTACGCCCGTGACCTGGTGGTCGCCGAGGGCCCGGTCGACCACCTCGACCACGCCTCCTACCAGCAGTTCTGGGGCGGCAAGGCGGGCATCGACGCGACGAAGAAGCTGCCCGAGGAGGGCTACACGAGGGACGGGGGCTGGCCGGAGATGGTCCTGTCCGACCCCGCCACGGCGGCGCTGGTGGACCGGCGCTGGAAGGAGTACGGGCTGTGAGTACCGCTGCCGCCGTCCCGCAGCCGGGGCGTACCAAGGCCTTTCTGCGTCTGGTGATGATCGAGCACTCGGTCTTCGCGCTGCCCTTCGCGTACATCGCCTCGCTCACCGCCATGTACCAGTGGGACAAGAACATCCACTGGGCGCGGCTGCTGCTGGTCACCGTCTGCATGGTGGGTCTGCGGACCTTCGCCATGGCGGTGAACCGGATCATCGACCGCGAGATCGACGCCCGCAACCCCCGCACCGCCCACCGCGAGCTGGTCACCGGCGCGATGTCGGTACGGCACGCGTGGACCGGCGCGCTGGTCGCGCTGGTGGTCTTCCTCGGCTCGGCCGCGCTGCTGAACCCGCTGTGCCTGGCGCTCGCGCCGGTCGCGGTGATCCCGATGGTGGTCTATCCGTACGGCAAGCGGTTCACCAACTTCCCGCAGGCCATCCTCGGTGTCGCGCAGGCGATGGGCCCGGTCGGCGGCTGGCTGGCGATCTCCGGTACCTGGTCCTGGGACGCGGTGATCCTCGGTCTCGCGGTCGGCATCTGGATCGGCGGCTTCGACCTGATCTACGCCTGTCAGGACGTGGAGACCGACCGCGAGGTCGGCGTGAAGTCGGTCCCGGCCCGCTTCGGCGTCCCGGCCGCGATCTGGGGCGCGCGGGCCTGCCACACGCTCACGATGGCCCTCTTCGTCTGGTACGCCGTGCTCACCCACGCGGGTCCGTTCTTCTGGCTGGGCCTGGTCATCGTCGCCTCCGCCTTCGTCTACGAACACCGCATCGTCCGCCCGCACGACCTGTCCCGCCTGAACCGGGCGTTCTTCCAGGTCAACGGGTTCATCGGGATCGCGCTGTTCGTGTGCGCGCTGCTCGATCTGCTCATCCGGGGGCTGACGGTCTGACCGGGGCACCCCCTGGGGCCCACCCGGCCTGAGCACCGTGCGTCACGCCGGTACTCTCAAGGTGTGAACGCAGGACAAACGCAGCGCGTGCCTTGGATCGTGGGGGTTTCCGGAGCTTCCGGGACGCCGTACGCGGCGGCGGTGCTGCGGGCGCTGCTGGACGCCGGGGAGGACGTCGACCTGGTGGTCAGCCGGGCCTCGCGGCTGACGCTGCTGGACGAGACGGGGATCTCGTTCCGGGACGCCCACTGGCGCGACGACCTCGGGGCGTGGCTGGCGCGCGGCGCCGACGGCAAGCCGGACAGCTTCGCGCCGGACCTCGGCCGGGTGCGGTACTGGAACGCGGGCGACCTCGCGGCGGGACCGTCCTCGGGGTCCTACCCGGTCAAGGGCATGCTGATCGTGCCGGCGTCGACCGCGTGCGTCGCGGGCGTGGCCCTCGGCCTGTCCAAGGACCTGCTCCAGCGGGCGGCGAGCGTGACGCTGAAGGAGCGCAGGCCGCTGGTGGTGGCGGTGCGCGAGACCCCGCTGAACGGGCAGACCCTGCGCCAGCTCGTCGCGCTGGACGAGGCCGGGGCGAGCGTGGTCCCCGCCTCGCCGGCCTTCTACGCGGGCGCCACCCACATCCAGGACCTGGTGGACTTCGTCGCCGGCCGGGTGCTGGACGCGGCGGGCGTGGAGCACGGCCTGTACCGGCGCTGGAAGGGCGAGCTGGGCGGCGGCCAGGACGAGCAGGGCGTGCGGGACCAGTAGGCGTGCAGGGCAAGTAGCGGTACCTCACCTCACTACGGCAAATTTCACACCGGAAGGCTTCGATCGCATGGACGCGGTGGACAGGCAGCTCATCCAGGCCCTGAGAGAGAACGGCCGGGCCTCGTACGCGGAGCTGGGGCGCCTCGTCGGCCTGTCGGGACCCAGCGTCACCGACCGCATCAACCGGCTGGAGGCGGCCGGGGTCATCACCGGTTACCGCGCCACGGTGGACGCGGCCTCGCTGGGCCTGGGCGTCACCGCGCTGATCGGCATCTCGCTGTCCGACGCCGCCGACCACGAGGACGTGGCCCGCAGGCTGAAGGACCTCACCGAGATCGAGGACTGCTGGTTCATCGCCGGCGACGACTCCTTCATGCTCAAGGTCCGCTCCTCCGACGTGGACGGTCTGGAGAAGACGATCCGCCGGCTGAGCGGCACCAAGGGCGTCTCCCGCACCCGCACCACCATCGTGCTCTCCACCAAGTGGGAGAACAGGGTCGGGGAGCTGCCCGAAGAGGTGTGACAGCGGGTCAGGGGGGCCGGGGGAGTACGGTTGGGCAGGTTGTCGTGGAAAGGTGTGGGTATGGACGTCGGACTCAAGCGCGAGCTGGAGGACAAGGTCCGCTCCGGTGAGCGGCTGACCCGTGAGGACGGCATCGCGCTCTACGAGTCGGACGACCTGGCGTGGCTCGGCGGCCTCGCCCATGAGGTGCGTACGCGGCTGAACGGCGACGTGGTCCACTTCAACGTCAACCGTCACCTCAACATGACCAACGTGTGCACGGCGTCCTGCGCCTACTGCTCGTTCCAGCGCAAGCCGGGCGAGAAGGACGCGTACACGATGCGCATCGAGGAGGCCGTGAAGCTGGCCACGGCGATGGAGTCGGAGAACCTCACCGAGCTGCACATCGTCAACGGCCTGCACCCCAACCTGCCGTGGCGCTACTACCCGCGCTCGCTGAGGGAACTGAAGGCCGCGCTGCCGAACGTCTCGCTGAAGGCGTTCACGGCCACCGAGATCCACCACTTCGAGACGATCTCCGGGCTGAGCGCGAGCGAGATCCTGGACGAACTGATCGACGCGGGGCTGGAGTCGCTGACCGGCGGCGGCGCCGAGATCTTCGACTGGGAGGTCCGCCAGCACATCGTGGACCACCGCACGCACTGGGAGGACTGGTCCCGTATCCACCGCCTGGCGCACGAGAAGGGTCTGAAGACCCCGTGCACCATGCTGTACGGGCACATCGAGGAGCCCCGGCACCGCGTGGACCACGTGCTGCGGCTGCGTGAACTCCAGGACGAGACCGGCGGTTTCCAGGTCTTCATCCCGCTGCGCTACCAGCACGACTTCGTGGACATGAAGGACGGCAAGGTCCGCAACCGCCTCCAGGCGCGCACCCAGATGGCGACCGGCGCCGAGGCGCTGAAGACGTTCGCCGTCTCCCGGCTGCTGTTCGACAACGTGCCGCACGTGAAGGTGTTCTGGGTGATGCACGGCGTGCAGACCGCCCAGCTCGCCCTCCAGCACGGCGCGGACGACATGGACGGCTCGGTCGTCGAGTACAAGATCACGCACGACGCGGACAACTACGGCACGCCGAACAAGCTGACCCGCGAGGACCTGCTCGACCTGATCCGCGACGCCGGCTTCCGCCCGGTGGAGCGGAACACCCGGTACGAGATCATCCGCGAGTACGAGGGTCCGGACCCGCTGCGCCGGGAGACCCCGCAGGCGATGCGCGTCTGACGTCTCTGACGGCGGGGGCGTTGGTTGAGCCGGGGTCGAGGTAAGGATTACCTTGGCCCCGTGCCTCTTACCTTCACCCTGGACCCCGCCGTCACCCCCGAGCTGCGCGACGGCCTGCTCGACCTGTGGGCGGACGTCACCAACGCGGGCGGCGCCGTCGGCTTCGTGGCGCCCGCCACCCGCGAGGACATACGCCCCGAGCTGGTCCGCTCGCTGGCCCGGCTCGCCCAGGGGCACAGCAGGCTGCTGGTCGGCCATGATGACGAAGGCCGGGTCGCGGCGACCGCGTTCCTCACCTTCAACACCCACCGGCTGACGGGCCACTGGCTCTGGCTCTACACGGTGATGGTCCACCCCAAACACCAGGGCCTCGGCCACGGCCGGGACCTGCTGGCGGCCGCCGCCGAGTCCGCGCGCGGGATCGACGGCATCGACGCGATACGGCTGGGCTGCCGGAGCGGACTGGGCCTGGAGCGCTTCTACACCTCCTGCGGCTACCGCGAGGTGGGCCGGGTGCCGGACGCCATCCGGGTCGCGCCGGACGAGTACCGCGACGACGTCACCATGCTGCTGACCCTGCGCTGAGCCCGCCCACCCCCTGCCAAGATCGGGTAGCGCACGTGCTTCACTGGACAGCGCACGCCTTTGGGGCCGAAACGACACGGAAGAGTGGATTGAGATGCTCCGCTACACGCTGATGCGCCTCGGCGTCTTCGCCGGCTGCCTCGTGGTCGCCTGGGGAGCCGTCTACTCCGGGATCTTCCCGCGCGGCTTCGGCGCCTCCAACCTCTTCTGGATCGTGCTGCTCGCCATGGTCCTCTCGGCCCCCATCAGCTGGGTGGTGCTGCGCAAGGAACGCGAGCGGGCCTCGGTCCAGGTGGCCGGCCGGGTGGAGCGGATGAAGGCCAACCTGGACGCCAACCGCAGCCAGGAGGACGCGGCCGAGGCGCACAGCCAGGCTTCCTGACTCCGGCCACGCTTCCTGACTCCGTCCGCGAAGCGGAACATCCCTCACGAAAACTCCGGGACTGCACACACCCGGCGCCGGACCACCGCCCGGTGTGCACAGGGTCACCACAGGTGCCTCGTACGATCGCCAGCCTGAACGGCGGCGCACCGGTGCGACGGACGGCCGCCCTGAACGCCCCGGTGCGCGGGGCGCGTATGTCATGCAGCAAGCAGTACACCGCTGCACGTCCCAGGAGCCGCCCGTGACCGCCCTGTACCCCAACGCCCCCGTCTCACCCGCCCCGCACGTCTCGGCCCTCGACTACGACGGCCGCCCGGTGCTGGTGGAACCGGAGATCCGGCGCCTGGACGGGGCCGTACGGGAAGTGGCGGTGCCCCCCTTCGCGCCGCCGGTCACGCACGGCTCGCTGGCCGACCTCCCCTTCGACAACGCCGAGGCAGCACCCGGCGCGGTCGTGCTCAGCCGGAAGAACGCCTCCGGCGAGTGGGAGGACGTGACGGCCGGCCAGTTCGCCGCCGAGGTGCTGGCGGTGGCGCGCGGGCTGGTCTCGGAGGGGCTGATGCCGGGCGAGCGGATCGCCGTCATGGCCCGCACCCGGTACGAGTGGACCCTGCTGGACTTCGCCGCCTGGGCGGCCGGCCTGGTCACCGTGCCCGTCTACCCGACCTCCTCGGTCTTCCAGACCCGCTGGATACTCCAGGACTCCGGCGCCGTCGCCCTGATCACCGAGACCACCGCGCAGGGCGCCGCCATCGCGCCCGAACTGTCCCAGCTCCCGGACCTGCGGCACGTGTGGGTCATCGACGAGGGCCATGTGGAGCTGCTCGCCGAGGCGGGCGCGGGCACACCGGACGGCGAGGTCGCCGTACGCCGGGGCATGCTGGGCCCGGACACGCTCGCCACCCTGATCTACACCTCCGGCACCACCGGCCGCCCCAAGGGCTGCGCCCTCTCGCACGGCAACTTCTTCGCCGAGGTCGACAACGCCATCGAACTCCTGCACCCGGTCTTCAAGGCGACAACCGGCGACGAGGCGTCGGTGCTGCTGTTCCTGCCGATGTCCCACGTCTTCGGCCGCATGGTCGCCATCGCCTGCGTCCGGGCCCGGGTACGGCTCGGCCACGCCCCCAGCCTCAAGCCCGAGCACCTGCTGCCGGACCTGGCCGCGTTCAGGCCGACCTGCCTGCTGACCATCCCGTACATGCTGGAGAAGGTGTACAACACCGCCCGCGCCAAGGCCGAGTCGAGCGGCAAGGCCGCCGCCTTCGACCGCGCCGCCGCCACCGCTGTGCGCTACGGCGAGGCGCTGGAGGCCCGCCAGACCGGCACCGGCAACGGTCCGGGCGCGGCGCTGAAGGCCGGCCGTTCGTTCTACGACCCGCTCGCCTACCGCAAGCTGCGCGCCGCCATGGGCGGCAAGGTCCGCTACGCCATCTGCGGCGGCTCCCCGCTCGGCCGCCGGCTGGCCGCCTTCTTCGCGGGCGCCGGCATCGAGATCTTCGAGGGGTACGGCCTCACCGAGTCCACCGCCGCCACCACGGTCACCCCGCCGCTGCGCCCCCGCCTCGGCACCGTCGGCTGGCCACTGCCCGGCACCCGGGTCCGGATCGCGGCCGACGGCGAGATCCTGATCTCCGGCGACCATGTGCTGCGCGGCTACTGGGACCAGCAGGCGGGCGGTGTCGTCCCCGCGACCCGCGACGGCTGGCTGGCCACCGGCGACCTGGGCGAGCTGGACGACGACGGCTACCTCACCATAACCGGCCGCAAGAAGGAACTGCTGATCACGGCGGGCGGCAAGTCGGTCGCCCCGGCCCCGCTGGAGAACTGGCTGCGCCAGCACCCCCTGATCTCCCACTGCCTCCTCGTCGGCGACGGCCGCCCCTACATCGGCGCCCTCATCACCCTGGACCCGGACGGCATCCACCACTGGCGCCAGATGAACGGCAAGCACCCGGTGCCGCCGGAACTCCTCGTCGACGACCCGGACTTGAACGCCGTGCTGTGGGCCGCGGTCGAGCAGGCCAACCAGCTGGTCTCCCGCCCCGAGTCCATCCGCCGCTTCACCGTCCTGCCCGGCGACTTCACCGAGCACACCGGCCACCTCACCCCGTCCATGAAGCTCCGCCGCGCCCGCATCCTCCGGGACCACGCGGACGCGGTGGAGGGGCTCTACTCGGGGTCGGGTCAGGTCACCGGGCCGTAGGGCCCGCTTGAGCCAGCAGGTACGCCTGCGGGACGGGTTCCGTGGGGCCGGGTGCGCGGACCGTACGGGACGTGACGGCGAACCCGGCCTCCTCCAGCAGCGCGGCCATGCGGTCCGGGTCGCGGCGCAGGAAGTCGAGGCAGACCGGGTGGCCCCAGGGCCGGTCGTGGCGCCGGGGCTCCGCACCTGCCTGGAAGGCGAGCAGCAGCTGCCCGCCCGGCGCCAGCACCCGGCGGAACTCGGCGAACAGCGCGGGGAGTTGTCCGTCCGGGGTGTGGATGCTGGAGTACCAGGACACGACACCGGCGAGCTGCCCGTCCGGGAGGTCCAGCTCCAGCATGGAGCCCTGTGCGAAGCGCAGCCCGGGGTTCTCGCGGCGGGCGACGGCCAGCATGGCGGGGGAGAGGTCGAGCCCGGACACGTCCAGCCCCTCGGCGGCGAGGAACCCGGTGACCCGGCCCGGCCCGCACCCCAGGTCGGCCACCTTCGCGCCCGCCCCCACCAGCTCCGCGAACACCCTCAGCAGAGCCCGGTCGAAGGGCTGCGCGAGATGCGCCTCCCGGAAATGATCGGAGTAGTCCTCGGCGATCGCGTCGTAGAACGTCCGGGTCGCGCCGAGGAAGTCGGGGGAGGCGGGGGAGTCCGTCATGGGGAGCGACCCCAGGGGGTCCGGGGAGTTCCGCGCGGCCGTTCGGGTGAGAACTCGGGGACCGGAATGGCGTCACCCCCGGCGATCAATGCGCGGCGGGCGGGACGCGGAATTCGCCCGGAATTCATGGGAACGTCACGGCGAAAAGGCAGGAGCCCCGTCGCCGGAAGGCGTGGGGCTCCTTGGGTACTGCACTCAGGTTCTGCGATCAGGCAGTGATCAGACGGGGGTGACGTTCTCCGCCTGCGGACCCTTCGGGCCCTGCGTCACGTCGAAGTTCACCTGCTGGTTCTCCTCGAGGGAGCGGAAGCCGGTGGCGTTGATCGCGGAGTAGTGAACGAAGACGTCGGGGCCGCCGCCCTCCTGGGCGATGAAGCCAAAGCCCTTTTCGGCGTTGAACCACTTAACGGTTCCGGTAGCCATAAGCCCTCCTTGGGCCCAAAAGGGTTGCCCTGCTCCAGAACCTGCAAGTGCGAACGGTGCTGCACGACTGCATTCATCTGAAAACGACGAGAGCCCGCGGTCACATGCTCCGCAGGCTCTGTACTGCAAGGGAAACCAAACTGCAACTTGCGGCGAGCCTAGCACGCGGCCACCGGAAAGCAATAGAGGTCAAGATCACGTCACCCGAATGTTTGAACCCTCTGCCGGAGGCACACACGACGGGCCGGTCGGGGCTACGTAACGCAAGGGGTCTAGTCTCGCGATGTGGACAATTCTCGCACCCGGCCGCGCGTCGGCCACATCCAGTTCCTCAACTGCCTGCCCCTCTACTGGGGGCTCGCGAGAACCGGCACGCTCCTCGACTTCGAGCTGACCAAGGACACCCCGGAGAAGCTCAGCGAGCAGCTCGTGCGCGGTGATCTCGACATCGGCCCCATCACCCTCGTGGAATTCCTGCGCAACGCCGGTGACCTGGTCGCTTTCCCCGACATCGCGGTGGGCTGCGACGGCCCGGTGATGTCCTGCGTGATCGTCTCGCAGGTGCCCCTCGACGAGCTGGACGGCGCGCGTGTCGCCCTCGGCTCGACCTCGCGGACCTCGGTCCGCCTCGCCCAGCTGCTGCTGGCCGACCGGTACGGGGTGCGGCCGGAGTACTACACCTGCCCGCCCGACCTGAGCCTGATGATGCAGGAGGCGGACGCCGCCGTCCTCATCGGTGACGCGGCCCTGCGCGCCAACCTGCTCGACGCGCCGCGCTACGGCCTCCAGGTGCACGACCTGGGCGCGCTGTGGAAGGAGTGGACGGGTCTGCCGTTCGTCTTCGCGGTGTGGGCCGCCCGGCGCGATTACGCCGAACGCGAGCCGGAGATCACCCGCAAGGTGCACGAGGCGTTCCTCGCCTCCCGCAACGTCTCCCTGGAGGAGGTCGGCAAGGTCGCCGAGCAGGCCGCCCGCTGGGAGGCGTTCGACGAGGCGACCCTGGAGCAGTACTTCACCACCCTCGACTTCTCCTTCGGGCCCCCGCAGCTGGCGGCGGTCGCGGAGTTCGCCCGCCGCGTCGGCCCCACGACCGGCTTCCCGGCCGACGTGAAGGTGGAACTGCTCGGGGCGTAATCACTACGCTGCGAGGGCGCGGCTTTACGGGGGAGCCCGCGGGGGAGGGGTCGCCATGCAGCCGCTCGGAGCGGACGAACCGGCCGCCGTCGGACCGTACCGGCTGCTGGGCCGGCTCGGCTCCGGGGGCATGGGCCGCGTCTACCTGGGCCGCAGCGCGGGCGGCCGGACCGTCGCCGTGAAGATCGTCCACCCGCAGTACGCGCTGGACGAGGAGTTCCGGGCGCGTTTCCGCCGCGAGGTGGCGGCCGCGCGCCGGGTGGGCGGCGCCTGGACCGCGCCCGTGCTGGACGCCGACCCGGACGCCCCGGTCCCCTGGGCCGCCACGGCGTACGCGGCCGGTCCCTCCCTCGCCCAGGCCGTCACCGCCCACGGCCCGCTGCCCGACCGCACCGTGCGGGCGCTGGGCGCGGGCCTCGCCGAGGCGCTGGCCACCGTGCACGCGCTGGACCTCGTCCACCGGGACGTGAAGCCGTCCAACGTGCTGCTCACCCTGGACGGCCCGCTGCTGATCGACTTCGGCATCGCCCGCGCCACCACCTCCGCCGCCTCCCTCACCGCGACCGGCGCCTCGGTCGGCTCCCCCGGCTACATGGCCCCCGAGCAGATCCTCGGCGGCCGCGTCACCGGTGCGGCGGACGTCTTCTCCCTGGGCGCGGTCCTCGCCTACGCGGCGACCGGAACCCCGCCCTTCCCCGGCGACTCCTCGGCCGCCCTGCTGTACAAGGTGGTCCACGAGGAGCCGGAACTCGGCTCGCTGGACGGCGAGTTGCGCGAGATCGCCGCCGACTGCCTGGCCAAGGACCCCGCCCGGCGCCCCGCCCCCGCCGACCTCGCCCGCCGCCTCGCCCCGCAGGGCGCCGCCGCCCTGATCACCGGCGGCTGGCTTCCGGGCCTCCTGGTCGAGCAGGTCAGCAGGAGCGCGGTCCGGATCCTCAACCTGGAGGCGTCCGCCGACGCGCCCTCCGGCCCGCTGGACTTCAGCAGCCCGGCGGTGCCGGGGCAGTTCGGCCCGGCCCCGGTGATGACCCCGGCCCCCGTGATGACCCCGGCCCCGGAGACCGCGCCCGGCAAGGTGAGCGTCAGCCTGGCGGCGACCTCGGCACCGGGGGAGCGGGGGCGCGGGCGCCGGGTGAGCTGCACGGTGGCCCTCGCGGTGGCGGGCGTGCTGGCGGCGGTCTCCCTGGGCGTGACGACCTGGCTGCGCCCCGACGGAGGTGGCGGCAACGACACGGCGGGCGGCGCCCCGACCCACTCCGCCCCGGCCGACCGGGCCGGCGCGATCCCGGCCCGCTACCTGGGCACCTGGGAGGGCAAGGCCACCGCCCTGGACGGCGCGCTCCCCATGGGCACCTTCCGCGTCATCGTCCACCAGGCCACGGCGGGCAAGGAACTGGGCAGGCTCCGCCAGACGGACCAACTGGGCGGAATCTGCGAGGACATCCTCACCCTGAAGCAGGTGGACTCCACCCGCCTGTTGGCCACCTCCACCGGAGCCAAGTCCAACCACAAGGGCTGCGACCCCGCCCCGCACGAGATCCGCCTGACCCCCACCGGAGACGACCTCACCTACACCTCCACCGCGGCGGCGGAGGGCAACCCCGAGGCCCGCCTGTCCAAGGTGACCCCCGATGAATGACGTCCTCCCCGTGGCGCTGGCCGCCCTGTGGGGCGCCCTGACCGGCGCCCTGCTCCCGAGAGCCGCGTACCGCTTCACGACCCCGCAGGGCACCCCTTGGCGCACGGCCTGCGAGGCGGACCACGTACTGCCCGGCTGGCTGGGCACGACACCGTGCCCGAGGTGCCCGCGCGAGAGAGCGGCCGCCCTCCCCCTCTGGACGGCCACGATCTGCGCCCTCCTGGCCCTGGCGACGGGCCCCCGCCCGGAACTGGCGGCCTGGCTGACCCTGACCCCGGTGGCAACCCTCCTGACCACGGTTGACCTCCGCGTACACCGCCTCCCGGACCCCCTGACCCTCCCCCTCACCCCGGCCGTCCTGCTGCTCCTGGCCCTGGCGGCACAGCTCCCGGACCACACCGGCACCTACCGCACCGCCCTCTACGGAGCCCTGGCCCTGGCCGCCGCCTACCTCGCCCTCCACCTCCTCAACCCCTCCGGCATGGGCTTCGGAGACGTGAAACTGGCCCCGGCCCTGGGCGCGGCACTCGGCTGGTACGGCTGGCCGACCCTGCTGCTCGGCACCTTCGCCACCTTCGCCTCCGGCGCGGTCTACGGCCTGATCCTCGTCATCTCCGGCCGCGCGAACCGCAAGTCCGCGATCCCCTTCGGCCCGTTCCTCCTGACGGGCACGCTGCTGGGCGTACTGGCAGGCGCGTACACCTCCTGACCGAGCCCCCCTCACGGCCTGAAGTCGGGTGATCCAGGACGCTGGCGTAGGCTGACTGCGTCCGTCCACAACCCTTGACGAAAGGGACGCCCGGTGACCGAGAAGGCCGAACTCGCTTCTTTGGATGTCGCAGCCGTGCTGGACCGAGCCGCAGCGGGCGGACGCATCACGCCCGAGGAAGCGCTCGTCCTCTACCGCGACGCCCCCCTGCACGCGCTCGGCGCGGCCGCCGACGCCGTGCGCCGCCGCAAGTACGCGGGCACCGAGCACATCGCCACGTACATCATCGAGCGCAACATCAACTACACGAACGTGTGCGTCACGGCGTGCAAGTTCTGCGCCTTCTACGCGGCCCCGAAGGACACCAAGAAGGGCTGGAGCCGCGACTTGGACGACATCCTGCGCCGCTGCGCGGAGACGGTCGAACTGGGCGGCACCCAGATCATGTTCCAGGGCGGCCACCACCCGGACTACGGCGTCGAGTACTACGAGTCGCACTTCAAGGCGATCAAGGACGCGTTCCCCCAGCTGGTCATCCACTCCCTCGGCGCGTCCGAGGTCGAGCACATGGCCAGGATCTCCAAGGTCTCGGTGGAAGAGGCGATCACCCGCATCCACCAGGCGGGCCTGGACTCCTTCGCCGGCGCCGGCGCCGAGCTGCTCCCGGCCCGCCCCCGCAAGGCGATCGCCCCGCTGAAGGAGAGCGGCGAGCGCTGGCTGGAGATCATGGAGACGGCGCACAACCTGGGCGTGGAGTCGACGTCCACGATGCTGATGGGCACGGGCGAGACGAACGCCGAGCGCATCGAGCACCTGCGCATGATCCGGGACGTGCAGGACCGTACGGGCGGCTTCCGGGCCTTCATCCCGTACACCTACCAGCCCGAGAACAACCACCTGAAGGGCCGCACGCAGGCGACGCTCTTCGAGTACCTGCGCATGATCGCGATCGCCCGCCTGTTCATGGACAACGTCCAGCACATCCAGGGCTCGTGGCTGACCACGGGCAAGGAGGTGGGCCAGCTCTCGCTGCACTACGGCGCGGACGACCTGGGCTCGATCATGCTGGAGGAGAACGTGGTCTCCTCGGCCGGCGCCAAGCACCGCAGCAACCGCCTGGAGATCATCGACCTGATCCGCAAGGCGGGCCGCACCCCGGCGCAGCGCGCGACGACGTACGAGCACCTGGTGGTCCACGACGACCCGGCGAACGACCCGGTCGACGACAGGGTCGTCTCCCACATCTCCTCGACGGCCATCGAGGGCGGCACGGCACACCCCGAACTGAAGCTGATCGCCTCCAACTAGCCCCAAAGTGCTGACACTTCATGTAGCCGAGAACTCCCCGGAGACAGCGGTACTGGTCGACGGGGCAACGGTGGCAGCCGTGGCCCCCTACGAAAGGCTGACCGCAGCCGCCCCCCAGGCCAGGGTCCGCCGCTGGCCCGGCATCCTCCTGCCGGGCCTGCTGAACCCGTACGCCCCGGAACTCCTGGAGTCGACCTACCACCCGGACCCGCGAGAAGCGGACGCACTGGGCACGGAGCCGATCACCGGCGAGCGGGCGGCGGAGATCTTCCGCAAGACCCCGGCGGCCCTGGGCGCGAGCGCCCGCAGGGGCGTACAACGCATGCTGGCGCACGGCACGGTGGCAGTGGCCGGAGAGTTCCGCTCAAGGGCGGTGGCGGACGTAGTACGCAGAGCAGGCTTGGCAGTAGGCCAACGCCCACCCCGTCTCCCGGGCCCCCCGTCCCTCTCCCCCCGCCCTTTGATCCTCCTGCCACCACTGGCGTCTTCAGGGGCAGCACGCTTTGCGGTGTTCGATGTCGCGTCCCGCGACGAGCTGGTGAAGCGGGGCGCAAGCACCTGCGTGGCGACGGTGATCGAGGGCCGCATGGTCTACCGCGCCCGCTGACCGAGACGGCGGTACACCCGGCGACGGCGCGGCCCCGCCCCCAAGACGCAGCGCACCCGTACCCGGCCGAACTCGACCGGCCTGCAACAATGACACCGTGACCCGCGCTTCCTTGAACAAGCAGCCCCACGAAGTCGCCGAGATGTTCGACGACGTGGCGGAACGGTACGACCTCACGAACGACGTGCTGTCACTCGGCCAGGACCGCCGCTGGCGCAAGGAGGTGGCGAAGGCGGTCGACGCACGCCCCGCGCAGAAGGTCCTGGACCTGGCGGCGGGGACGGCGACGTCGTCGCTCCCGTTCGCCCGCGCAGGCGCCTACGTGGTCCCCTGCGACTTCTCCCTGGGCATGCTCCAGGTGGGCAAGAAGAAGCACCCGTGGCTCCCGATGACGGCGGGGGACGCGACGAGGCTCCCGTTCAAGGACGACACCTTCGACGCGGTGACGATCAGCTTCGGCCTGCGCAACGTCCAGGACACCGACGCCGCGCTGAGGGAGCTGTACCGGGTGACGAAGCCGGGCGGCAGGGTGGTGATCTGCGAGTTCTCGCACCCCACGTGGACCCCGTTCCGCACGGTGTACACGGAGTACCTGATGCGGGCGCTCCCCCCGGTGGCGAGGTCGGTGTCGTCGAACCCGGACGCGTACGTGTACCTGGCGGAATCCATCAGGGCGTGGCCGGACCAGCCGGCGCTGGCGGAGAAGCTGCAGAAGGCAGGCTGGCAGAACGTGGCGTGGCGCAACCTGACGGGCGGAGTGGTGGCCCTGCACAGGGGCTTCAAGAAATAACGCCCCCCGGCGAGCCCCCCCGCAAGCCCCCCCCCCGCAAGCCCCCCCCCCGCAAGCCCCCCCCCGCGAGGGACACCTCACCGACCGATCATCTCGAACGCGTCCCCGGGCTCCCCGAGTTCCCGCTGAAGCCCTCCCGAGGGCGGCGCCGGCAACCGGGGCTCCCGCACACCCCCACCCCCTTCACCGTCCCCGAAGTCGAACCACACATAGACGACGGAGTCGGGCGGAACCTCAGCACCGGGCGCGGGAAACTGCCGTACGACGTAGTCGACGACGACCCCGGACAGCTCGGGCCGATCCGGCGAGTTGAGAAACAGCCCCCGGGCCGAGGCAGCCGCACGGGCGTCCACGGCCATGAGCCCGACAAACCGAGGCACCCGCACCTCGGACGTTCTGGGTGGAATTCGCACTGATGTCACCCCCAGCGGTACTGGCAGGGTAACTCCGGGAGCGAGCACTCGGAACGGAATCTCTCTTTCTGTGACAATTAACTACCGAGAGTCACAACTCAAGGGAGTAGCAGTGCCCTTGCCGCTCGGACAGCGGAGTCACGAACCGCTCGGAGAGCCGCATCCCGAGCCGCCGAGTGACAGCGATGGACCGCTCGTTCTCGGCGTCGACCATGGCGACCACCCGCCGAACCCCAGCGGAGCGAACCCGCTCCAGACAGTCCTCAGCGGCGACGGACGCGTACCCGAGCCCCCAGTGCGCCCGCCCCAGCCGCCACCCGATCTCGATCTCCCCGGCGGGCCCCCAGGCGTGCGGCCAGGGCTGGGCGCCGGTGAACCCGACGACGTCGCCGGAGGAGTCGAGGACGGACCACAGGCAGAACCCCAGCTCGGCGTCGTGCCGCCGCTGCCGGGCGGTGAGTTCCTCGTACACGGACAGCTCGGCGGGGCGCCCCCCGTGGAACCGCATGACCTCGGGATCGGCGAAGGCACGGTGCCAGGCGAAGGCGTCCTCGTCGGTGGGCACACGCAGCCGTACTACGGGGTGAGTTCGGTTCACGGGGCAGCCCTTCAGCCGGTTGATCAATTCTGCTGAATAGACTGCCCATGTCCAGTGCCCGTCGGCACGAAGATTCACCACCTTGGGGAGAACCCGCCGTGACTGAGCCCCTCTCCGACAACACCGCAGACGTGATCGTCGTGGGCGCGGGGCCGGCCGGCTCCACCACCGCCTACCACCTCGCCAAGGCCGGACTCGACGTCCTGCTGCTGGAGAAGACCGAGTTCCCGAGGGAGAAGGTCTGCGGTGACGGACTGACCCCGCGCGCGGTCAAGCAACTCGTGGCCATGGGCATCGACATCTCCGAGGAGGCGGGCTGGCTGCGCAACAAGGGCCTGCGCATCATCGGCGGTGGCTCCCGGCTCCAGCTGGACTGGCCCGACCTCGCCTCGTACCCGAACTTCGGGCTGGTGCGGAAGCGGGACGACTTCGACGAGCAGCTGGCGAGGCAGGCGCAGAAGGCGGGCGCCCGCCTCTTCGAGCTCTGCAACGTCAGCGGACCGATCATCGACGACCGTACGGGCCGGATCACCGGCGTGACGGCGAAGCTGGGCGACGACAAGCGCCCGGTGACCTTCCACGCACCGCTCGTGGTCGCGGCGGACGGCAACTCCACCCGCCTCTCCCTCGCCATGGGCCTGCACCGCCGCGAGGACCGCCCGATGGGCGTCGCGGTGCGTACGTACTTCGAGTCGCCGCGTCACGAGGACGACTACCTGGAGTCCTGGCTGGAGCTGTGGGACCGCCGGGGCGCCCAGGACCGCCTGCTGCCCGGCTACGGCTGGATCTTCGGTATGGGCGACGGCACGTCCAACGTGGGCCTCGGCGTGCTGAACACCTCGGACTCCTTCAAGGAGCTGGACTGGCGCGAGGTGCTCAAGGCGTGGTGCGCGTCGATGCCGGAGGAGTGGGGCTACACCCCGGAGCACATGACGGGCCCGATCCGGGGCGCGGCCCTGCCGATGGCCTTCAACCGCCAGCCGCACTACACCAAGGGCCTGCTGCTCGTCGGTGACGCCGGCGGCATGGTGAACCCCTTCAACGGCGAGGGCATCGCCTACGCCATGGAGTCCGGCCAGCTCGCCGCGGACGTCATCGTCCAGGCCCACGCCCGCCCGACCCCGGCCACCCGCGAGATCGCCCTCCAGCGCTACCCCCGCGTCCTCAAGGACACCTACGGCGGCTACTACACCCTCGGCCGAGCCTTCGTGAAACTCATCGGCAACCCCAAGGTCATGCAGATCGGCGCCCAGCGCGGCCTCACCCACCCCCTCCTGATGAAGTTCGTCCTGAAGCTCCTCGCCAACCTCACCGACCCCACCGGCGGCGACACCATGGACCGCGTCATCAACGGCCTGACCAAGGTGGCCCCGAAGGCGTGAACACGGACTGAGGCCGCACAGCACGAAGGCCGCTGCCCCCCGAGGGCAGCGGCCTTCGTGTGCGGGTGCGGGGTGGGTCAGAGGACTCGGACCGCGCCGGTGGGCTGGTCGTAGGAGAGGGGACGCTCCACGACGCCGGTGGAGGGGTTCTGGGCGCCGACGAACATGCCGTCGCCGACGTAGACGCCCACGTGGTACGCGCTGCCCGCGCTGCCCCAGTAGAGGATGTCGCCGGGCTGGAGGCTGTCCAGGGAGACCTGGGTGCCGGCCGTGGACTGGTCCTGGGAGACGCGCGGCAGGCTGATGCCGACCTGCTTGAAGGCCGTCTGGACCAGGCCCGAGCAGTCGTAGGCGGAGGGACCGGTGGCGCCGGAGACGTACGCCTTGCCGACCTGGGCCTTCACGAACGACACGATGGACGCGGCCGAACCGGTCGCGCTGGACGAGCCGGTGACCGTGGAGCTGCCCGCGTCGGTGCTCGCGGACGCGGAGAGCACGGTGCGCTCGGCGTTGCGGGTGGCACGGGCGGCGGCCTGCTTACGGGCCTCCTCCTGCGCCTTCTTCTTCGCCTCGGCCTTCTGCTGGGCGTCGGCGAGGTCCGCCTTGGCCTGCTTCGCGGCGCTGGCGGCGGCCGCGTCACGCTCGGCCTGCAGCTCGTAGTTCGCGGCCGCCTGCTGGGTGGCGTCCGCGGACTGCGCGACCTGGGTGGCCACGTCGGCGGTGAGGGTGGGGAGTTCGAGCGTCTGCGTCACGGGCTCGGCCTCGGCCGCGTTCGCGTAGCCGGCCGCTCCGGCGACCGCCAGGGTGCTGAGGACGCCGCCGGCGACACCGGTCCGCACGACGATGGACGACGCGCTGCGGCGGGGCTTCCGGTGGCTGCGTATGTGAGCGGTGTGGGACATGGGAACAACCGGTACCAGGGGCTCCTTCATATCTTCAACAAACGTGTGCTGCGCCACAATTGTTCAATCGGATCTCCGAAACCCGGTCGCGTCACTCTTTATTGACGCCGTAACGGACATAGCGGACGGAGATCATTGGGCCGTTGATCACGGTCTTTGATCATTACGTCCGAATTGCCCCGCGCCTACCATCGGTTGGGGTCGATGGCCAAGCCCGGCTCCGGAACGCCCGCCACCGGTGTGGCGGAGGTCACGGAACGGTCACCGGCGGAGCCGCGTCCGCGACGATCGGCCGCCCGTCGGGACTTCGTGAACGCGCGCACGTGCCCGGACCGCGTCCACACCGTGCCCCGGATCTCCCTCCGAGGTGTGAATGCCCTCCACTAGCAGTCGCATGCGTCCAGCACCAATTTGCATGCACCGGAACCCTCTTGATATTGAGCGACCCCGTCCGCACTCCCTCTGGCCTGCACCGACGAGCGGGAATGTCACTTCTGGTGATCAACTGAACGCTTCGCGTGCGAAGATCACCCATCCTCCGGCTTCATGATCCTTCGTCAGGTGGTGGAGATCACAAAGCTTGTGCAATACCCCGTGTCGCAGATCACAGAGCGTCGGGCATAAGATGCGGAGCAGTTGGGCTTGTGACCTGCTTCACATGTTCTCGATCTTCGCCGGGACAGGTGGGGACGGAGGGACGTACGAGGCAGCTGTGAGCCCGTGATCCGCCACCAGTCAATGCCGACTGAAGGGAGCGAGGAGCGGTGAACGCGTACGCGCCCATCCTCGTACTGGGAGCCCTCGGGGCAGGCTTTGCGATCTTCTCCGTGGTCATGGCCGCGCTGATCGGTCCGAAGCGCTACAACCGCGCGAAGCTCGAAGCCTACGAATGCGGCATCGAGCCGACCCCCACGCCGGCCGGCGGCGGGCGCTTCCCCATCAAGTACTACCTGACGGCGATGCTCTTCATCGTCTTCGACATCGAGATCGTCTTCCTCTACCCCTGGGCCGTCACCTTCGACGCGCTCGGGGTCTTCGGGCTCGTGGAGATGCTGCTCTTCGTGCTCACCGTCTTCGTCGCGTACGCGTACGTATGGCGGCGCGGCGGCCTGGAATGGGACTGAGGGGCCTTTAAGTCATGGGACTCGAAGAAAAGCTGCCGAGCGGCTTCCTGCTGACCACCGTCGAACAGGCCGCGGGCTGGGTGCGCAAGGCGTCCGTCTTCCCGGCCACGTTCGGACTCGCCTGCTGCGCCATCGAGATGATGACCACCGGCGCCGGACGCTACGACCTCGCCCGCTTCGGCATGGAGGTCTTCCGCGGCTCACCGCGCCAGGCCGACCTGATGATCGTCGCGGGCCGGGTCAGCCAGAAGATGGCGCCGGTGCTGCGGCAGGTCTACGACCAGATGCCCAACCCGAAGTGGGTCATCTCCATGGGCGTCTGCGCGTCCTCGGGCGGCATGTTCAACAACTACGCGATCGTCCAGGGCGTCGACCACATCGTGCCGGTCGACATCTATCTCCCCGGCTGCCCGCCCCGCCCCGAGATGCTGCTGGACGCGATCCTCAAGCTCCACCAGAAGATCCAGGGCACCAAGCTCGGCGTCAACGCCGAGGAAGCCGCCCGGGAGGCAGAGGAAGCCGCGCTCCAGGCACTGCCCACGATCGAGATGAAGGGGCTGCTGCGGTGAGCGAGGACAACGGCGCCAACGGCGTGAACCCCGAGAAGGACCTCTCGGCCTCCAACCTCCCGGGCCAGCGCGGTCAGGGCGGCGAGGAGATCCGCGTCCAGCGCGGCATGTTCGGCGCGAACAACGGCGGCGACACCTCCGGCTACGGCGGCCTGGTCCGCTCGATCCGGCTCCCCGGCGCGGCGAGCCGCCCCTACGGCGGCTGGTTCGACGAGGTCGCCGACGAGCTGGAGGGCGCGCTGGAGGAGCAGGGCCTGCTCCCGGAGAACGCGATCGAGCGCACCGTCGTCGACCGCGACGAGCTGACCTTCCACATCGAGCGTGAGCACCTGCTCCGCGTCGCCCGCACCCTGCGCGACGACCCGGCGCTCCGCTTCGAGCTGTGCACCGGCGTCAGCGGGGTGCACTACCCGAGCGACAAGGGCCGCGAGCTGCACGCCGTCTACCACCTGCGCTCGATCACCCACAACCGGCTGATCCGGCTGGAGGTCAGCGCTCCCGACGCCGACCCGCGCATCCCGTCCCTGGTCACGGTCTACCCGACCAACGACTGGCACGAGCGCGAGACGTACGACTTCTTCGGGATCGTCTTCGACGGCCACCCGGCCCTCACCCGGATCATGATGCCGGACGACTGGCAGGGCCACCCGCAGCGCAAGGACTACCCCCTCGGCGGCATCGCCGTCGAGTACAAGGGCGCCCAGATCCCGGCTCCGGACCAGCGGAGGTCCTACTCGTGAGCACTCCCCACGCAACCGGCCGCGCCACCACCGAGGGGACCGTCTACACGGTCACCGGCGGCGATTGGGACGAGGTCGTACAGACCGCGGCCAAGGCGGACGACGAGCGCATCGTCGTCAACATGGGCCCGCAGCACCCGTCCACCCACGGAGTGCTCCGGCTCATCCTGGAGATCGAGGGCGAGACGGTCACCGAGGCCCGCTGCGGCATCGGCTATCTGCACACCGGCATCGAGAAGAACCTCGAGTTCCGCACCTGGACGCAGGGCACCACCTTCGTCACGCGGATGGATTACCTGACGTCCTTCTTCAACGAGACCGCCTACTGCCTCGCCGTCGAGAAGCTGCTCGGCATCGAGGAGCAGATCACCGAGCGGACCGACATCATCCGGGTGCTCCTGATGGAGCTGAACCGGCTGTCGTCGCACCTGGTGTGCATCGCCACCGGCGGCATGGAGCTGGGCTCCACCACGATCATGATCTACGGGTTCCGCGACCGGGAGATGATCCTCGACATCTACGAGCTGATCACCGGCCTGCGCATGAACCACGCGTACATCCGCCCCGGCGGACTCGCGCAGGACCTGCCGCCCGGCGCGGTCGACCAGATCCGCGAGTTCGTCAAGAAGATGCGGAAGAACCTCCCGGAGTACGACAAGCTCGCCACCGGGAACCCCATCTTCAAGGCCCGTATGCAGGACGTCGGCCACCTCGATCTGGCCGGCTGCATGGCGCTCGGCGCCACCGGCCCGATCCTGCGCTCCACCGGCCTGCCGCACGACCTGCGCAAGGCCCAGCCGTACTGCGGTTACGAGAACTACGACTTCGACGTGCCCACCGCCGAGACATGCGACTCCTACGGCCGTTTCCTGATCCGGCTGGAGGAGATGCGCCAGTCGCTGAGGATCATCGAGCAGTGCCTGGACCGGCTCCAGCCGGGACCGGTCATGGTCGCCGACAAGAAGATCGCCTGGCCCGCGCAGCTCGCGCTCGGCCCGGACGGGCTCGGCAACTCGCTGGACCACATCAAGAAGATCATGGGCACCTCCATGGAGGCCCTGATCCACCACTTCAAGCTGGTGACCGAGGGCTTCCGGGTCCCGCCGGGCCAGGCGTACGCGGCCGTCGAGTCGCCCAAGGGCGAACTCGGCGTGCACGCCGTCTCCGACGGCGGCACCCGCCCCTTCCGGGTCCACTTCCGCGACCCGTCCTTCACCAATCTCCAGGCCATGGCGGCGATGTGCGAGGGCGGCCAGGTCGCCGACGTCATCGTGGCCGTGGCGTCCATCGACCCCGTGATGGGAGGCGTCGACCGGTGACCACCTCTTCTTCCGAGCGGGGCGTCGGCCTGGGCATGCCGGAACTGCCCCCGCCCGCCTACCCGGACGACGTCCGGGCCCGGCTGGAGCGGGACGCGCGCGAGGTGATCGCGCGCTACCCCGACTCCCGCTCCGCCCTGCTGCCGCTGCTGCACCTCGTACAGTCCGAGGACGGCTACGTCACCCGCACCGGCATGAAGTTCTGCGCCGACGTGCTGGAGCTGACCACCGCCGAGGTCACCGCGGTCGCCACCTTCTACTCCATGTACCGGCGCCGCCCCTCCGGCGACTACCAGGTGGGCGTCTGCACCAACACCCTGTGCGCGGTCATGGGCGGCGACGCCATCTTCGAGACCCTCCAGGAGCACCTGGGCGTCGGCAACGGCGAGACCACCGGCGACGGCAAGGTCACCCTGGAGCACATCGAGTGCAACGCGGCCTGCGACTACGCGCCGGTGGTGATGGTCAACTGGGAGTTCTTCGACAACCAGACCCCGGCCAGCGCCACCCGCCTCGTCGACGACCTGCGCGCCGGAGCTCCCGTGGAGCCCACGCGCGGCGCCCGGCTGTGCACCTTCAAGGAGACCGCCCGCATCCTGGCCGGCTTCCCCGACGAGCGCCCCGGCGCCGTCGAGGAGGGCGGCAGCGCGGGCCACGCCTCCCTGGTGGGCCTGCGCCTGGCCAAGGGCGAGACCCAGCCCGCCCGCGTGGTCCACCCGCGCGACGCGGCCCCGCGCGAGGAGCAGGTGCACGACCCGTCGCCCACCGAGCGGCTCAGCTCCCACGACCCGGTCGACACCTCGGCCTCCGACCCGGCGCACCCGTCCGGACCGACCGCAGAGGAGGGGGAGTGATGACCGTGGTGACCGACGTCAAGGACGACACCAGCCCCGAGAAACTGCTCGCCCCCGTGCTCTCGGCCTTCTGGGACGAGGACCGCTCCTGGACGCTCGACGTCTACCGGCGGCACGACGGCTACGAGGGCCTGCGCAAGGCGCTCGCCATGTCCCCGGACGACCTGATCGCCTACGTCAAGGAGTCCGGCCTGCGCGGCCGGGGCGGCGCCGGCTTCCCGACCGGCATGAAGTGGCAGTTCATCCCGCAGGGCGACGGCAAGCCGCACTACCTCGTCGTCAACGCCGACGAGTCCGAGCCCGGCACCTGCAAGGACATCCCGCTCCTCTACGCCAACCCGCACAGCCTCATCGAGGGCATCGTGATCGCCTGCTACGCGATCCGCTCCTCGCACGCCTTCATCTACCTGCGCGGCGAGGTCGTCCCCGTGCTGCGCCGGCTGCACGAGGCGGTGCGCGAGGCGTACGAGGCCGGGTTCCTCGGCGAGAACGTCCTCGGCAGCGGACTCGACCTCGAACTCACCGTGCACGCGGGCGCGGGCGCCTACATCTGCGGTGAGGAGACCGCGCTGCTCGACTCGCTGGAAGGGCGCCGGGGCCAGCCGAGGCTGCGGCCCCCGTTCCCCGCCGTCGAGGGCCTGTACGCCTGTCCCACCGTGGTGAACAACGTCGAGTCGATCGCCTCGGTTCCCGCGATCATGCACCAGGGCAAGGACTGGTTCCGCTCGATGGGCAGCGAGAAGTCACCCGGCTTCACGCTCTACTCGCTCAGCGGGCACGTCGCCAGCCCCGGCCAGTACGAGGCGCCGCTCGGCATCACCCTGCGCCAGCTGCTCGACATGAGCGGCGGCATGCGTCCCGGCCACCGGCTGAAGTTCTGGACCCCGGGCGGCTCCTCCACCCCGATGTTCACCGACGAACACCTCGACGTGGCCCTCGACTACGAGGGCGTCGGCGCCGCCGGCTCCATGCTCGGCACCAAGGCGCTCCAGTGCTTCGACGAGACCACCTGCGTGGTGCGGGCGGTCACCCGCTGGACCGAGTTCTACGCCCACGAGTCCTGCGGCAAGTGCACGCCCTGCCGCGAAGGGACGTACTGGCTGGTGCAGTTGCTGCGGGACATCGAGGCCGGGAAGGGGTCGATGTCCGACCTCGACAAGCTCAACGACATCGCCGACAACATCAACGGCAAGTCCTTCTGCGCCCTGGGCGACGGCGCGGCCTCACCGATCTTCTCCTCGCTGAAGTACTTCCGCGAGGAGTACGAGCAGCACATCACGGGCCGGGGCTGCCCCTTCGACCCGGCCAAGTCGACGGCCTGGGCGGACCGCCCGGAGGTGAACGCATGACCGTGACCACCAATGCCCCCTCGGACGGGGGGCAGGCGGCGGTCCCGCCGGAGGACCTCGTCTCGCTGACGATCGACGGCATCGGGATCAGCGTGCCCAAGGGCACCCTGGTCATCCGGGCCGCCGAGCGGCTCGGCATCGAGATCCCGCGCTTCTGCGACCACCCCCTGCTGGACCCGGCCGGCGCCTGCCGCCAGTGCATCGTGGAGGTGGAGGGCCAGCGCAAGCCGATGGCGTCCTGCACCATCACCTGCACCGACGGCATGGTGGTGAAGACCCAGCTCACCTCGCCGGTCGCCGAGAAGGCGCAGCACGGCGTGATGGAGCTGCTGCTCATCAACCATCCGCTGGACTGCCCGGTCTGCGACAAGGGCGGCGAGTGCCCGCTGCAGAACCAGGCCATGTCGCACGGCAACGCCGACACCCGCTTCGAGGGCCGCAAGCGCACCTACGCCAAGCCGGTCCCGATCTCCACCCAGGTGCTGCTGGACCGCGAGCGGTGCGTGCTGTGCGCCCGCTGCACCCGGTTCTCCAACCAGGTCGCGGGCGACCCGATGATCGAGCTGATCGAGCGGGGCGCGCTCCAGCAGGTCGGCACCGGCGAGGGCGACCCGTTCGAGTCGTACTTCTCCGGCAACACCATCCAGATCTGCCCGGTCGGCGCGCTCACCTCGGCCGCCTACCGGTTCCGCTCCCGCCCCTTCGACCTGATCTCCTCGCCGTCGGTGTGCGAGCACTGCTCGGGCGGCTGCGCCACCCGTACCGACCACCGGCGCGGCAAGGTCATGCGGCGGCTCGCCGCCAACGACCCGGAGGTCAACGAGGACTGGGTCTGCGACAAGGGCCGGTTCGCCTTCCGCTACGCCCAGCAGCGCGACCGGCTCGACACCCCGCTGGTCCGCAACGCCGAGGGCGTGCTGGAGCCGGCCTCCTGGCCGGAGGCGCTGGACGCGGCCGCGCGGGGCCTGGGCGCCGCCCGCTCCCGCGCCGGGGTGCTCACCGGGGGCCGGCTGACCGTCGAGGACGCCTACGCGTACAGCAAGTTCGCGCGGGTGGCGCTCGACACCAACGACATCGACTTCCGGGCCCGTGTGCACAGCGGGGAGGAGGCCGACTTCCTCGCCGCGCGGGTGGCCGGCCGGGGCCGCGACCTCGACGGCACCGGGGTCACGTACACCGCGCTGGAGCAGGCGCCCGCCGTGCTGCTGGTCGGGTTCGAGGCCGAGGAGGAGGCGCCCGGCGTCTTCCTGCGGCTGCGCAAGGCGTGGCGCAAGCACGGCCAGAAGGTGTACTCCCTGGCCACGCACGCCACCCGGGGCCTGACCAAGGCGGGCGGCACGCTGCTGCCGGCCGCGCCCGGCACCGAGCCCGAGTGGCTGGACGCGCTGGCCGGCGGGGTCGGTCTGGAGGACGCCGGCACCGGGGCGGCCGAGGCGCTGCGCGCCGAGGGCGCCGTGATCGTGGTCGGCGAGCGGCTCGCGGGTGTCGCGGGCGGCCTGACCGCCGCCACGCGCGCGGCGGCCGCCACCGGCGCCCGGCTGGTGTGGATTCCCCGGCGGGCGGGGGAGCGCGGCGCCGTCGAGGCGGGCGCGCTGCCCACGCTGCTGCCGGGCGGCCGCCCGGCCACCGACCCGCGCGCGCGGGAGGAGGTCGCCGCCGCCTGGGGGCTGGCCGAACTCCCCGCCCGGCACGGCCGCGACACCCAGCAGATCGTGGAGGCCGCCGCCACCGGCGAGCTGTCCGCGCTGCTCGTCGCCGGGGTGGAGGTCGCCGACCTGCCCGACCCGGCACGCGCGCGTGAGGCGCTCGACAGCGTCGGTTTCCTGGTCTCGCTGGAGCTGCGGCCCAGCGAGGTCACCGAACGCGCCGACGTGGTGCTGCCGGTGGCGGCGGTGGTCGAGAAGACCGGCACCTTCCTCAACTGGGAGGGCCGGGTCCGCTTCTTCGAGGCCGCGCTCAAGCCCGACCAGATGACCCGCCGGCTCGCCCCGTCCGACGCCCGCGTCCTGGAGATGCTGGCCGACGCCATGGACGTCCACCTGGGCCTGCCGGACCTGCGCACCACGCGTGCGGAGATCGACCGGCTCGGCGGCTGGACCGGGGGCACCGCGGCCGACCCGGCGCACAGCGGGGCCGCGCTGCCCCGCCCGGCGGCCGGGGAGGCCGTGCTCGCCGGACACCGGCTCCTGCTCGACCTCGGCGTCCTCCAGCAGGGCGACGAGGCGCTGGCCGGCACCCGGCACGCCGCCCACGCGCGCGTGTCCGCGGCCACGGCCGCCGAGGCGGGCGTCCAGGACGGCGACACGCTCGCCGTCACCGGTCCCGCCGGGACGACCGCGTTCCCGCTGGAGATCACCGAGATGCCCGACCGGGTGGTCTGGCTCCCGCTGGACTCGGCCGGCCGGGGCGTCGCCTCCGACACCGGGGCCGGGCCCGGCTCCCTCGTCCGTATCGGCCCGGCGGCGCTCGCCGACGAGGCCCCCAAGGAGGTTCGAGGATGAGCCCGTTCCTCGCCGCTGAAGACCTCTCGCTGTTCGGCCGCGACCCCTGGTGGCTGGTCGTCGTCAAGGCGGTGTTCTGCTTCGCGTTCCTGATGCTGACGGTGCTGCTCTCCATCGTCTGGGAGCGCAAGGTCGTCGCCTGGATGCAGCTGCGCGTCGGCCCCAACCGGCACGGCCCCTGGGGCATGCTCCAGTCGCTCGCCGACGGCGTGAAGCTGATGCTCAAGGAGGACGTCGTCGTCAAGCGCGCGGACAAGGTGATCTACGTCCTCGCGCCGATCGTCGCGGTCATCCCGGCCTGCATGGCGATCGCGGTGATCCCCTTCGGCCCGGCCGGCAACGAGATCTCGATCTTCGGCCACCGCACCACGATGCAGCTCACCGACCTGCCGATCGCGATGCTCTACATCCTCGCGGTCGCCTCGATCGGCATCTACGGCATCGTGCTGGCGGGCTGGAGCTCCGGATCGACCTACCCGCTCCTGGGCGGCCTGCGCTCCTGCGCGCAGATGATCTCGTACGAGATCGCCATGGGCGCCGCGTTCGCCTCGGTGTTCCTCTACTCCGGGTCGATGTCGACCTCCACGATCGTGGAACAGCAGCACGACCGCTGGTACATCCTGCTGCTGCCGGTCTCCTTCATCCTCTACGTGATCACGATGGTGGGCGAGACCAACCGCGCCCCCTTCGACATGCCGGAGTCCGAGGGCGACCTGGTCGGCGGCTTCAACACCGAGTACTCGTCGATCAAGTTCGCGCTGTTCATGCTCGCCGAGTACATGAACATGGTGACGGTGTCGGCGGTGACGGCCACCCTCTTCCTCGGCGGCTGGCGGGCCCCCTGGCCCATCAGCACCTTCTGGGAGGGCGCCAACCACGGCTGGTGGCCGATGCTCTGGTTCGTCATCAAGGTCCAGCTCCTGCTGTTCTTCTTCATCTGGCTGCGCGGCACGCTCCCCCGCGTCCGCTACGACCAGCTCATGAAGCTCGGCTGGAAGGTCCTGATCCCGGTCTCGGTGGTCTGGCTGATGCTGGTGGCGACCGTGCGGGTGCTGCGCAACGAGAACTACGACTTCGCCGACATCGCGCTCTACGTCGGCGGCGGTGTGCTCGCCCTGCTGCTGATCTCCTTCATCGCCGACATGTTCCGCGACAAGGGCAAGGCCGCCGAAGAGCCGGCCCCGCAGCCCGGATTCGATCCGCTGGCGGGCGGTTTCCCCGTACCGCCGCTGCCCGGACAGCAGTTGCCCGCGGTGCCCAGGCGCCGGCCGCGCCAGGAGCGGGAGCTGATTGTCAGTGGTGGAGTGGACACTGTGAGTGACCAGACTCCGGATGGAAAGGAGGCGTCCGATGGCTGAGGAGCCCAAGGAGACCGCACCCGGTTTCCAGAACCCCGTGGCCGGCTTCGCCGTGACCTTCAAGGCCATGTTCAAGAAGCGGCTGACCGAGCAGTACCCGGAGCAGAAGAAGACCACCGCTCCCCGCTTCCACGGACGGCACCAGCTCAACCGCCATCCGGACGGCCTGGAGAAGTGCGTCGGCTGCGAGCTGTGCGCCTGGGCCTGCCCCGCCGACGCCATCTATGTCGAGGGCGCCGACAACACCGACGAGGAGCGCTACTCGCCGGGCGAGCGGTACGGCAGGGTCTACCAGATCAACTACGCCCGCTGCATCCTGTGCGGCCTGTGCATCGAGGCGTGCCCCACCCGCGCGCTGACGATGACCAACGAGTTCGAGCTGGCCGACTCCAGCCGGGCCAACCTCATCTACACCAAGGAGCAGTTGCTCGCCGGTCTGGACGAGGGCATGGTCGACTCCCCGCACTCGATCTTCCCCGGCACCGACGAACAGGACTACTACCGGGGCCTGGTGACCGAGGCCGCCCCCGGCACCGTCCGCCAAGTGGCCGTCTCGAAGGGCGAACTGCATCAATCCGCAAGCCCTTCGGGCGCGGCCGAGGACGAGGGGGTGGAGGCATGAGCGCACAGCTCGCCGCCTATTCCACGTCCACCGGAGAAGCGGTCCAGTTCTGGATTCTCGGCAGCGTCGCGGTGATCGGCGCCCTGTGCACCGTCCTGATGCGGCGCGCGGTGCACAGCGCGCTCTGTCTCGCCGGGACCATGATCGTCCTGGCGGTGTTCTACCTCGCCAACGGCGCCTATTTCCTGGGGGTCGTGCAGATCGTCGTCTACACGGGCGCGATCATGATGCTCTTCCTCTTCGTGGTGATGCTCGTCGGCGTGACCGCCGCGGACTCGCTGAAGGAGACCATCAGGGGCCAGCGCTGGCTGGCCCTGCTCTGCGGGCTCGGCTTCGGCGTCCTGCTGCTGGGCGGCATCGCCAACGCCTCGCTCACCCAGTTCAATGGCACCGGCCAGGCCAACGCGGGCGGCAACGTGCAGGGGTTGGCGACCCTCATCTTCACCAAGTACGTCTTCGCCTTCGAGCTGACCGGCGCCCTGCTGATCACCGCCGCGATCGGCGCCATGGTGCTCACCCACCGCGAGCGCACCGAACGGGCCAAGACCCAGCGCGAGCTGGCCGACCAGCGGGTCCGCGAGGGGAAGCAACTGCCGCCGCTGCCCGCCCCCGGCGTCTACGCCCGGCACAACGCGGTGGACATCGCGGGCCTGCTGCCCGACGGCACCCCCGCCGAGCTGAGCGTCAGCCGGACGCTGCGCGAACGCGGACAGATCCGGGACGTCTCCACCCAGGCCCTGGGCGACCTCAAGGCGCTGGAACAGCGCGCCGAGGACCGCCTGGAGCGCACGGAGAGCACTCCCGCCACCTTCAAGCGGACGGAGGACGCGGCGCAGTGAACCCCGTCAACTACCTCTATCTCGCGGCCCTGTTGTTCACCATCGGCGCCACCGGCGTGCTGATCCGGCGGAACGCGATCGTGGTGTTCATGTGCGTGGAGCTGATGCTCAACGCCTGCAACCTCGCCTTCGTCACCTTCTCCCGGATGCACGGCAACCTCGACGGCCAGATCATCGCGTTCTTCACGATGGTCGTCGCCGCCGCGGAGGTCGTGGTGGGCCTGGCGATCATCGTGTCGCTGTTCCGCACCCGCCACTCGGCCTCGGTCGACGACGCCAGCCTGATGAAGCTGTAAGGGGTCGGAAGAATCGTGGAGAACCTGATCGCGCTGCTCATCGCGGCGCCCCTGCTCGGAGCCGTCGTGCTCCTGCTCGGCGGCCGGCGCCTGGACGCCGTCGGCCACTGGGTCGGCACCCTGCTGTCGACCGCCTCCTTCGCCATCGGCCTGGTCCTCTTCACCGGGCTGCTCGGCAAGGACGCCGAACACCGCACCTGGACCCAGCACCTGTGGAACTGGATCTCGGTCGGAAACTTCCAGGCCGACGTCACCCTGCGGCTCGACCAGCTGTCGATGACGTTCGTGCTGCTGATCACCGGCGTCGGCTCGCTGATCCACCTGTACTCCATCGGGTACATGGAGCACGACGAGCGGCGCCGCCGCTTCTTCGGCTACCTCAACCTGTTCCTCGCGGCGATGCTCCTGCTGGTCCTCGCCGACAACTACCTGCTGCTGTACGTCGGCTGGGAGGGCGTGGGCCTCGCCTCGTACCTGCTGATCGGCTTCTGGCAGCACAAGCCCAGCGCCGCGACCGCCGCGAAGAAGGCGTTCCTGGTCAACCGGGTCGGCGACATGGGCCTGTCCATCGCCATCATGCTGATGTTCACCACCTTCGGCACCTTCGCCTTCGGCCCCGTCCTGGAGCACGCCGGCGACGCGTCGGAGGGGCGGCTCACCGCGATCGGGCTGATGCTGCTGCTCGCCGCGTGCGGCAAGTCCGCCCAGGTGCCGCTCCAGTCCTGGCTCGGGGACGCGATGGAGGGCCCGACCCCGGTCTCGGCCCTGATCCACGCGGCCACCATGGTCACGGCGGGCGTCTACCTGATCGTCCGCTCCGCCGCGATCTTCAACGGCGCCCCGGACGCGCAGCTCGTGGTCACCGTCGTCGGCGGGGTCACGCTGCTGTTCGGTGCGATCGTCGGTTGCGCCAAGGACGACATCAAGAAGGCGCTGGCCGGCTCGACCATGTCGCAGATCGGCTACATGGTCCTCGCGGCCGGCCTCGGCCCGATCGGCTACGTCTTCGCGATCATGCACCTGGTCACCCACGGCTTCTTCAAGGCCGGGCTGTTCCTCGGCGCCGGTTCGGTGATGCACGGCATGAACGATGAGGTCGACATGCGCAAGTACGGCGGCCTGCGCAAGTACATGCCGATCACCTTCGTCACCTTCGGCCTCGGCTACCTCGCGATCATCGGCTTCCCGGGTCTGTCCGGCTTCTTCTCCAAGGACAAGATCATCGAGGCGGCGTTCGCCAAGGGCGGCACCGAGGGCTGGATTCTGGGCGGGGTGGCCCTGCTGGGCGCGGCGATCACCGCGTTCTACATGACCCGCGTGATGCTGATGACGTTCTTCGGCGAGAAGCGCTGGCAGCCTGATGCCGAGGGACATGAACCGCACCCCCACGAGTCCCCGCGCACCATGACGATCCCGATGATCGTGCTGGCCGTCGGCTCGGTGGCGGGCGGTGCCTTCTTCGACATCGGCGACCGCTTCCTGCACTGGCTGGAGCCGGTCACCGGGCACGCCGAGGGCCACTCCCCGCTGAGCGCGCTCACCGTCACCGGCGCCACCATGGTCTGCCTGGTCGTCGGCGTGGGCCTGGCCTGGGCACAGTACGGCCGCAAGCCCGTACCCGCCGTCGCCCCGCGCGGCTCCGTGCTCACCCGCGCCGCCCGGCGCGACCTCTACCAGGACGACTTCAACCATGTCGTGCTGGTGCGCGGCGGCGAGCACCTGACGCGCTCGCTGGTCTATGTCGACCACACCCTGGTCGACGGGGTCGTCAACGGCTCGGCGGCCGGATTCGGCGGCCTGTCCGGCCGGCTGCGCCGGGTCCAGAACGGCTTCGCCCGCTCCTACGCGGTCTCGATGTTCGGCGGCGCGGCCCTCCTGGTCGCCGCGACGCTGCTGATGAGGGCGGTCTGATACCGATGTCGATGTCATTTCCCCTGCTGACCGCGACAGCCGCGCTCCCGGCGCTCGGTGCGGTGGCCACGGCCGCCGTGCCGGCCCGGCAGCGCACCGCCGCCAAGTGGCTGGCGCTGCTGGTCTCCCTGGCCACGCTCGCGCTGGCGATCGTCGTCCTGGTCCGGTTCGACCCGGACGGCGCCCGCTACCAGCTCACCGAGTCCCACTCCTGGATCAGGGACTTCGGGGTGCGCTACGAACTGGGCGTGGACGGCATCGCGGTGGCCCTGATCGGGCTGACCGCGCTGCTGATGCCCTTCATCGTGCTGGCGGGCTGGCACGACGCCGATCCCCTGGAGACGGGCAGCCGGCGCTGGCGGCCCACGCAGGGCTTCTTCGCGCTGATCCTGGCCGTCGAGGCGATGGTGATCATCTCCTTCGAGGCGACCGACGTCTTCGTCTTCTACATCTTCTTCGAAGCCATGCTGATCCCGATGTACTTCCTCATCGGCGGCTTCGGGGACCGGGCGCACAGCCAGGGCGAGGAGGCCGCGTCCACCCAGCGGTCGTACGCGGCGGTGAAGTTCCTCCTCTACAACCTGGCCGGCGGACTGATCATGCTGGCCGCGGTGATCGGGCTGTACGTGGTCGCCGGGAGCTTCAGCCTCCAGGAGATCGTCCAGGCGCGGGCCGACGGCTCGCTGACCATGGCGACCAGCACCGAACGCTGGCTGTTCCTCGGCTTCTTCTTCGCCTTCGCGGTGAAGGCGCCGTTGTGGCCGCTGCACACCTGGCTGCCCAACGCCATGCAGGAGTCCACCGCGCCGGTCGCGGTGCTCATCACGGCGGTGGTCGACAAGGTCGGCACCTTCGCCATGCTCCGCTTCTGCCTCCAGCTCTTCCCGGAGGCGTCGAAGTGGGCGACCCCGGTGATCCTGGTGCTGGCCCTGATCAGCATCGTCTACGGGGCGCTGCTCGCGGTCGGCCAGCGGGACATCAAGCGGCTGGTGGCGTACGCGTCGATCTCGCACTTCGGGTTCATCGTGATGGGCATCTTCGCCATGACGACCCAGGGCCAGTCCGGCGCGACCCTCTACATGGTCAACCACGGCATCTCGACGGCCGCGCTGATGCTGGTCGCCGGGTTCCTGATCTCCCGGCGCGGGTCCCGGCTCATCGCGGACTACGGCGGGGTGCAGAAGGTCGCTCCGGTGCTCGCCGGCACCTTCCTGATCGGTGGCCTGGCGACCCTGTCGCTGCCCGGCCTCGCGCCGTTCGTCAGCGAGTTCCTGGTGCTGGTCGGCACGTTCAGCCGGTACCCGGTGATCGGGATCATCGCCACGGTCGGCATCGTGCTGGCCGCGCTGTACACGCTGGTGCTGTACCAGCGCACGATGACCGGGCCGGTGAAGCCGGAGGTCTCGGCGATGCCCGACCTGAGGATGCGTGAGGTGCTGGTGGTCGCGCCGCTGATCGTGCTGCTGGTCTTCCTGGGCGTCTATCCCAAGCCCCTGACGGACATCGTCAACCCGGCGGTCAAGCAGACCATGTCCGACGTACATCAGAAGGACCCCAAGCCTGCGGTGGAGGCGGCCAAGTGAGCGCAGCAGCCGTCCACAGCCTGTGGACAACGGCGGCCGATCCGATCTCGAAGATCGACGCGCCGAAGATCGAATACGGACAATTGTCGCCGACGCTGATCGTCTTCGGCGCCGCCCTCATCGGGGTGCTCGTCGAGGCGTTCGTGCCGCGCCGCTCCCGCTACTACGCCCAGGTGTTCATCTCCGCCGTCGCGCTGTGCGCCGCCTTCGCGACGGTCGTCGCGCTCGCGGCGGGCGGTTACGGCACCACCAAGGCACACATCGCGGCCATGGGCGCGGTCGCGGTGGACGGCCCGGCGCTGTTCCTGGAGGGCACGATCCTGCTGGCCGCGCTGGTCGGCCTGTTCACCTTCGCCGAGCGGCGGCTCGACCCGGCGGCGCACGGCAACCGGGTCGACTCCTTCGCGGCGCAGGCCGCCTCCGTACCGGGCGGTGAGGGGGAACAGGCGGCGGTGAAGGCCGGGTTCACCACCACCGAGGTGTTCCCGCTGCTGCTCTTCGCGGTCGCGGGCATGCTGGTCTTCCCGGCGGCGAACGACCTGCTGACGCTGTTCGTCGCGCTGGAGGTGCTCTCCCTCCCGCTGTACCTGCTGTGCGCGCTCGCCCGCCGCAAGCGGATGATGTCGCAGGAGGCCGCGGTCAAGTACTTCCTGCTGGGCGCGTTCGCCTCGGCGTTCACCCTGTTCGGCATCGCCCTGCTGTACGGCTACGCGGGCTCGGTGTCCTACGCCCGCATCGCGCAGGTCGTGGACGGCACGGTCAGCGGGGTCGACCCGGCGCTCGCGGACACCATGGGCAACGACGCGCTGCTGCTGATCGGCATGGCGCTGCTGGTGATGGGCCTGTTGTTCAAGGTGGGCGCGGTGCCGTTCCACATGTGGACCCCGGACGTGTACCAGGGCGCCCCGACCCCGGTGACCGGCTTCATGGCGGCCGCGACCAAGGTGGCCGCGTTCGGCGCGCTGCTGCGGCTGCTGTACGTGGTGCTGCCGGGGCTGCGCTGGGACTGGCGGCCGGTGATGTGGGGCGTGGCGATCGTCACCATGCTGGCCGGCGCGATCGTCGCGATCACCCAGACCGACATCAAGCGGCTGCTGGCGTACTCGTCCATCGCCCACGCGGGCTTCATCCTCGCCGGTGTGATCGCGACGACGGAGGACGGGGTCTCGGCGGTCCTCTTCTACCTCGCCGGGTACTCCTTCGTGACGATCGGTGCCTTCGCCGTGGTCACCCTGGTCCGCGACGCGGGCGGCGAGGCGACGCACCTCTCCCAGTGGGCCGGCCTCGGCCGCCGCTCACCCCTGGTGGCCGCGGTCTTCGCCGTCTTCCTGCTCGCCTTCGCCGGCATCCCGCTGACCAGCGGCTTCGCGGGGAAGTTCGCGGTCTTCCGGGCCGCGGCGGAGGGCGGTGCGGCCCCCCTGGTCGTGGTCGGCGTGATCTCCTCGGCCATCGCCGCCTTCTTCTACATCCGCGTCATCGTCCTCATGTTCTTCAGCGACCCCCAGCCGGGCGGCCCCACGGTCGCCGTCCCCTCCCCCCTCACCATGACCGCCATCGCGGTCGGCGTAGCCGTCACGGTCGTCCTGGGCGTGGCGCCCCAGTACTTCCTGGACCTGGCGGGGAGCGCGGGGGTGTTCGTCCGCTGATCCGGCACGACGGCCCGGCACCCTGCGGTTTCGGGTGCCGGGCCGTCGTGCGTGTGCGAGCGGTGGCTACTCGGCTGTGTCCCGGCGGGTCTTGATCCTGGTGAGGTCCAGGTCGACGGGGAACGGCGCCTCGGCCTTCATCCGATCCCGGAAGATGCCCACGCTGGTGTACGTACCGGTGGTCGGCTCCAGCTCGAAGGCGTGGATCACCGGGCGCCCCCGCTCGTTCTCGACGCGCCAGAAGTGCGGGATCTTGGCGCGGGCGTACTTCATCGGCTTGGTCTCGCGGTCGCGGGAGGCGGAGTCCGGGGAGACGACCTCGATAACCAGCACGACCTCAGATGCAGCTACTCGCGTCTGTTCGAATCCCCTCACGGCAGCTTGCCGGACGACGACTACGTCCGGTTCCGGCCTGTTCTGAGGGTCGATGTCAATGGTGAACCGCTGGATCACCTCAAGCTCCGGAGGTGCGGAGCTGCTGAGCCCACGACCGAAAAATCCTGTGGCACGTGAGTGAAACACCGACTGAGGGCAGGGAAAGACCAGGCTCGCGTCGATCAACTGCGTGTGCTGCGGCAGGTCCGGGAGCAAGTCAAGATCGTCGGCCTTCCATCCCCCTTCGGGAGGGACGGGTCATGCAGGCGCCAAAGTGTCAACCGCCACGCTCGTGCTGCTCCTACGGTCGGGATTCTCAACGGTTGCACCAAGTTATCGGCTGGTCACGCTGAAGTGTCAGGGTTGTGGATAACTCCCGGGGCTGTCGGCGGGGGCGCCTATGGTGGAGGCGGTGGTCGAGGGACCGCGTATCGGGCAGGGCGAGCAGCGGGACAGGTGGGATCAGCGGGATGACGACGGTGAGCGAGGGGCCGGCCGTAGCCGGGAGCGGGGCGCTGGCCGCGCTGCACCGGGTGTTCGGGTATGACGCGTTCCGGGGCGAGCAGGAAGCGGTCATCGAGCATGTGGTGGCCGGCGGGGACGCGCTGGTGCTCATGCCGACCGGTGGCGGAAAGTCGCTGTGCTATCAGATTCCGGCGCTGGTCAGGCCGGGTACCGGTGTCGTGGTCTCGCCGCTGATCGCGCTGATGCAGGACCAGGTGGACGCGCTGCGCGCGCTGGGCGTGCGGGCGGGGTTCATCAACTCCACGCAAGGTTTCGACGAGCGCCGGACGGTGGAGGCCGAGTTCCTCGCCGGCGAGCTGGACCTGCTCTACCTGGCCCCGGAGCGGCTGCGCGTGGACGCCACGCTCGACCTCCTCTCCCGAGGCAAGATCTCCGTCTTCGCCATCGACGAGGCGCACTGTGTCTCCCAGTGGGGCCACGACTTCCGCCCCGACTACCTGAACCTCTCGCTGCTCGGCGAGCGCTGGCCGGACGTGCCCCGGATCGCCCTGACCGCCACGGCCACCCGCGCCACCCACGAGGAGATCACCCAGCGGCTGAACCTCCCCGAGGCCCGCCACTTCGTCGCCAGCTTCGACCGCCCCAACATCCAGTACCGCATCGTCCCCAAGGCCGACCCCAGGAAGCAGCTCCTCGCCTTCCTCCGCGAGGAGCACGCCGGCGACGCCGGCATCGTCTACTGCCTCTCCCGCAACTCCGTCGACCGCACCGCCGAGTTCCTCACCGCCAACGGCATCGCGGCCGTCCCGTACCACGCGGGCCTGGACGCGGCCACACGCGCCCGGCACCAGTCCCGCTTCCTGCGCGAGGAGGGCCTGGTGGTCGTCGCCACCATCGCCTTCGGCATGGGCATCGACAAGCCCGACGTCCGCTTCGTCGCCCACCTCGACCTGCCCAAGTCCATCGAGGGCTACTACCAGGAGACCGGCCGCGCGGGCCGCGACGGACTGCCCTCCACGGCCTGGATGGCGTACGGCCTCAACGACGTCGTGCAGCAGCGCAAGCTGATCCAGTCCGGCGAGGGCGACGAGGCGTTCCGCCGCCGCGCCGCCTCCCACCTGGACGCGATGCTGGCGCTGTGCGAGACCGTCCGCTGCCGCCGGGGCCAGCTCCTCGCCTACTTCGGCCAGGACCCCACCGAGGAGGGCTGCGGCAACTGCGACACCTGCCTCACCCCGCCGGAGACCTGGGACGGCACGGTGGCCGCGCAGAAGGTGCTCTCCACCGTGGTCCGGCTCCAGCGCGAGCGCGGCCAGAAGTTCGGCACCGTGCAGATCGTGGACATCCTGCTCGGCAAGCGCACCGCCAAGGTGATCCAGTTCGACCACGACCAGCTCTCCGTCTTCGGCATCGGCGACGACCTCGCCGAAGGCGAATGGCGGGGCGTGGTGCGGCAGTTGCTCGCGCAGGGACTGCTGGCCGTCGAGGGGGAGTACGGCACGCTGGTGCTCACCGAGGCCAGCGGCGAGGTGCTGCGCCGGGAGCGCGAGGTGCCGCTGCGCAAGGAGCCCAAGCGCCCGACCACCGCCCGCTCCGCCGGCCGGGGCGAGCGCAAGGGCAAGACCGCCGCCGCCGAACTGCCCGCCGAGCTGGTCCCCGTCTTCGAGGCGCTGCGCGCCTGGCGCGCGGAGCAGGCGAAGGAGCAGGGCGTCCCGGCGTACGTCATCTTCCACGACGCCACCCTCCGTGAGATCGCCACCAGCCACCCCCGCTCGGTGGCCGAGCTGGGCACGCTGAGCGGGGTCGGCGAGAAGAAGCTCGCCACGTACGGCGAGGGAGTGCTCGCGGTCCTGGAGGGCCGGCCGGCCCCGGCCCCGGCCGGCGCCCCGGAAGCGACCCCGAAGATCCCCGCCCCGGCCCCCGCCAGCACCCTGGCCCCCGCCGGGGATTCCCCCGACCTCCACTGGCCCGACGGTGAGGAGGAGCCCGACTGGTCCTGACCGGCAAAGCCCTACGCCAGCGCCGTCAGCCCCGGTGCGAAGGTGATCAGCAGCGGCAGCAACGGCACCAGCGCGGCCAGCGCCGCGGTCAGCGCCCGGTGTCCGCGCGGCAGCCGGGGTGGCGGCTCCAGCAGCCGGTCGACCCGCTCGCCGAGCAGCCGCCGGGACGAGGCACAGGACAGCACACCCCGGTGCTGGTTCAGCTCGATCAGGGCCAGCGCGGTGGTGACGTGCCCGCAGCGCCGTGAGGCGGTGTCGTCGGCGGCCAGCTCCACCAGCCGGTGCGTCTGGTCGCAGAAGTGGGCGAAGAGCGGGACGCGCGGAAAGCCCGTGGCGAGCGCGCTGGACAGATGCAGCAGCCAGTCGTGGTGGGCGCGGGCGTGCCCCCGCTCATGGGTGAGCACCGCGTCGACCTGATGCCCGGTGAGCCGGTGCAACGCGCCCGTGGTCACCACCAGTTGGGCCGGATGTCCGGGCATCCACCAGGCGTCCGGGTACTCGTCCTCCAGCACCAGCAGCGGACCGCGCGCCGGGGGCAGCCCGCCGGGCAGGTCCGGAGCCCGCTCCCGCAGCTGCGCGCGGGCCACCCCGCGCCGCCGCCGCGCCTCGGTCAGCTCGCGGCCCAGCATCGCCGTGGTCCAGGCGGCGCCGGAGGCCAGCAGCAGGGTGAGGGCGGTGGCCCAGGCGGGCGCGGCCGACAGGTCGTAGGCGGCGGTGACGGCGGGCGGGGCCGGGGCGAAGACATGGTCGCGGACGGTGTGGAAAACGGCCGCCGCGCCCAGGACCAGCGCGGTCAGGCAGCACAGCAGCACCGTGGCGACCAGGCACTGCCACACCCACAGCGCCACCACCGGCTCCCGCTCCGGCCACGCGGCACGGGTCAGCGCCCGGGGCGCCGGTACGGCGGCCGTCAGGGCGAGGACGGTCAGCAGGAGCAGGCAGACGGTCATGCCGGGGCTCCGGTTCCTGTCGGACGTGCCTGGTCGGAAGGGGGTACGGCCCGCTGGAGAGCAGGGCGCGGGCCGCCTGTCGCGTATGCCGTCAGTATGACGGCCCGCGCCCGCCGAAGACAGGCGTACGGCACACCCGCACCCCCCGGCCCCGGCCGCTGCCCGGCCCGCGCCCCCCCCGGACGCGCCCCTCGGCCTCAGCCGCTGACGATCCGCCCCTCGACCTCGCCCAGCCCGATCCGCCCGCCGTCCTTCCCCGGCGCCCAGGCCGTGAAGGTCACCACGTCCCCGTCCTCAAGGAACGCCCGTTTGCCGTCCGGGAGTTCGAGGGGGTCGCGCCCGTTCCAGGTCAGTTCCAGCAGCGAACCGCGCTGTCCCTCGGCGGGTCCGCTGACCGTGCCGGAGGCGTAGAGGTCGCCGGTGCGCAGCGAGGCGCCGTTCACCGTGAGGTGGGCGAGCTGCTGGGCGGCTGTCCAGTACATGGTGGAGAAGGGCGGCTCGGCCACCACCTGGCCGTTGATCGCGACGGAGATCCGCAGGTCGTAGCCGCCGGGTTCGACCCCGGGCGCGGAGTCGTCGAGGTAGGGCAGCAGCGGGTGGGTGCGCTCGGGCGGGGCCACCCGGGCGTCCTCCAGCGCGGCCAGCGGTGTGATCCACGCCGAGACCGAGGTGGCGAAGGACTTGCCGAGGAAGGGCCCGAGGGGCACGTACTCCCACGCCTGGATGTCCCGCGCCGACCAGTCGTTGAGGAGGCACAGCCCGAAGACGTGGTCCCGGAACCCGGTCAGCGGCACCGGGGTGCCCTGCGCGGAGGGCACGCCCACCACGAAGCCGACCTCCGCCTCGATGTCGAGCCGGATCGAGGGTCCGAAGACGGGTGCCGGGTCGGCGGGGGCCTTGCGCTGGCCGGAGGGGCGGACCACGTCGGTGCCGGAGACCACGATGGTGCCCGCGCGGCCGTGGTAACCGATGGGCAGGTGCTTCCAGTTGGGGGTGAGCGGGTCGGGGGAGTCGGGGCGGAAGATCTGGCCGACGTTCCGGGCGTGGTGCTCGGAGGCGTAGAAGTCGACGTAGTCGGCCACCTCGAACGGCAGGTGCAGGGTGACCTGCGCCGGCTCATGGAAGAGAGGCTCGACGGCCGCCCGGTGCGCGGGGTCCGTGACCCACTCGGTGAGCGCCGCGCGCACCTCGGCCCAGACGGCGGGCCCCGCGGCCAGCAGCGGGTTGAGGTTCGGCGCCGCGAGCAGGTCCGCGTGCGGGAAGTCCAGCGCGCGGGCGGCGGCGCCCGCGTCCAGCACATGGTCGCCGAGCCGGACACCGATCCGGCGGTCACTGCTGCCGGAGGGCGAGAACACGCCATAGGGAAGGTTGTGCGGACCGAAGGGGTCGCCCTCGGGAACGTCGAACGGTGGCACGGGGGGCATGGGGTGCTGCCTCACTCTCATCCGCGTCGGCCTGGGTTGATGATCCATAGCGTCGGCCCACACGTTACGGCCGGAACCGGTGTGCTGGGCAGGGTGCGGCGGCTGATGGGGGCCGTGTCTAAAGAGTTCGCAATGTCCGAGTAGTGCTTGTCGGAGGGATGTGTTCCGGCTTAGCGTCCTTCGGGGGACACGGACGGGGTGGGTCCGGTCCAAAGGGGGGACACGTGGGGGGACCCGTGGCCGGAAGACGCTTTGCCGCGCCCGTCGAGGCGGACCGTGAAGTGCCGGGACTGATAGTCAAGTTCGGCGGATATCCACTGCACCACGGCGGAGTCGGCGCCATCCGCAGCCTCGGCCGGCTGGGCGTGCCGATGTACGCCATCACCGAGGACCCGTACACCCCGGCCGCCGCCTCCCGCTATCTGGAGCGGGCGTTCGTCTGGCCGACGACCGGCGCGGAGGAGCCGGAGCACCTCGTGGAGGGGTTACGCCGGATCGGACGCCGCATCGGCCGCCCGACCGTGCTGATCCCGACCGACGAGGAGGCGGCCGTCCTCATCGCCGAGCACCAGGACGAGCTGTCCGGCGCCTTCCTCTTCCCGCCCGTCGACCCGGCCCTGCCGAGGCGGCTGGCGAGCAAGCAGGGGCTGCACGAGCTGTGCGAGGAGCACGGCGTCGCCAGCCCGACGACCGTCTTCCCGACCTCGTACGACCAGGTCGTGGCCTTCGCGGACGAGGCGCTGTTCCCGGTGGTGGCCAAGAACCGGGAGGCGTTCGTCCGGCGCAGCCGCCCCGCCGTGGGCGGCACCACCCGGATCGGCAGCCGCGCCGGACTGCTGGCCCTGGCCCGCGACTGGGGCGACGACCCGGGCGTGATCCTCCAGGAGTACCTGCCGAGGGAGGCGGCCGAGGACTGGATCGTGCACGCCTGCTTCGACGCGGACGCCCACCCGCTCGCCGTCTTCACCGGCGTCAAGGTCCGCTCCTGGCCCCCGCACGCGGGCATGACGGCCCACGCGTACGTCGTCGACAACCCCGAACTCGCCGACCTGGCGACGAGGTTCGTGAAGCAGCTCGGCTTCGCCGGGGTCGTCGACCTCGACCTGCGTTTCGACCGCCGCGACGGCCAGTACAAGCTGCTGGACTTCAACCCCCGGATGGGCGCTCAGTTCCGGCTCTTCGAGAGCGAGTCGGGCGTGGACGTCGTCCGGGCGCTGCATCTGAACCTCACCGGCCGGGCCGTTCCCGAGGGGGAGCAGCGGGCCGGGCGGCGGTTCGTCGTGGAGAACATCGACCTGCCCGCCTGGCTCGCCTACCGGCGCGGCGGCTACACCACGCCCTCCGCCCCCAGGCGGGCCGAGGGCACGGAGCTGGCATGGCTGGCGGGCGACGACCCGATGCCGTTCCTCACGATGCTCGCCCGCTTCGGCCGCCCCGGCGCGAAGCATCTCTACCAGCTCTGGCGGACCAGCCGCCGGGGCGGCGGCACCTCGCACTCCACGAAGTAGGCAAGGCCACGCATGTGGCGCACCGTGTTCCTGGGGAGGGACTTCGTGATCCGACCGGTTGCAGTCATCGGGGCCGGGCCGTACGGCCTGTCCACCGCCGCCCATCTGCGGGCGCGCGGCATCCCCGTACGGGTCTTCGGTGACCCCATGGTGAGCTGGCGCGAGCACATGCCGGAGGGGATGCTGCTGAAATCCACCCCGGCCGCCTCGAACCTCGACTGCCCGCAGCCCGGCCACACGCTCGCCGACTACTGCGACGCGGCGGGCGTCAGGCGCCTGGTCACCGACGAGGACATCATCCCGGCGGAGACCTTCGTCGCCTACGGGGACTGGTTCCGGGAGCGGCTGGTGCCGGACCTGGAGCAGGTCCGGGTGGTGTCGGTGGAGCGGGGCCGGCCCGGCGGGTTCGAGCTGAAGCTGGACTCGGGGGAGCAGTTCGCCGCCCGCGCGGTGGTCGTCGCCACCGGGCTCTCCGGCTTCGCCCATCTGCCGCCCGAGCTGGCCGGTGCCGCGCTCGGCGGGCCCGCGCTGGTCACGCACAGCTCGCTCCACCACGACCTCGGCCGGTTCGCGGGCAAGGAACTGCTGGTCGTCGGCGCCGGCCAGTCCGCGCTGGAGACCGCGGTCCTCGCCGCCGAGGCGGGCGCGACGGTACGGGTCGTCTCGCGCGGCCGGGGGAAGGTCGCCTTCGGCGCGCCGCCCTGGAAGCAGCCGAGGTTCCGGCCCGAGTCACCGTTCGGCCGCGCCTGGTCGCTGTGGGCGCTCAGCCACCACGCCGATCCCTACCGCTTCCTGCCCGAGGGCGCCCGGCACCATCTGGTCCGCCGGGTGCTGGGCCCGCTCGGCGCCTGGTGGCTGCGGGACCGCTTCGAGGGCCGGGTGCAGGTGAAGGAGGTGGCGCGGGTGGTGTCCGCCGAGGCGGTGGACGGCGCACCGGTGCTCACCGTGCGCACCCACGGCGGCCGCGCCGAGCGGCTCACCGCCGACCATGTCATCGCGGCCACCGGCTACCGGGTCGACGTGGCCGCGCTGGACTTCCTCGGCCCCGGCCTGCGCACGGACCTCGCGGTCACCCGGGGCGCCCCGCGCCTGGGCCCCGGCTACGTCTCCTCGCTGCCCGGCCTGTACTTCACCGGCCTGCCCGCGGCCGCGTCGTACGGGCCGGTGATGCGCTTCGTGTGCGGCACCGAGTTCGCCTCCCCGAGGCTGGCGAAACACCTGGCGGCGGCACACGGCGCGCGGAGCTGAGGCACGCGTCAACTCCGGTGTCGACGGGGTGAGTCGGGAGGACCGGTGATCCGTATTCTCTGATCATGGCCGCACCCTCCCCTCGCTCCCCGCTCTCCCGTCCCGCGCTCATCGCCACCGACCTGGACGGGACGCTGCTGCGCGGCGACGACACGGTCTCCGCCCGGTCGCTCGCCGCGCTCGCGGCGGCGGCACGCGCCGGGGCCCGGCACCTCGTGGTGACCGGCCGCCCCGCGCCCCGCGTACGCCCCCTGCTGGCCGCGCTCGGCGGCACCGGGCTCGCGGTGTGCGCGCAGGGCGCCCAGGTGTACGACGCCGCCACCGCCACCCTGCTGTGGTCGGTCCGGCTGGACCGGGAGCTGGCCGAGACCGCGCTCGGCAAGATCGAGGCCGAGGTCGGCCAGGTGCACGCGGCCGCCGACCAGGACGGCGTGGACGGGCTGACCCTGATCGAGGCCGGCTACCGGATGCCGCACCCCACCCTGCCCGCGGTACGGGTGGAGCGGCGCGAGCAGCTCTGGCGGGCGCCGATCAGCAAGGTGCTGCTGCGCCACGACCGGCTGTCCGACGACGAACTGGCGGCCACCGCCCGCTCGGTCGTCGGCTCGCTGGCCACGGTCACCATGTCGGGCCCCGGCACGGTCGAGCTCCAGCCGTGCGGGATCACCAAGGCGACCGGGCTCGCGCTGGCCGCCGAGCACCTGGGCCTGGGCCGCGCGGACACGATCGCCTTCGGCGACATGCCGAACGACATCCCGATGTTCCAGTGGGCGGCCCACGGCGTCGCCATGGCCGGCGCCCACCCGGAACTGAAGGCGGTGGCCGACGAGGTGACCCTCTCCAACGAGGACGACGGGGTGGCCCTCGTCCTGGAGCGCCTGTTCGCCCCCTGAAGCCGACAGCGCCCCCGTCGCACGCGAGAGGCGTGCGACGGGGGCGGGACGCGACGGTCGTACCGGCTTAGTACGGGCCGTTGACGTTGTCGATCGAGCCGTAGCGGTGGTACGCGTAGTTGCAGGCCGCGGTGATGTTGGCGACCGGGTTGTACGGGTCGAAGGACGTGCCGGCGACGTGGTACGTCCGGAAGGTCGGGTCGATCACCTGGAGCAGGCCCTTGGACGGGGTGCCGTTGACGGCGTTGATGTCCCAGTTGTTGATGGCCAGCGGGTTGCCCGAGGACTCGCGCATCACGTTGCGGTGGATGCCGTTGTAGGTGCCCGGGATGCCCTTCTCGGCCATGATCGCCAGGGACTGGCGGATCCAGCCGTCGAGGTTGTTCGGGTACACGGCGGAGGCGGCGGCGGGCTTGGCGGCCGGGGCGGCGGAGGCACTGGTGGCGCCGACGAGGGGGAGCGCGAACATCGCGGCACCGGTACCGGCGACGGCGAGCGTGCGGACGAGGCGGTTGGTGCGGGCACGGCGCGGCTGAGCAGCAGCAGACATGTCGGTGTTTCCTCTCCGTCGCCTGCGAGGTGAGCTGTCGGGTTCGGGCGGGGAGGTGCCCGGCCGCGTCGTCCCCGGTGCCCGTCGGACACCGGGGACGATTTCGGCTTCACCCCTAGCCGTCCCGGCGCGACATGGGTCGCACCGGTCCGGCGGCTTACCTGGGTCCCCCGCTCCTGCCGTACGAATGAGTTCGTGAGTGGGTGTGCCAGGCGCGGCAGGATTCGGCGTTCGCCTGACAGGGCGGGAACGTATGCGACCGCACATGTCCTGAACAAGTACTGGATTCACCCAAAGCGCTAGTTGACCTTGCTCTGTCCCAAATGGCCCACTTGATCCTTTGCGTCAGCCAATCCCCAACTTCCGTGTCCCGCACGGTAAGAAGGGGGTGAGAGGGGGTCTTGCGGGGGTATCCGCGGCCGAGTGGTCCGCGTGAGCCAACTCACGGAATCGCAAAATACGCAAAATCAGACATGGGGGATTATGTGCATTTGGGCCGTCTGTGGGTATTAGGGAGTGTCGGTCCCTCCCAGGCGGAACCTCTGGGACCTTCCCGTTCGTTGGGCCGGTGTGACCGCTACCTCACGAGCTGGACCGGTGGGTGCGATCGGTGATCGAAAGAGGACCGGATACGCTGCCTTGACTGATGGCAGCGACCTATCGACAAGCCGTGAAGTCGCCAGCAGACACCAGCAGACAGGAGAACCTCGTGACCGTCGTCGGGCCGTTCGGGCTGAGCGTGCGGGACCAGGCACTGGAAGCCGATGTCCAGGCCGGACTGGCGGCTGTCGAGGCGGGCCTGCTAGAGGCCACCAAGAGCGATGTCCCCTTCATCACCGGGTCCGCCCAGCACCTGGTGCGGGCCGGCGGCAAGCGGTTCCGTCCGCTGCTCGTGCTGCTGTCCGCCCAGTTCGGCGACCGGCACGCCCCGCGCATCGTCCCCTCGGCCGTCGTCGTCGAGCTGACCCACCTGGCCACGCTCTACCACGACGACGTCATGGACGAGGCGGCCGTGCGGCGCGGCGTGGACAGCGCCAACACCCGCTGGGGCAACTCCGTCGCGGTGCTGACCGGTGACTTCCTCTTCGCCCGCGCCACGCAGATACTCGCCGATCTCGGCCCCGAGGCCGTCCGGGTGCAGGCCCTCGCCTTCGAGCGCCTCGTCACCGGCCAGATAATGGAGACCGCGGGTCCCCAGGACGGCCGCGACCCTGTCGAGCACTACCTCGACGTGCTCTCCGGCAAGACGGGCTCCCTGGTCGCCGTGTCCTGCCGGTTCGGCGCCATGATGTCCGGCGCCGAGGAGAGCGTGGTCGACGTGCTCACCCAGTACGGCGAGCGGCTCGGCGTCGCCTTCCAGCTCGCCGACGACGTGCTGGACATCGCCTCAGAGTCCGACGAGTCCGGCAAGACCCCCGGCACCGACCTGCGCGAGGGCGTGCCCACGCTGCCCGTGCTCCGGCTGCGCGAGCGCGCCGCCCGGCTCGGCGAGCCCGCCGACCTCGCGCTGTGCGAGCTGCTGGACTCCGACCTCAGCGACGACGCCCGGCTCGCCGAGGCGCTCACCGCGCTGCGCGCCCACCCCGCGCTGGAGCTGGCCCGCCGCGACGCGGTGCGGTACGCGGAGGAGGCCCGCGCGGCCCTCGCCCCGCTGAAGGACTGCACCGCCAAGTCGGCCCTGATCGAACTGTGCGACGCCGTGGTGCACCGGGCGGGCTGAGACACAGGGGCGCTCGTCCGACCCCTACGGGTCGGTGCGGGCGCCCGGTGCGTACGTCATACCGCAGATGTACGCCGAGTTGGCTCCGTGGGCTGACGCCTGAGGACTGCCGCCTTGGTGTGATGGGAACCAGGGAAACCACCACTCCTCACCGATCCGGGTGAGAATGGCGGCTCGGGTGGAACCCATAGAGCGCAGCCGCCGCCGACGACGGAGGTAAGGCAGACATGGCACCGTACGAATCCGACCACGCGACCGGCACCGGCCCCGACGAGGACCCGCGTACCGGCCGCCGCAAGGCCGCCCGGTACGTCGTGCCCGTCGCGGTGGTGGGTGTCGCGGCCGCCACCATCGGGCTGGTCCCGGCGCTCGCCGCCTCCGGCGACCCGGACCTGCCGAAGATCACCGCGCAGCAGCTCGTCGAGAAGATCGCCAAGTCCGACGTCCAGCGGATGTCCGGCACCGTGAAGGTCAGCACCGACCTCGGCCTGCCCGACCTCGGCGCCCTCCAGGGCGGCATGGGCGGCCAGGGCGGCGACGACTCCTCCGCCGACCCGCGGACCAAGCTCACCGAGCTGGCCTCCGGCACCCACACCCTGCGGGTGGCCGCCGACGGCCCCGAGAAGCAGAAGGTCTCGCTGCTGGAGCGCGACGCCGAGTACAGCCTGATCCACAACGACAAGAACGTGTGGGGCTACGACAGCGCGAGCAACGAGGTCTTCCACACCACCGCCCAGCACACCGGCGACAAGCGCGAGCACCGGCCGAGCGCCACGCCCGACGACTTCGCAAAGGAGGCGCTGAAGTCGGTCGACTCCACCACCTCGGTCACCGTCGACGGCACCGCCCGCATCGCCGGCCGCGACGCCTACCAGCTCGTGATCAAGCCCAAGCAGTCCGGCTC